>JAFGGB010000059.1 GCA_016930775.1 Deltaproteobacteria bacterium
CATACAGCTACAGCGAAAGCCCGCTGTAAGTGGACCTCCAGGAGGCCTGTAGGCAGTGACGAGCATTCGCAGGCGCCAGCTTATCATCGGCGCTGCATGTCTGTTTGCGGGCGCCGTGGTCTACCTGACGGATCGACCGCCGGACCATACCTCCCTGGAGTTCATAGGCCGGATAAACCGCCTGGCGCAACCCGTTGCGGAAAACCTCTTCGGCGCGCTGGGCGGTTCTCTGCCGTCGTTCATCCACGTCTTTGCCTTTACCGTTCTCACCGCCGCCATGAGACCCCCCTCTCTTCGCTGGTACATGATTGTCGCAGCGGGCTGGTTCACCGTCGATCTGCTCTTTGAGCTGGCGCAGCGGCATCCGAAGGCGGTCCTCGACTGTCTGCCTCACCGCCTTCATGATCTGCCGGCCGCAGCGCCTCTCATTGCCTTTTTTTCGCGGGGAACTTTCGATCCCGCCGACGTGCTGGCCCTGGCGGTCGGTTCGGCATCGGCAATGATAGTTCTTGCGGCAACGGCGCCCTCAGTTCTCATAAGAAAAAAACCGTCGATTGCGAGCGGCACGGATAGTGAAACCCCATAGAGATTGATGGAAGGAAGATCGTCGATTTTCGATGTTCGGACGTTCTCACATGTACGTTCTTAACAGACGGAAGACTTTTATGAATAATTGGAGGCGGCATCCGGATTCGAACCGGAGAATAACGGTTTTGCAGACCGTTGCCTTACCACTTGGCTATGCCGCCCGAAAGAAGGGAAATAGTATGGAGCGGGCGAACGGATTTGAACCGTCGACGTCCACCTTGGCAAGGTGGCACTCTACCGCTGAGTTACGCCCGCTCATTAATGGATTTCTTACCTATACAAATTATCCCTCTTTGTCAATAGAAAATTCACCAGTCTCGACGGCTCTTTGACGATTCATTAAGTAATAAAAATCAGCAAAATAGGCATACCCTGACCATACCGTCAGGACCAGCGCAAGATATATCAGCACTATTCCCACGGTGTGGGCGTTTATGCCCAGTACGGGATAATGGATAAGAAGCGCCGAGACGGCGATGAGCTGGCAGAGCGTCTTTCTCTTGCCCAAAGGGTTCGCCGGAATGACGATTCCCCTGAGGGAAGCCACGCCACGCAGTCCATCAACCAGAACGTCGCGCATGACAATGATGGCTACGATCCACGCCGGCACGCGCCCTATGGGAATCATAATAATGAGCGCCGTGGAAACAAGGAGCTTGTCGGCCACCGGATCGAGAAACTTTCCCAGTGTCGTAACATTTCCGTATCGGCGCGCAAGATATCCATCCAGAAGATCTGTCAGCGCTGCCAGGATGAAGACAGCTGCTATCGCGAGGCTCCAGATCCTCCTGTCCGACACGAGAAGAAAGAACAGCGCCGGTATGATCCCTATTCGCAACAGGGTGATGCAGTTCGGAAGATTCAAAACCTCTTTTCGGAACATCGGCGAAATCCTCTGTTTGACAGTCCTGGTAGCGCCGTCCTTACGGACGGGGCGCCTTCTTCCAGTCATCGAGAAACCTCCGAATTCCCGCATCCGTGAGCGGGTGGTTCACCAGTTGCATCATGACCTTGAAGGGCATAGTGGCGATATCTGCTCCCAGGAGCGCCGCTTCGAGGACATGGAGGGGATGGCGAACGCTTGCCACTATGATCTCGCAATCGAAGCCATAATTATCGAAAATGGTCTGGATGTCTTTCACAAGGTCCATGCCGTTCACCGAAATGTCATCGAGCCGCCCCACGAAGGGGCTGACATATGCAGCGCCGGCCTTCGCCGCCAGAAGGGCCTGGTTAGGCGAAAAAATGAGGGTCTGATTCACCGAAATACCCGTTTCGGCAAGCATTTTTGTCGCCTTGAGGCCCTCAAGGGTGAGAGGCACTTTAACAACGACATTATCCGCCAGATCGGCAAGCTTCTTGCCCTCCTCCACCATGCCCTGCGCGTCTTCTCGTATGACTTCCAGACTTACGGGCCCTTCGACGATCCGCAGAATCTCCTCGATCAGTTCGTTGAAAACCTTTTTTTCCTTTGCCACCAGAGTGGGGTTGGTCGTAACGCCGTCAACCATGCCGATCTTCAGCCCCTCTTGTATTTCATCAATGTTGCCCGTATCGAGAAAGAATTTCATTGCGCCTCCATATTATCCGGCCTGTATACCATCATCTTAAACCCGCTCGCGACTTTTCAGATATTTCTCGGCGCAATCCTTGCTGCAGAAGGCCAGTTCCTCGCCTTTATAAACAACCCTGTAGGCGTCGCCAAGCGGTACATAGGTTTCGCAGAATGGATCTTTCACCAGTTCATCGCTGATCATCCCGGCCTGTCGGTCCCTGCGGGGAGGACGGATAGCCGGTCCCTTCGCCATGAGAGACTTTATCGTCCGGAAGATGACGTAGGCAAGGACGCCGATAATAATGAGACGAATAAGACCCATATCAGAATTCCTGCGATGACGACGACAACCTCATCCAGCGCCCTCGCCGATGAGGTCAACGACATGAAGATCTTCGCATCGCTCCAAGAGTCCCCGTACGCTGAGACCGTACAAGGGATGAATAGCATAAGACGCCAACTCGTTCAATGGAACTAGGACAAAGCGCCGCCGGTGCAGTTCGCGATGAGGTATGACCAGCTCGGGTCCATCCACGACGGCCTGCCCGTACAGCAGAATATCGAGATCGATAATCCGGGGGCCCCATCGCTTCCCTTCTTCTCTGCCCATGCTTTTTTCTATGGTCTTGAGAAGACCGAGGAGTTCACTCGGACCAAGGGCTGTTCGTATCTCGCCGACTGCATTGACAAACCAGTCTTGATCGGCAACGCCTACAGGCTCCGAACGGTAAAATGAAGAATGCCTGAGGAAAGCGACGCCCTCGTGAGAGCCGAGCCGCATTAGCGCCTCGCGGCACTGCTCTCGCGCTTCACCCTTGTTGGATCCTACGCCTATATAGGCAACGACGGAACCGGCCCCCGGTTCAACGGGACCGGAGGCGGACCGCCGGCCGCTATCAGACCCGCAATCCAAGGACATCCTGCATGTCGTAGAGACCCTTTGGCTGGTTCACTATCCAAAGAGCCGCCTTGATAGCGCCTTTCGCAAAATTGTCTCTGCTGTGAGCCCGGTGGGTAAACTCGAGACGCTCGCCGAGGCCCCCGAAAAGAATCGTGTGTTCACCGACGATATCGCCGGCTCTCACGGCGTGAATTCCGATCTCCTTCGCTGTTCGTTGTCCCACCATTCCTGACCTGCCGTGAACGGCCACATCATCGAGATTCCTATCGAGTCCACGGGCGATGATCTGGGCCAGTTTGACTGCAGTGCCGCTTGGAGCGTCTTTCTTCAGGTTGTGATGCGCCTCGATGATCTCTATATCGAAATCATTGCCGGCTATGGCCGTGACGTATTCCATGACCTTGAAGAGAACATTGACGCCTACGCTCATGTTGGGCGTGAAAACGCATCTCGTTTCGGGGGCCAGCCTCTGCACTTCCGCCTGTTCCTCTTCGGACAGCCCGGTCGTGCCGATGACGGCGGCCTTGCCGTGATCGACGGCCCTTTTCAGATTTCCCGTCACCGCTTCATGGTGCGTGAAGTCGATAACCACGTCCCCGGCGCCGATAGCAGCTGCGAGATCGTCGCTCAGGGAAATGCCGATCCGTCCAAGACCGCCGATTTCACCTACATCTCTTCCGATGGCTGGATGGCCCTTTCTTTCTACCGCTCCTGCCACCTCGATCCCTTCAGTGCCGTGAATGAGGTTGATGATCCGCAACCCCATCCTTCCGGCGCCGCCAAGAACGATAGCCTTAACCATGACTTTCACCTTTCCCGTTTATCAACGCTATATCAGACCGTAGTTCGCGAGGACCTTCCGAAGCCGTTCATTGTTCGCATCGGACATCGAGCAGAGCGGCAGTCTGACCTCGAAATCAATCTTCCCCATCATGGCAAGGGCGGCCTTCACGGGAATGGGGTTTGTCTCGAAGAAACACGCTTCCGTGAGGGACCACATTTTGTAATGGAGCGCACGGGCTTTAGCGAGGTCGCCCGCCTCAAAAGCGTCGACAAGGCCTGCCATATCGGCCGGCGCCACGTTGGAGACAACGGAAATGACTCCTTTGCCTCCCACTGCCAGAATCGGCAGAACCGTGAAATCGTCGCCGGAAAGAATGATATAGTCCTCGCCGCACAGCTCGATAATTTTGCTGATTTGCTTCAGATCTCCCGTTGCCTCCTTGATGCCGATGATATTCGAAATTTTCGACAAGCGGGCGTTCGTCTCAGGCAGAATATTGCTCCCCGTTCTCGATGGCACATTGTAAAGGATTATGGGGATGGGCGCCGCTTCGGCTACGGCCTTGAAGTGCCGATAGAGGCCTTCCTGGGTAGGCCGGTTGTAATAGGGCGAGATAAGGAGAGCGGCATCGGCGCCTGCCTCGAGGGCATGACGGGTCAGACGGATCGCTTCTTTCGTGTTATTCGATCCCGTGCCTGCAATGACGGGCACGCGCTTTTTCGCCGCATCGATGCATATCTCGACAACCCTGTCATGTTCCTCATGTGAAAGAGTCGCCGACTCGCCGGTGGTGCCGCAGGGCACTATGCCGTCGATCCCATTTTCGATCTGGAACTCAATCAGTTCCCTGAATCCTTCCTCGTCGATTTCGCCGTTCTTGAAGGGCGTTATTATCGCCGTTAATGCTCCTCTAATCATATCTTCCTCCTTCGTAAAAATCGTAAATGTTTATTCCAAAGGCGCCGCTACCGGAGACTCTCAGGAACCGCCTCTCCCCGAATGAGGTCATCATAGCTCTCGCGATTCCGTATGATGAAGAATTCATCATCGATAACCATTACTTCGGCGACGCGGGGACGCGAATTGTAATTTGACGACATTGAAAAGCCATAGGCGCCGGCGCTCATGACAGCGGCCAGATCGCCGCGTTTGAAAGCGTCGAGGTCTCTGTTTTTGGCAAAAAAATCCGTCGACTCGCAAATGGGACCCACCACGTCGCCCCTGAGTCGGCCCGTTCCTTGCCTGATGACGGGCTGAATTTCGTGGTATGATCCGTAGAGGCTCGGCCTGGCGAGATCGTTCATGCCGGCATCGACGACGATGAAGTGTTTATCGCCCCCTTCTTTAATATACAACACCTTCGTTACAAGAACACCGGCATTCCCCACGATGACTCGTCCCGGCTCCAGAATAAGCGTCACCCCGAGATTTGTCGCCTCGGCCATAAGCGCCGAGGCATATTCCGTGGGATGGGGCGGCGCCTCCTTGTTGTAGGTAATGCCCAGCCCTCCTCCAAGATCGAGATACCTGACATCAATCCCCTGCTGCCGGAGGAGGCCTATGAGTTTTTTCAGGCGGTCGAGGGTATCAACAAATGGAGCAATGTCAGTAATTTGGGAACCTATGTGGCAGGCAACGCCGATGATATCGATATTCGACAACTCCCGGGCCTGCCGATAATACTCAAGGGACTGTTCGATATCGATCCCGAACTTGTTCTCTCGAAGACCCGTGGATATATGGGGATGGGTATGGGGGTTCACGTCGGGATTGACCCGTATGGATATCCGGGCCCTGAGACCCAGCCGCCCTGCCATATCATTGATCACTGCCAGTTCCTGGGGCGATTCGATGTTGAACATTAGGATATCTTTTTCGAGGGCGAAGACGATCTCGTCGTCTCTCTTTCCCACGCCTGAATAGACGATCCTGTCGGGCGGGCATCCCGCCTGGAGAGCCCGGAACAGTTCGCCTCCCGAAACAATATCCACGCCGGCGCCAGCCTTTACGAGAGCCCTGAGTATGGCAACATTTGAGTTTGCCTTCGCCGAAAAGCAGATCCTGTGGGGAATGGGGGAAAAAGCCTGATCAAAAACCTCGAAATGCCGCATCAGCGTCTTATGGCTGTATAAATAGAAGGGCGTCCCCACGGTCTCGGCGATCGATGCAACCGAAACATTTTCGCACGACAGTCTATTGTTCACATAATTGAAATAATTCATAGAGTTTTACCCTTGTGCGATCATGTCGGATCCCAATCCCGCAGGCGATGAAGGATATTCATGGTATCGAGATCTCCGAAGAATCGACGGCATCTCCGCATTGACCCCGGGCGCCGCAGAGAAGCAGCCTGTAACGGTAACGATTGCCCGCAGCCACGCCGTCGTCCACGAAGCGCAGTCGCCTTGCATCGGGAGTCTTGGCTGTCGATTCGACCGTTATGCGGCCGACCAAGCCCAGACACTGGGGGCATGATGGGCAGTCTTTCGAACCAACCGGAAGTATCGCCCGGTAGATCCGTACAACGCCTCCCGGATCGGCGCCGCCGGGAAGATCCC
>JAFGGB010000060.1 GCA_016930775.1 Deltaproteobacteria bacterium
GACGAGACCGGAGGGAAGATGGGTAATCCTCACGGCGGAATCGGTGGTGTTCACGCTCTGGCCTCCATGACCCGTCGACCTGTAAACGTCGATTCTCAACTCCTCGGGATCGATATTCACCTCGACATCCTCCGCTTCCGGAAGAACGGCCACGGTGACTGCGGAGGTATGAATTCTGCCCTGGGCTTCCGTGGCGGGCACCCTCTGAACGCGATGGACGCCGCTCTCATATTTCAATTTGCTGTAAGCGCCGCACCCCTCGATCAGCAGGATTACTTCCTTGAATCCTCCGCCGCCCGCCGAAGGGCTGGAGCTTACAATTTCGGCACGCCAGCCATTGTTTTCAGCAAACATGGCGTACATGCGAAAAAGGTCCGATGCGAAGAGCGCAGCCTCCTCGCCGCCCGTTCCCGCCCGGATTTCGAGGAAAACATTTCTATCATCGTTGGGATCCTTGGGAAGAAGAAGGAGCCTCAAACGCCCCTCCAGTTCGGCCTGCCGTTCTTTCAGGTGCTGGAGCTCTTCCTTTGCAAGCTCCCTGATCTCCTCGTCGCCCTCGCGCATCAATGTCTGATTTTCTTTGATCTGGAGGTTCGTTTTTTCGTAAGCCCGGTAGGCCTCCATAATGCCCTGCAGCTCCGCATGCTCTTTCGCATACCTCTGGTAGACGCTGTAACTGGCCAGCGCCGCCGCGTCGCTCAGGAGCCCTTCAAGCTCCTCGAAGCGCTTTCCTATATCTTTAAGCTTCGAGAACATACCGGCCGCAAAAAATATTCTACTGATTGATCGTCGATAGAGGATCGTGACGTGAAAAAATCAAACACACAGGCAATCCGCGCCGCCCGTTGCTTGCCAAACTGTTCCAATAAGCTACAAACTACTTGCCGCTTTTCGCTGGTTCCGATTTCTGACCGGCGTATTTCTGTTTGAACTTCTCCACCCTTCCGGCCGTGTCCATCATTTTCTGCTTGCCCGTCATGAAGGGATGGCACTTGGAACAGATTTCCACCTTGATGTCGGCCCGGGTGGAACCCGTGCGTATCACGTTGCCGCAGACGCAGGTGACTGTTGTCTCTTTATATTCGGGATGTATGCCTTTTTTCATGATTGAATATCTCCTGTTTCTTCGAGAAATCGCGCATTATATACAAACAGATTAAAATATCAAGGTTTTTGTTGTCTATTTACTGGTTCATCGAGTCGAAGAATTCCTTGTTGGTATCGGTTTTTCTGATCTTGTCGACGATGAACTCCATGGCGTCAACGGGATTCATTTCCTGAAGAAGCCGTCTCAGAATCCAGATGCGGTTGAGATTCTCCTTGACAATAAGCATCTCTTCCTTCCGGGTGCCCGAGCGGATGAGGTCGAAGGCGGGAAATATTCTCCGGTCGGCGATCCGGCGATCCAAGTGAAGTTCCATGTTGCCCGTACCCTTGAATTCTTCGAATATTACTTCATCCATGCGGCTGCCGGTATCCACAAGCGCGGTGGCGACTATTGTAAGACTTCCGCCGCTCTCGATATTCCTCGCAGCTCCGAAAAACCGCTTCGGCTTGTGAAGGGCGTTTGAATCTACACCGCCGGAGAGAACCTTGCCGCTAGGCGGCACTACGGCATTGTAGGCCCGGGCGAGACGGGTTATGCTGTCGAGGAGGATCACCACATCCTTATTGTGTTCCACGAGGCGCTTCGCCTTCTCGCTCACCATTTCGGCTACCTGAACATGCCGTGTCGCAGTCTCGTCGAAGGTCGATGATATCACTTCCCCATCTACGCTTCTCTCCATATCCGTTACTTCTTCGGGACGCTCATCGATCAAAAGAACCATGAGCACCACCTCGGGGTGGTTTTTCGTTATGGCGTTGGCGATATCCTTGAGGAGCACTGTCTTGCCCGCCCGGGGAGGAGAGACAATAAGCGCTCGCTGTCCCTTCCCTATGGGTGTAAAGATATCCATTATCCTGGTGGAATAATTTTTGTCGTCCGCTTCCAGGTTGAGTTTTTCGTCGGGGTAGAGGGGTGTGAGGTTATCGAAGAGAATTTTATCCCGCGCCGCCTCCGGAGACTCGAAATTCACGGAGTCGACCTTCAGGAGAGCAAAATATCTCTCTCCCTCTTTCGGCGGCCTTACCTCCCCGGAGATCGTATCGCCAGTCCTGAGATTGAACCGCCGGATCTGCGACGGGGAAACATAGATGTCGTCGGGTCCGGGGAGATAATTATAATCGGGCGACCGGAGGAATCCAAAACCGTCGGGGAGTGTTTCAAGAACGCCCTCAGCGGTTATGACGCCGTTGGTTTCGGCCTGGTGCTGGAGAACGGCGAATATCAGGTCCTGGCGGCGCATGCCGCTGGCCCCCGGCACATCGAGCTTCTTTGCGAGATCGTTGAGCTGTTCGATGGAAAGTTTCTTGACATCAGAAATGTTCATACATAACCCCTCTTTTCGACACACCTGTACACATTATTTTTGAGTTCCACCCTTTTGAGAGGGAACGGCGATCCAAAGGACATCCTCGCATGATAACGGATGAAAGATCATAGTATGAAACACTGCGGAATCTACATTTCGGCAGCGAAACAAGAACGCTGAGTTACTTCAATGGAAGGATACATCCGATCTTCAAGGTGGCTTGTCTATATCAAACCACTAATCCTGTCAAGCGATTTTAGTAGGTCTCCTGCGTTCTGACGAGATTTTCAGTATAGCATAATGAAATTTAATTGTCTGCCCGTTTTTTTCCCCTCCTTGCGGTGGGAAAAAAAATGCGTCGTTGTGCAGGCCGTGCAGATGCCGGCTCTATCGATCCTGGCCGGGTCGAGGCCTGCACCGACGAGTTGGACGGCATTTGCACCCTCGAGGTCGAGCCGAGCCTTCCCGTCACATCCATCGATCATTATATCGGTTAATCGCTCGTGATTCTTGAAAGCATCGATCACCGGCCCGTCGACTTCATAACAGCAGGGGCCTACGGCAGGACCCAAGAGAGCCATGAGATCGCCCGGATCTGAACCAAATCGCGAAACAATAAGATCGACAGACGCTTTCGCTATGCCGGCGGCCGTTCCTCGCCATCCTGCATGAATCGCCGCCACGACACAACGGCGGGGATCGAACAGAAGAAGTGGAACACAGTCAGCCGTCCTGATGGAGAGCGCCACCCCGCGGAGGGCCGTCGCGAGGCCGTCGCCTTGAAAAACCGGCGGATTTCCCTTCCGCCCGACATCCTCCGGAACGATGATTTTTGTGCCGTGAACTTGTCGAAGAGATATAAAACGGTCCGCCGGAATTTCAAAAGCCTCGGAAAGGCGCCGCCAGCTTTCCGCCACGATCTCGGGAGAATCGCCTTCCCGGCTGCTGAAGGTAAACCGTGGAAGATCCACTCCGTTGACAGTGCAACGACGGGTAATAAACGCGTGGGCGACGCCCCGAATGCCGTCGAAAAGTTGAGATTCCGCATATTCCACTCCCTCGCGCTTCCGGTAGCGAAAGATTCCCTCTGTAAAGTTGCTAGTACTCTTCATCGTTGCTCGCGAGGTCTCTCAGGCATGCAATAATCTCTGCCATGTCGCGGGGAAGCTCCGCATGAAACTCCATCGCGTCGCCGGAAGAAGGGTGACGAAAGGAGAGAAAACCGGCATGAAGAGCCTGTCTCTTAATGGCCATGAGAATCCGTCGGGGTTCCTGCGCCCTTATATCTCTGATCCTCCGGCCGGCGTTTCCATAGAGGGCGTCTCCCACGACGGGGCAGCCGATACTGTTCAGATGCACCCTGATCTGGTGCGTTCTGCCCGTCATGATGCGGACGCTGAGAAGGGCCGCCCATGTTAAGTCTTCCACAAGAGTCCAGTGGGTTACCGCGGACCTGCCCCGGACGCCCCCGGCAGACATCATTTTACGGCTTCTGGGATGGCGGCCGATCGAGCTGTCGATAACGCCTTCTGGCTGTTTCACGTTGCCGATGACGAGGGCGGAATATTTTTTTACCACCCGGCGTTCCTCAAACTGCTTCGCCAGCAACCTGTGCGACTCATCGGTTTTTGCCGCCACAATTAATCCCGACGTGTCTTTATCGAGCCGATGAACGATGCCCGGCCGAAGAACGCCGCCGACGCCCGAGAGGTCTTTACAGTGAAAAAGCAGGGCATTCACGAGAGTGCCCCGATAATTCCCCGCTGCCGGATGAACTACCATGCCCGGCGGTTTGTTAACCACAATAATCGCCGTATCTTCATAAAGGACGTCCAGGGGAAGGGATTCGGGCTGGCACCGGTCCTCCCGGGGCGGTTCCAGGATGATTGCAACGACATCGCCCGCCTTCAGCTGGCGCGCCGGTTTCACTGACCGGTCATGTACGAAAACCCTGCCTTCCTCGGCGGCCCGCTTTACCTGTGACCTGGCAGTGCCGCCAAGCTTGCCGGAGAGAAATACATCGACGCGCTCGCCGGTTTCTTTTTCGGTCGCTGTAAAAGTCATGCGGTTTGGGGAGTCGTTCATCGGACATTATTCGGATGAGAGCGCCGGCGATCCCTGTGGACCCGGCAATCCGGCAATCTCATCAAAGGCTCTCAGTATGAGCATCAAATCGGCGTCGTTGACCGTTCTGACATCCAGGAGAAGCGCGTCTCTGTCGATTCGACCGATAACGGGCACATCGAGACTTCTAAGGCGTTCCTCCATCTGGTGCACCGGGAGGATCTCCGATTCGACGGCCACTACCGCCGAAGGAATTTCCTGCGTGGGAAGAGACCCGCCGCCCGCCAGCGCCCTGCTCTCCCTGACGGTTACGATGAGGCCCTTCAAACGGCTCTCCGCAATGCCGTCCCGAAGAGCTTCGGCACGACGACGGACGGACTCAAGGGGCTCCGTGAGGCTCCCGAGGGACCTGATCCGGCCCACGGCATCGGCGCCGGCAAGATAATGCTTCAGCGTCGCCTCAAGGGCCGCCAACGTCAGCTTGTCGATCCTCAGAGCGCGATTCAGGGGATTTTTCTTGATCTTTTCCATGACAGTCTTCTTGCCTGCTATGACGCCGGCCTGGGGACCGCCCAGAAGCTTGTCTCCACTGAAGGTAACTGCATCGACGCCGGTCTTCACAACCTCCTGAACCGTCGGCTCCCGCTCGAAACCGAAGCGTTCAAGGTCTACAAAACACCCGCTGCCGAGATCGTTGATGACGGGTATTCCCCGGACGTTTCCCAGGGGAACCAACTCTGCGAGGGGAACTTCTTCAGTGAATCCCACCGTTCTGAAGTTGCTCGTGTGGACCTTCAGAATGATTCCCGTGGCCTCGTTGAGGGCCTTCTCGTAATCATAAAAATGGGTTCTGTTTGTGGTGCCCACCTCCCGGAGAATGGCGCCGCTCTTTTCCATCACGTCGGGTATCCGGAATTCCCCTCCTATCTCTATCAGTTCGCCGCGGGACACGACGGCTTCCCTGCCGAAAGAGAGGGTGTTCAGGACCAGAAGGACCGCCGCCGCATTATTGTTTACGACGATGGCATCCTCGGCGCCGGTGAGGATGCAGAGAAGGTCGGAGATGTGATCGTATCGAAGCCCCCGCTTGCCTTCTGCAAGATTGTATTCCAGATTGGAGTAGCCTCCGCTGACTTCGATGATCCTCTCGACGGCTTCGGGACAGAGCGGCGCTCTGCCCAGGTTCGTGTGAAGGACTATTCCCGTGGCATTGACGATGCGACGCAAACTGTAACGATGAAGGCGCGACAGTCGATCTTTCACATCCTCCGCCACCTGTTCCAGGGACGGGACGGGTATGGCGCCTCGCTGCCGTTCTCGCGAGTCGAGTATTCGTTGCCTCGTATCCGTCACGGCCTGTCGGATTACCGTCATTACCAGTTCCCTGGTATTGTGCCGAAAGAGTCCCTCGCTTTCAAGGGCGGCTATGATCTCGTCGATTTTCGGTATATTTCGAAGGATAGCCTGTATCTTATCGTCCATGAGTTCTTATACCTCTATTCCTCTCCGGCAGTAATCTCGAAAATTGTTCACGGCGGTAAAAAACTGCCGCATCATTATCACCCAGAAATAACGTCCCCGCAATGTCAGGCCGAGTACGCCGCTCTTGTAGCGTAACCCCCCGGCAAGATAAAAGGCAAGAACATCTTGCCAGAGAACCCGCAGGAGCGACAGGCCGTATTTATCTCTGAAGAAAGACACCGGACAGGAAAGCCCAAAGAGCTTCATGAGAAAATCGTATCTCATACGTTCCTTCACCGTGAAGCCTCTCGCTGCCATGATGGGGAGACGGCCGGACCGAATCTCTCCGATATAGCCCTCTATGTCGAAGGTATTGGCATAGCACCGCCCTCCAAGATATCCGATGGAACCGCTCCCCAGACCGGCGTATTCGTCGTAATCGACGATGTACTCATCGATCATGGCGGCGCTGCGACTGAAACACCAGGCCGTAGCCTGCCGATAGAGAGGGGTCAGTCCTTCGGTGATCCGGAGGTAGAAACTTCTTTCTTTTTCATAATCCAGGGCGCCGAACATTTCCTGCACTTGTCCCCTGGCGGCGTCGGAGACCATGAGCGGATAATAGGTCACCTGATCCAGTTCAAGATCCCGGAGCATGGCGAGGTCTCTCTCGATACTCGCCTCGGTCTGGGCGGGGAAATTGAACATCATGTCGGCGTTGACCGTTTCGAAACGGCCTCGCAGATTTTTCAACCGTTCGGCCGCCAAAGCGCCGCCGCCATATCGATCAAGCCGCCCCATGTCAGCCAGCAGGCAGTCATCGAAACTCTGAACTCCCACGGAGAGGCGATTGACTCCGCCGTCCACAAGAAGGCCGATCCGGTCCTCTCTCAGATGGCTGGGATTGGTCTCCACGGAGATTTCGCCAATGGAAAACATCCGGCGGGCCTCGGCAAGGGTCTCGACAAGCTCGTCCGTCAGCACTGTCGGCGTTCCTCCGCCCACGTAGATGCCGGCAAAATCGTACCCTCGGTCGCGGTAAAGAATAAGTTCCTTTCGGATCGCCTTGAAGTAGGCCCGCGCTAGAGCGTCCTCAAAGGGAATGCGGTGAAACGAGCAGTAGGGACAGAGGCTTTCGCAGAACGGTATGTGCAAATAGAGCAGCCGTTTCACTCCCGGCGCCGGCGACGGAAGATCGGTGGAATTCTTCCCGTCGAACCGCATTGCCCGGGCGAACTCTCCTCGGGCGACTTTCGCAATAATCCGCTCTATCACGGCCATTTTCTCGTCGATCCTTTCAGCGCCGTCATCGGCGGAAACCCTTGCAACCCTAACAGATGAACGAAAAATGATCAACAAGGAGCGCCGTTCCCTCGTTGAAATACTGGGTCCTTGGTGCTATAGAGGTATATAAAAAAGCAAGGATTGGCGTTTATGGCAGAGGTGAAGATTTGGACATTGTGGAATGAGGAGGAACTCACCGCAGAGGAGGCCGAGCTCCTGAGACGCAGAGCCGGCGATCTTCCGATTCCGCTCGACGGGGCGGCGAAACGGGACGTGGAAACCGTCCTCAACACTTTTCTTGCCCGCAACGACGCCGCCGGTCTCGCCGCTCCCCAAATCGGCATAAGCAGACGGATCATAGTTTTCCGCACAAGGAATTTCGGCACTGGAATTCCGCCCTTGAAGAACGGCCCGGATTACGAAGTCCTCATCAATCCCCGGATTACCCAGGTTCGCGGCGAAATGGTAAAGGAGACGGAAGGATGTCTCTCCTGCCCTGATATTAATGTCGACGTCGAAAGGGCCGATGAGATCAAGGTCCGGGCCTATGATCGAACGGGCGCCAAGATAAACAAGCGCTACACCGGCTTCCTTGCTCGAGTTGTTCAGCATGAAATCGACCATCTCGACGGAAAATTGATCATCGACCGGGGCGCCACGGTTTATTATTCCAAGGAAAAAGAAGCGTTTTTCGACAGGATCTTCAAGGGAAACTAAGCTTTTTTCGTTCCGGAACCCCTCAGAGAACGGAATGCAAGACGATCTCCCCCGCCTGAAGACGAGCTGCGAGAGAGCTGTACATGGAAAAGACGAGCGAACTGACGCCCCATCATATCGAGAAATACGCCGAGATACTCTTCTGGGGGCTCTGCACGGCACGGTCGGAACGCTTCAGACCGAACGATATCGTGATGCTTCGTTTTGATGCAAGCGCCCTTCCTCTGGCCGAATCTCTTCACCGCCTCCTCCTTGAACGGAAATGCAATGTAATCGTCCGGATAGGCCTGACATGGACGATGGAACGGAATTTCTACCTCGCGGCGTCTTCCCGGCAACTCCGGTTTCAGCCTCCGGGCGAGGCGGAGCTGTACCGTCATCTTAACGGGAGCATTTATCTCCACGGTCCCGAGTCGCTGACCCACCTGAGCGACGTGGACCCAAAACGAATCGGCACGGCTCTGGTTGCCCTGAAATCCCTGCGCGAGATACTCGAGAACCGGGAGGAACAGGGTCTCTTCGGATGGACTCTCTGTACGTTCCCCACGGAAGAACTGGCGAAACGGGCGCAGATTTCCCTGCCCTCCTATACGGAGCAGGTTATTACGGCCTGTTTCCTCGACAGGGATGATCCTCTCAAACACTGGAAGGAGATATACAAGGCATCGAAAGAAATAAAGAAATGGCTGAACAGTCTCGCTATCCGGTCCTACCGCATCGAAGGAGCTTCTCTCGACCTTACGATCAACAACGGAGAATCCCGGCAGTGGATCGGCATCTCCGGACACAATATACCGAGCTTTGAGCTTTTCGTGTCTCCCGACTGGCGCGGCGCCCGAGGAAGGTACTACGCAAACCAACCTTCGTATAGGAGTGGAAATTATGTCGAGAGGGTAAATCTCATCTTCGACAAGGGAACAATAACGGCCGTCGAAGCCGAAGCCGGGGAAGCCTTTGTGAAAAAGCAGATCGCCATTGACCGGGGCGCCGGAAGGATAGGAGAATTCTCTTTAACGGATCGGCGATTTTCCCGGATCGATCGATTTATGGCCGACACGCTCTTCGATGAAAATTACGGCGGACGATACGGCAACTGTCATATTGCCCTCGGCTCATCCTACTCGGACACCTACGCGGGAGATCAGAGGAAATTAACAAAAGCTCTGAAACGCAGGCTGGGATTCAACGACTCGGCGCTCCACTGGGACCTGGTGAACACGGAACAGAAACGCGTCACGGCCCTTCTTGCCGGAGGGCGACACATTACCGTCTACGATGACGGTCAATTCGCTTACTGAACTTTCCCCATGGCCAGTTAACAGAACCGGACCTCTCGTGAGTTCCTTCGAAAGCAGGAACCGCAGACGGATGGGCGAGCCAGAATGCGCTCGACAAAGTCCTCCAGTATGAAGAGGTAGCCCCGTTCCTCGATCGTCAATTCCTGCGGCGACGCAGGATCTAACCCAATGCTGTCTTTGTCCGATCTGGACATAAACCACTCGTAGGCCTCTCGGACTGCCCGTGAAGAATTCAAATCGTTCTCGATGGTATAGAAAAACTGTTCATTTTCTTCACCGGGGCGCTTGCCGCAGATTCTGCATCCCTGGCTGGTCAATAGTTCCCGTTCACGCAACAATCGACCCATATACAGCCTTTCTTCTACTGGGAACGAATAATTTCCTTGACTAAGATTTCTTCTGAAATCCAACATTCACATCTTTCCATAGCAATAAGATAATCACTGCATCCCTTTAAGGCAAATACCTCCTTTCAAAGATCCTTTTTTATCCTGTACATTCTCCCTCGGCTTCATTATAGTACAAATGCGGCTAAACAGATACGATTTTGTTCAATTTCCTCCTGATAATGCGCGCGGCAATTCCGGACAATCCTTCGATCGACGACGGCAGACAAAAATCCCATGAAAGACGACGAACACCAGAACAATCTCCTTGAAGGACGGATCGGCGAAGGGCGCCGGCTGAGCGACCGGTTGATCCGCATTCTCCTGGACAGCATGCCCATACCCACCTTTGTCATCGACCGGAACAACCGCCTCATCGTTTGGAACAAAGCCTTGGAAGCCATGACGGGAATACCCGCCGAGAGGGTCCTGGGTCGCCGGCAACATTGGAACGCCTTCTATCGTAAGCAGCGACCCTGTCTGGCCGACATCCTGGTGGAGGAGAAGGTTCTCAACATCGCCGAGTGGTACGGCAATAAATGCGTCGCATCCCCGCTTTTACAAAATGCCTATGAGGGCATAGACTTCTTTCCCGATATCGGCAACGGGGGCAAGTGGATCCGTTTTACCGCAGCAGCCTTGCACGACGACAACGGCCGCCTGATCGGCGCCATGGAAACACTTGAGGATATTACCGAAAAGATGCATATCCAGGAGGCCTTGCGCGAGAGCGAAACGGCCCTGGCGGGCATCCTCAGGGGATCACCGATACCCACCTTTGTTATCGACCGGCAGCATCGCGTAACTCATTGGAACAGAGCCCTCGAAAAACTGAGCGGCATCCCGGCCGGCCACATCATCGGCACGAAGCACCAGTGGCGATCCTTTTACGCGGAAGAACGCCCTTGCATGTCCGATCTCCTGGTGGATCAGAAGATCGAGGAATTGGACCGGTGGTACGCTGCCAGGGCAACTCCTTCGAAACTGATTCAGGAGGCATTCGAAGCTGTTGACTTCTTTCCGAATCTCGAAAACGGCAAGTGGCTCCGTTTCACGGCTGCCCTTCTGAGGAATTCGCTTGGCGAAATAGTCGGCGCCGTAGAGACCCTTGAAGACATCACCGACCGGAAGCAGGCCGAGACCGCACTCATTGAGAGCGAGCAGCGATATCGGGATTTGAGCGTCACAGACTCGCTGACCAAGCTCTTCAACTCACGCCATTTTTTCCGGCAGTTCAGCGTTGAGGTTGAACGGGCGAACCGTTACAACCATGCTCTCACGCTTCTATTCATCGATATCGATAACTTCAAGCATTTTAATGACCGGTACGGTCACCTGGAGGGCGATACGGTTCTCGTTCGCCTCGGGAACACGATCCGTCAATCCCTGCGGAAAACCGATTCTGCTTACCGCCTCGGAGGCGAGGAATTTCTCGTACTGATGCCTGAGACGGCGGGCGATGACGCCTGCGTTCTGGCCGAAAGAATACGGCATGAGTTCGAGAGAGAACCCTTCCTGCCGGACGAACATGACGAATGTCATGTCACTGTAAGCATAGGCATAGCGCAGTACATATCGAAGGAATCGACGACATCCTTCCTCAGGCGGGCCGATGAAGGAATGTACCGGGCAAAGGAACTGGGCAAGAACATGGTCTATTTCAACCATTTCAGCGAAGCAGCCGCTCCCTGAGCTTACCGGCGATATCCTCGAGAATGGCGTCGAACTGCCGGCGCGTCTCCAGGAGTTCCTGGCGCATCCGGACAATAATGTCGACGCCGGCCAGGTTGACCTCCATCTCTTCCAGGAGGATTTTCGCCAGCCGCAGTCTTTCAAGCTCGTCAAAGGTATAGAACCTCTCGCCGGTCTCTCTGTCGGCAACGGCCGCGACAATCTCCTCTTCCTCGACCATGACAAGAAAATCATCATCGATCTCAAGGAGCTCCAGAACCTCAACTCTCTTCCATGTCTGCTTTGTCATAGTTACAACCTGATATCCCGCCGGATATCCCCGTCATAGAATTCTTCCATGGCTTTTGCGGCCTTCACGGCATCGGCAATTCCCTTCCGGGGCACTTTCACAAGGAGTCTCACCATAAGATCTCCTTTGCTTTTCAATTTGGGATCGGGCGCTCCTTTTCCTTTAAGCCTGAGCACCTGGCCGCTCTGGCTTCCCGGTGCAACCTTGACTCTGATGGCGCCGTCTGCCGTCGGCACCGTGATGACGCTTCCAGCCAGAGCCTCATGGACCGTTACGGGAACATCCATATAAAGATCGTTGCCTTTTCTGGAAAGCAACTGGTGGGGTCTGACGCGGGTAACAATGTACAGATCCCCTGGCGACCCTCCCTGCGATCCCGGCTCTCCTTTCCCGGTTACACGGACCTTCGATCCGTCACTCACGCCGGCCGGTATTTTCACTTTGATCCGCTCCGCGGCTCGGACGGTTCCGGCGCCCCGGCACTGGGAACAGGGCTCGCCGACGCGGCCATGACCGTGGCAGTGCGGACAGGGCTGCGTGAACTGAAGAGGCCCCTCGGCAACGGCAAACCGGCCCGAACCTCCGCAGGACGGACAGGGTTTCAGCCTCGTCCCCGGTTCCATGCCGTTTCCTCCGCACCGGCTGCAGGCCACAGGCCTCTCTATGGCAATTTCCGTCTCCATGCCGCGAAGGGCGGCCAGGAAGTCGATGGTCGTCTCGTATTCTACATCTCTCCCCTTGACGTAACCGGCGGCGTAGTCGCCCTGTCCTCCGGCGCCGAAAAGATCTCCGAAGAGGTCTTCGTAGCGGCCGAAACGCGGCCCATCGTCTGTCCGTCCCGCCTGGCTGCGAGTCTCTTGCCAGGACTTATACTGCCGCATCTTCTCCGGATCGAAACCAGGATGGAGACCGGCCTCGCCGAATTCGTCGTAGAGCTTTCGCTTCTTCGAATTCCCCAGGCATTCGTAGGCCTCGGCGATCTCCTTGAAACGCTTCTCGGCCTCGCTCTTCTTGCCGGGATTGATATCGGGATGCCATTTGCGGGCAAGCCGTCGGTATGCCTTCTTGATCTCCTCCTGGGACGAGTCGCGTTTTACACCGAGGATATCGTAGAAATCACTCATCATGCGCGTCTGCACACCTTCCTTCCCCACAGCGTTGGAAGATCAATGTAGCACCGGCAGGCCCGTCTATCAAGACGATTTGGCGACTTTCGTTTCACTTCACCCTGTGATACACTCGCTCCGGCCGGGAGGATCGCTACACCCGCGGGAGGAATGAAATGCTCAGGAAAGCTGCCCTATTTGCCGCCGCCGTCGCTTTTTTCTCAACCCTGTCGGGTTGCGGCATCATGGTTGTAAAAGTCCCCTTGTACCGGGAAACGGAGATTCTACAGGAGCGGGTTATCGAGGGCGCGGGCCGCGACAAAATCCTGCTCATCGATGTCTCCGGCGTCATAACCGAGAAAAAACGATCGCTCAACCGATGGACCGACGGAACATCTCAACTGGAAGACATGCGAGAGACCCTCCGGAAGGCTGCGGGCGATCCCGCCGTCAAGGCCCTGCTGCTTCGGATCAGCTCTCCCGGCGGGGGAGTGACGGCGACGGACATCCTCTACCACGAGATAATGAAATTCAAGGAAAAGAGGAATATCCCCGTGACGGCATGTTTCATGGACGTGGCGGCATCGGGTGGATACTACCTGGCCATGGCAGCCGACCAGATCGTCGCACATCCGACGTCGATCACGGGAAGCATCGGCGTCATTGCCATGAAATTCAACGTGCAGGGACTCATGGACCGGATCGGCATTGAAGAGGAGTCCGTTAAATCGGGGAACATGAAGGATATCTGGTCGCCCTTCCGCCCGAGCACGGCGGAGGAACGGGCCGTCATGCAGGTAATCATAAATTCGTACCATCGCAAATTCATTGACATAATAGAGAAGGGCAGGCCTTCCATGACGAAAAAGGACATCGAGGCCGCATCCGACGGCCGTATTTTCACGGCCGCCCAGGCTCTGGAAAAGAAACTGATCGACCGCGTTGGATACCTTGACGATGCAGTGACCTCGTTGAAATCAACATTGGGCCTGTCGGAAGCCCAGGTCGTTGCCTATTACCGGCCCGGCGACTTCAAGGAGACGATCTACTCCGGCATGACGCCCGCCCAGCCCAAACTGTTGGAACTGCTTTCACAGGAAGGACTGGGCATCGTCGCTCCCCCGGGGATTAATTTCATGTATCTCTGGCTGCCTTAGGAATGAAGGCCGTTCCTGCGGGCGCTCCGGCGATCGTCATCTAAACGGGCTGCCTCGATGAATTCGGCGAGGTCCCCGGGATGGAAATCGAGACGTTCGAAAAGAGCGTCCTCCAGAAGCAGCGTCTTGCGCCAGAGCCTGTCGATCCAGGCTCTGCGGTCTTCAGCGGTTCCGTACCTCTCCCGAATATAATCCATGCGCTCCTCCAGGGACACAACCTTGTCGTGCAGAACCCTTTTATCGGCGTAGTTCACCACATCGGCCTCGCCTGGCGCCCCGTGAAAAAGGTATGTCTCCAGAATCACATGCTGACCGGCCACCCTTCCCACTTCGACATATCCCTGTTCTTCGAGGAGCAATCGGGCAGTGCGATCATGCTGCTCTCCGGTGGTAAAACTTCTGGCTTTCGTGATATCGTGCAGCAGCGCGGCGGCTTCAACTATTCGAGAATCGAGCGGGACGCCCGAAAGCGAAAGTTGTTCCGTTAAGAACGCAGCCACACGGCACACCTGAAGGGAGTGATCGACAATATGCCCGGGCATGGCCATTTGCTTCATGAGCGAGAAGCAGATATCTCGAGACGGTATGATCATGGCGGCTTTTCCGATGCGGAGCTTCTATCAGATTTTACCGTTAATAACCAGAGCCAGGCGGTCCAAAATCATGTGTGGGGGACAATAAAAAGATTATCATGAAAGCGAACGAAACGGGCCAGGCGCTGCCTGCCGTTGCCCCCGCATCCAAAGCGACGGCATGGCTGCTGAGAAGCGCCCGGCTTCTGATTATTGCATCGGCGGCATATCTCACCGCCGGAAGTGTCCTGCCCCAGGGAGAAAGCGCCGGAGCGGCGGCGCTCATGCTGCCCCCGCTGCTGTCGTCGATTCTCCACCGCCTCGGCCTCTTCAATGTCGCCCATTCCCCTATTGCAGGCGCCATGATCATCGCCGGCGTTCTGTGCGCCGCCTCCTGCGCCGTGCTTCATGCGTTCGGCGACGCCTCGCGGCCGAGTTCCCCGGCCACGGAAGAACAAGCGGCGGCAGCGCGCTCCGCGAACAGCGGGAAATCCTGCACGAATATATTCCTGAAGCTCCTCGCCGGAAAAAATTCTCTCGGCCGCATACTCGTTCACGGAGGTCTTTTCATCATTGTCACAGGAACTTGGGCAGGTTCTATTGCCGGCTTTACCGGTTACCTCACCCTCTTCAAGGGTGAATCGGCAACAACCGTCAATCTGACGGCGCCGCCGTGGTCTCGGGAACTTGATTTTCCTGTCCGCCTGGACGACACGACGATCTACTATGCAGGCGCCGGCGAAATCACAAACATGCTATCGGACATTACAATAGGAGTCGGGGAAAAGGAAAAATCTTTCATCCTACGGCCCAATCACCCCGCCCGATACGGCGGGATGCGTTTCTACCAGTCCAATGCGGGCCATGCTCCGGAAGCGAGAATCTCCATCGTGACGGGCGCCGAAGAACGTAAAATCACGGTCCGGGCCGGCTCAGAGATCGATCTGCCCGGCAGCAAGCGGACCGTTCAGGTCCTGGCGGTAGAAACGAACCTGCTGAATCTCGGTCCCGCCGTTGAAATCGGCATGGAAACGCCAGACGGTCCTGTAAGATTTTATCTCTTTCAGCGCATCAACGAACTCGCTTCCGAACTGCCTGACCTTGTGGATAAAATGCCTCGTTTCAATCCCCGTATGCTTGATCCCCACAGCATAACCGTCACGGCCGTCGACA
>JAFGGB010000061.1 GCA_016930775.1 Deltaproteobacteria bacterium
CTATCGTCACAACGGCCGTTCGGTCGTTCCGGCGAGAATTGTGAATCCCCACCACACGTCCCGCAGCCAGAATTTGTCCCTGTCGATCGACGGCCTGCACCGCCGCCCCCGGTTCCGGCAAAGGAAGATACTCGAAGGGGAATGAAATCTTCGCCTCGCCGTTTTCCCCCGTCATGTCGACAAGAAAGATGGCCAGTCCCGGGCAGGGTGCGATGCAGAGACCGCATCCCCGGCACAGATCTTCCTTCAGGACGGGCAGGTTCGTAATGGGATCGCCGACGACGATTGCGCCATAGGGGCAGGCGTCCTCGCAGGGATTGCAGGGTATCTCCTGGGGACATTCGATGACCGCCACGGGTCCGCGGCGCAGGCGTTCCTCGGTGGGACAGCCCGGCGTGGAGCGAAGCTCATCGAGCGTCAGACAACCGCGCTTCTTCATGCCGTCACGGAACGTCATCGAGCCAGGGACCTTTCATGAAAGGATCTTTCAGCTCCCGGCGCACGATGCCGAAGGGCCCGTCGCGGAGCGCCGACAGTCTCTTGCGGATATCCTTTTTCGCCCCTTCTGCCTCGCCATGGCTGACGAGGCCCAGGGACTGCACGGCCGACAGGCCGGCAAGACGACCCTCTTCCAGAGCGGTGCTTGCCTCTTCTATGCCCGTTATGTCGCCTGCCGCGTATATGTTCCGGCAGGCGGTCCTCATGTTCCAGTCATGGACGGGAATATGTCCGCCCAAAGCCGGGACGAAAGAAAACCGGCAGCCCGCCATCCATGCCAGTTCCGCCAGCGGCGTGAGGCCGACGCTCAGGCAGATCGTATCGACCGCCAGGGTGCGTTCCGAGCCGGCTATGGGGGACCAGCGCTCATCGAGAGCTACGATTTCGGCGCCTTCCACTGACTGCGAGCCGAAGGCCCGCTGCACCGTTGTGGATGGAAGAATTGGGACGCCGGCGCGACTGAGCTTTGCGGCATGCACTCCGTAGCCGCCGATTTCCGGCGCCGCTTCCACGACGGCGGCTATCCGGGCGCCGGACTGAAGAGCCTGGTACGATACGATCAATCCCACGTTGCCCGATCCGATCATCAGGATGTTTCGACCGGGCAGAACGCGGTGGACGTTCATCATCGTCTGCAAGGCGCCGGCGCCCATGACGCCGGGAAGCGTCCAACCCGGAAAGGTCAGGGCGTTCTCGCTCGCCCCTGTGGCCAGGACGATTCTGTCGGCCCTCATGAGGCGTGTGCCGCTGCCGCCCTTTACCCCCAGGACGCCGTCGCTGAAAATGCCGTAGACCGCGCTTTCGAGGATCATCCGCACTCCGAACCTTCTGCATTCATCGAGCAGAAGGACGGCCATGTCTATGCCCCGAATTCCGGCATGATGTTCCCGGGAACCGAAAAACTTATGTATCTGCTTGAAAAGCTGCCCTCCCGGCCGGCTGTTCTCGTCGATCACGACAACGGAGGCGCCCCGCGCGGCCGCTTCTACGGCAGCGGCAAGACCGGCGGGCCCGGCGCCGACAACCGCCACGTTCACCTCATCCACGATCTAGGCCCACTTCCCCAGACCCCGTTGGGTCTGAACGATCATGCCGTCCTGCACGGGCGTCACACAGGTGCGGACGTTCGGTTTGTCATTGACTGTCATAATGCAATCGGTGCAGCGCCCTATGGCGCAGAAGACTCCCCGCGGTTGACCGTGCTTTCCGGTAAAACGAAGGTGGCGTCGTCCGGCGGCCGCAAGAGCGGCGGCTATCATCTCGCCTTCAAAGGCCCGGATCGGTTCGCCGTCGACAATGACAGTCACTGTCCGGCGCGGCGGGGCGGCGCCCAGTATGGGATGATCGTCGATTCTCATGGTATCTTGGTTGTCAGCCGGCGCCATCGCTACATGAATCCTTTGAAGTCTTTCCGGACAACGGCATGGTACACAAAGTTCGTCAATGTGAAAATATCGAACACGGGCAAACCCGTAGCATCCTGAACGGCTCTGGCATAGGGGGGCATGTTGGTGCATTCCAGAACGATGGCCCCGACTTCGGGATGGCCTGCCGTCAAGGTCCGGGCCGCACTGACCAGATCTGCCTCGGCCTCTTCCGTGTTCAACTCCCCTTCGTTGTCCACGAACGTGGAGGTGAACGAACGTCCCCCCTCCGTTCCCACAATTGCCGCAGGCGTCCCGTCGGCGCCCACGGCGGCAAGATGACGCTCCGTCAGGGCCGCGGCGTCGATGGTTATTATTCCCACCTTCTGATCGCTCCGCAACAGGCGGTGAACCAGGGGAACCTGCATCAGGCTGGAGGTAAAGAGAGGAACGCCGACGCAGGCGCTGAGCTCTTTCTGAAACAGAGCGAGAAAACCGCAGGAGGTTGTAATGGCCCGCACCCCCTCCTTCTCCAATTCGATCGCCGCCTCGATAAAGGCGTCCAGGTCCTTCGGCGCCTCTCCCCTGACGATCCTCCGGGGATGGATGCCGCGGACGACCCGGTAGGCCACGGGGAAATCCCAGGTTGTGGCGTTGCCGATATCGCCGGGAATCCGGGGGAACCGCGAGTCCGTCACGATGATTCCCAGGGCCTGACCGTATATGGACCTTCCACCGCCAATTATGCCTTTCATGCCTGTTGCTCCTTTATCGATCGGATTGCCGGGCCGCGGCGGCGCCGGTCCTTCTCGCCCGTCTGAAGAGAACGAGCGCCACGCCGAGACACATCAGCGCGACGGACGCTGCTTCAACGCCCAGCATGGTCACAATGTCCCGGTGGGCGCAGAGAATCAGCAACCCGAAAGCCGCTCCAATCACTAGCACCCTCTCGATTGTGCGAAGGGGCCTCAGCAGATAGCCGGCCATGCCGGCGGAGAGCAGCGTGACGGCGCCGAGCAGGATGATGGAAAGAGACGCTATGTCGAGAACGGACCCCCTCATCAGCAATGTATCGTTATATATAAAGATATAGGGAATAACGAATCCCGCAAGAGCGAGACGGAAGGCTTCGAAACCGGTCTGCAGGGGCTTCGATCCTGCAATTGCGGCCCCGCAGTAGGCGGCTATGCATACCGGCGGCGTCACGCTCGCGAGAATGGCGAAATAAAATACGAAGAGATGCGCTGCCAGGAGATCGACGCCCAGGGACTGAAGGGCAGGTCCGCCGATTGTCACTGCAATGATGTACGCCGGGGTGCAGGGCAATCCCATGCCCAGAAGAAGCGACGTGACCATGATCAACATCAGGGCGGGAAACATCAAACCGCCGGACCAGGAGCTGATCACGGTGGCGATGCCCAGTGCGAGGCCCGTGTTAGTGACAATGCTCACCACCATATCGGCGCCTGCGCAGGCAAGGGCTATCATTACCATGTTCCGGCCGCTCGCATCGAGAGTCGAGAAAATTTTTGCAGGAGTCAGGCGGGTCTGCTTCCGCAGGAAACTCAACAAGAAGGAAACAATTATAGCCGCACAGGCCGCCGAAAAGGGGGAGTAGCCGTTGAACAGCAGGATCACCAAAGCTATGAGGGGAACAAGGAGGTATGAATCCTTCAGAACACCCATCCACCGCAAACGGTCATCTCGTTTGAGACCCTGGAGATTACGTCTCAACGCCTGAAAATGGACCCGCATGCCCACGCTGACATAGTAAAATATGGCGCCAAGGGCGGCGCCCACCATGATGTTCAGGTACGAAATTCCCGTTATTTCCGACATGACAAAGGCGCCGGCCCCCATGACGGGAGGCATTATCATTCCACCCGTAGACGCCGCAGCTTCAACGGCGCCGGCGAACTGAGGACGATAACCCATCTCTTTCATCATGGGAATGGTAAACGTTCCCGTAGCATAGACATTGGCCGCGGCGACGCCGCTTATCGATCCGAAAAGCCCGCTCGATATCACGGCGATCTTCGCCGGCCCGCCAGGGCTCGTTCCGGCGATTCGGCGCGCCAGGTTGGTGAAAAACTCTCCTGTCCTGGTTCTCTCCATGATGGCGCCGAATATGACGAACAGTGCGACGAACGTGGCAGAGACACCGGTGATGGAACCGTAGATGCCTGAACTGGTTGTCAGATACTGCATCTCGAAGAGCTGTTCCACCGAATGAAGCTTGAAGTAAAATATCCCCGGCAGATATGGAGCGGCGAAGAGATAGACGATGAACGTCGCGATCAGAACAGCCATGGCGGGCACGACGGCCCGCCTGATAGCCTCGATGAGCAGAACTATATTGAGAGCGCCCAGCATCTGCTGGACAGGGGTCAGACGATCAACGAATTCCAGCCGCATGTTCAGGGCATCGTTGTTGACGATAAGATACAGAGGAGGAATCAAAGCGGCCGCCGCAAGGACCGTATCGGCAATGGTGGGACGGTCCTTCGGCGACCTTTTCGATGCCGGGAAAAGGATAAAGGCCGCCGGCAGCAGGAAAAGGAGGTGAATCCCCCGCTGCAGACGGGGCTCCATGATCCCCGTGAAAGACGTGTACAATTGAAACGCAGCGATAATCACGAGCCAGACGGCCAGAAACCGGTTCGTCCACCCCGAAAGCGATCTCACCGGTTGCACCCGCAATAATGGAGCATAGCGCCGAGACCCGGCGCGTCCATTTTCGCCGCGCCGCCGTTAAAAGACGATCGCCGGGCGCGCTGCTTTTCATCCATACCGGAATCCTCAACCCGGAACGAGCCGTACATCATGGAAAACAATGACCTCTATTTCTTCATGAATCCCGCTTCGCGATAATAGCGTTCCGCGCCGGGATGAAGCGGCGGCACCACATCGGCCCAGCCTCTCGCCGGTACGAAATACTTGTTCGCTGGATTGATCTTGTGAAGCTCCGCGACATTTTCGCAAATTATCTTTATAATCCTGTACGCCGCAATATTCGGCACGTCCTTGTTGATCAGCAGTTCACCGGCCGATACGACCGTCGGAACCGTTTTTTCCTGTCCCTTGTAAGATCCCGCAGGAATCATGGCAAGGCTCGTCTCCCGGGACAACGTGCCGATTTCCTTTTGGCAGTAGTCTATGCAGTCATCGGGAATTGAAAGAATGGAGGACTTGCGCGATACGGTCATTTCCGTCACGGCTGCCGCCGGCACGGCAAGGTGAGTAAAGACAAAATCAACATGGCGATCCTTGAAGAGACTGACCATGTCGGCGTACACGGCGTTGAACACCTGCCCGCCGGCCTTCTTGATATCCTCAAGAGAAAGACCGTAGTATCCGAGGATCGTTTCCACCATGGGCAGATCGGATGTCCCCTTCATGGGCGCCGCAACCTTGAGAGCCTTGCCGGCCTTCACCGCATTAGCAAGGTCTGCCACCGTCGACATGCCGGCGTCCGCAGCGGCAACCAGATGGATCTGGTATATGCCGAAAATGCCGCCCAGGGACCGGAGATCCGGGTATGCCTGTTTGAAGATCGGCGCCGTCCCCTTCATGGCCATCTTGTCAACGAAAGTTATTCCCCACCCCAGATTGTCGGCGCCGGTGGCCACACGAACAGGATTAACCACACCGCCGCCCGGCACGACCTTGACGGTGATTTTCGGTTCTTTTTGATTGATGAGACTGGCAATGCCTCCAGCCTGAACATACCAGCCTCCTCCAACGCCCCCAGCCACCCATGTAAGCGTCGTGGGCTTAAGTTCCTCGGCGGCCGTCGAAACTCCCGGCATTCCCGCGCCTGTCAGGCACCACACACACACCACTGCCAGCAATATAAACCGCGTCCCTCTCATGGCCCTCTCCTTTTCTGTTCGTTAGTGCACACACAAAAAAGCCGGGACAACCGACCCCGGCAGGATTATTCACTGTTACCCTTGCGTTCCGTGCGTTCCAGCGCCGTTCATTGTGCAATGCAGCTTGTTTCGCTTCGCTCTCATCAGCCCCGTCAAGCGGCGCCGCTTCATGCCGCTTCATGTACCTACCAGACCGGACGGTCTCGCGTCAATAGCCGGAAGACCGAAAAATAACGGCAACAATCATAATTTTCTGTTCTTCGGTGCATCAGTATTGTCATCGATCTTCTTTTCTGCGGCGAAGCGGCGGCAGCTCCAGGCGGACGACGTTGACCCGATAGTACAGATCTTCGCTGAAAGCGCCCCTGCGCACCTCGTCTGCCAGGTCCTTGTTGGCGGCTGCGATGATACGAACATCTGCCTTCTCGGATCGCGACGCCCCCAGGTGTTCGTAGGTTTTATCCTGAAGGACTCGAAGCAGCCGGACCTGGAGGACTGCGGCTGACAAGATCGCCGGCCCGGAAACGCCCTTCCAACTCCCTGCGCAACTCTTCGACTTCGCTCAGACCGCGGAATGTCTCGGCCCCTCCGATGACTTTCCCGTCAGCTTCCTTCAGGACGGCGGTGGAGACGCTGATGGGTATGCGGGCGCCCTCTGCGCTGACGATGTACCCCGCCGCGCCGATAAACGGTTTGCCTGTTTTCATCGTTTTGCGGAGGGCGCATTCCGCCTCGCACATACTGGAGCGGAAGACCTCCGAACATAGCCGGCCGATCGCTTCCTCTCGGGGGACTCCCGTGATCTCTTCGGCTGCCCGGTTGAAGGATGAGACTCGCCATTCCCGGTCCACCGTGAAAACGCCTTCCGATATGCTCTCCAGGATCGCCTCGGTGGGTGCGGGGCCTTCTCGTCTGTTCGACATATTCTTTTTCACGAATTAGTCCATCTTATGAAAATCTTCACTTGGCGCCGTACCATTCCTCTCCGGCAAAAACCGCGGTTCAACCTCGCTTCGTGAGCATGGCGCCGGACAGAAAAAAGCCATTGACTCCGTCCGTTTTTTGTTGGATCATCTGGCGCTAGTCTGAGCTGCGGCGCAGAGTGCCTTGTGTTGAGTTTTTCCGTTGCAGCCGAAGAGCGTGCATTTTCGCATACCGTTTCTCAGAAGAATTCCGGAAACACAGGGGCCATGAAAATCAAAAAGATCGGAGATCTGCTGAAATTCAAGTGGACCGGCCTGGCTCTGGCGGTGGGTTTGATCGTCTGGCTGGCGGCGATGATCGGCCATCTTGATATTTTTGAATCGATAATCGAGGCTCTCGAGTCGGCCGAGCATCTCGAACTGGACGAACTGATCTTGATCTCAATGCTTGTGTTGATCGGACTGACGGCCGATGCAGTCTCCATGAACCTCGCCAGGCGGCGCCAGTTGGATGTGGAGAAACAACGGCTGACCGTTCTCAAGGCAACGGCAAGAAGCGTCCAGGATATCGTGGGCAACTGCCTCAACCAGTTCCAGTTCCTCGTCCGCCAGGCAGAAAAGAGCGAGGAGCTGAAGCCTGAGTCCCTGAAGCGGATGGAGGCAATGATCATCGAAACCTCTGAAAAGTTGAAGGAGCTTGGAGACCTGGAGACGACGCCGGAAAGGATCATCGGACGGGAGTTCCCGATCATCGATATGAAAAAGGCCCAGGCCAAAAGCCCTCGATAGCCTCTCGCCGGGACAAACCGACGGATACTCAATTCCCTGTTGCGGGAATCTTATTTCCGCGGTATCGTTAATCATATAATCGGGGAATTATCGTGGAGCTTGGAAAATCATATCAGAGTTTATCCCGCCGGGAGTTCTTGCTCCTCGGCGGCCGAACCGCAGGCGTTCTCCTGTTATTGCCATGCCCGGTGCGGGCCGCAGAAGCCCTTCCCTCTTCCACGGTCGCCGCAAGCACAGGAGGCGTCCTTCACTACGCCCACCTGGGCGACTTCGTCGGCTTCGACGGCCACCGCCTCCATGCCGTCAGCTTTCCCATGTTCAACCTTCTGTACAATTCGCTCGTGGTCCTTGACAAGAGCGGGCGGCCGCAGGCAGAGCTGGCCGACTCCTGGCGATTCTCCGGAAACCTTCGGACCCTCACTCTTACGTTGCGCCAGGGGGTGAAATTCCACTCGGGCCGACAGCTTGTCAGCGAGGACGTGAAACTGAACATCGAACGCATGCAGAACCCTGCCAACTCGGCAAATGCCCGGCCGCTCGCCTCTCTCGTGGAAAAAATCGAAACTCCTGACAGGCGAACGGTGGTTTTGAAACTTGGCGAGGTATCGCCCAACATTTTCGACCTTCTCGACCTGACCTATATCATGGATCCCGAGTGCTTCTCCGACGTCACTGCAAAGGGGGCGGGCACCGGCCCCTTCATGCTGGAAAGCAGGCATCCTGGAGAACCGGTCCGGTTTTCCCGTTTCCCTTCCTATTTCAAAACGGGCCTTCCCATCCTCGATGAGGTGATCGTTCACGTGCCGCCGGACCCGACAAGCATGATTATCGGAATTGAAAACGGCGACTACGACGTCATTGAGCGATTTCAGGCGGCAGACGCAGACCGCTTGAAACACACGAAAGGCATCCGGGTCAATGATGTTTTCGCAGGCTTCATTTCCGACATTCTCATCAACACCAGGCAAAAACCCTTCGATAGAAACCTTGTCCGGCAAGCGTTGAGCCATGCGGTCAACAGACAGCTTATGATCGACGCGGCCATGGGCGGAATCGGCCAGCCCATGTGCCTGCCTTTTCCTAAAAGCTCCCTGGCATACAACACAGACTTGGAAGGAGACTGCCGATTCGACCCGGCGGAATCCAAGCGGTTGCTGGACAAGGCCGGCCTCGGCGGCGGTTTCTCTTTCGAACTGCTCATTTCAACGGAGGTTCTCCCGGCCAGTCCGATACAGGCGGAGATTCTCAAGGCCGATCTGGCCGCCATAGGAGTGCAGGCCGTCATTGCCGATGTCGGTTCCGCCGAGTACTTCGCCCGTCATACAACGGGAAAATACGAGGTGGCGCTCCACCAGTTCCGTGGAGCGAACCGCGACCCGAAAACCCTTTTTCTCTCCACAATTCCCTGGTACACACGGGAAAACTTTTCGAATTTCACATCGCCGGAGTACGCTCGACTGGTCGAAGAGGCCGGCAGAACGGCGGATATTGAACGACGCAAGGCACTATACAAGAAAATTGGAAAGCTTATACTCGACGAAGCCTTCGTTATCTGCATCGCTCCGGCGCCCTCTCTGTTCGCTTTCGGCGAGCGCGTGAAAGGTCTTGACTGGAACGTGGAGGGACACCCCAAATTCGAACGCGTATCGCTCGCATGACTGACCGGAAATCACACAAAGCATTCTGGGGCCGGCCTTTCACCCCGACTGCGAAAGATGCCCTCATGCCGGTTTTCCCTTCCGCCCGGACGGTCAGCGGCAGGTCCCCCTTTTTTAAAACCATCGCCGGAACGACATTGATATTGTTGATGCTGGCGCTGCCGTCTGGCGTCATCGCCGACGGCTCTTTGCCGGGATGGAACCGGCACGGCGCCGATTTCGAACACATTACTGTCGAACAGGGGCTATCGGACGGAACGGTGCTTGATCTCCTGCAAGACCGGCAAGGGTTCCTCTGGTTCGCAACGCGTGACGGTCTCAACCGCTACGATGGTTACGGCTTCAAGGTTTACCGGCACGATCCCGGCAACCCCAACAGCCTGAGCCACAACGAGATTACAGTCATTCGCGAAAGCAAATCTGGCGACCTCTGGATAGGAACGAAGGGCGGCGGATTGAACCGCTTCGACCGCTCCTCCGAACGGTTCACCCGATACGTCCACGATGCCGCCGACCAGGAAAGTCTCAGCAGCAACGTCATCCAGGCAATCCACGAGGACCGTTCGGGCGCGCTCTGGGTGGGAACGGATGCAGGGCTTAACAGATTCGATCCGCCCTTGGGACGCTTCTCCCGCTACACAGGCAATCCCGACGATCCTCGGAGTCTGAGCGATAACAATATCCGGTTCGTTTACGAGGATTCCACGGGCCGCTTATGGGTGGGCACATACAACGGTCTCGATGAGTTCGATCGCGCCACGGGACAGGCGACAGTGCGCCACCGTCATGATCCCAAGAACGATCAGACGCTCACCAGCAATTACATTGAGTCCATGTACGAAGACTCGCAAGGGTTCCTGTGGATAGCCACCCGAAACGGCCTCAACAGACTTGAACGGCCCACCGGACTGGTCGCCCGTTACATGAGGCTTCCTCACGATAAGCGAAGCCTCAATCACGATTCCGTCAGGACCATTCACGAAGACTCGAAAGGAACTCTCTGGATCGGAACCGATAACGGACTAAGCATACTCGACCGCGCAACCGATCAATTCACTCATTATTGCCACGACAGCAGGAACAACAGGAGCATCAGCTCCAACCTGATCGAGGCCATCGCGGAAGATCGAGCGGGCGCGTTGTGGATCGGCACATTTGGAGGCGGCGTCAACCGGCTGGACAGGTTCTCGACTCGTTTCGACCGGTACACGAGTGGATTCAGCGACCCCGAGAACCCGAGCAGCAACAACATCACCTCAATCTACGAGGACAGAGACGGCATCCTGTGGATCGGCGCCAACGGGAACGGGGCGATCCGCATAGACCGAACCACCGGCCGAGTGACCTCCTACCGGCATGATCCCGACGATCCCCACAGCCTGGGAAGCGATTTCGTCACTTCCATCATCCAGGATTTTACGGGCGCCATATGGGTGGCCACGTACCGCGGGGGACTCAACCGCCTGGATAAGGATACGAACCGGTTTATCCGTTACCGTCACGATCCCGACAATCCCTCAAGTCTCTCGGACAACGACGTGCGAACGGTCTTCGTCGATCGATTGGGAAAACTGTGGGCAGGCACATTCCGGGGACTTGATTATTTCGATCATGCAACCAAGACCTTCGTGCGCTATCAAAGCGCGCCCCACAATATATACAGTCTGGGCGGCAGCGACGTGCGAGCCGTCTATGAGGACCTTAGCGGCCTTCTCTGGGTCGGCACAACGACAGGCGGGCTGAGTCTCTTCGACCGGATTTCAGGCATATTTCGCCGTTACCAGCACAATCCCAACGTCCCGGGAAGCCTGATCGACAACGAAGTCCACACCATCGTCCAGGATTCCGGAGGAAACCTGTGGATCGGCACTGCCGGAGGCCTGGACCGACTGAACAGCCTGTCGGGAACGTTTATTCATTTCGGCGAAAATGACGGCTTGCCCGACCGCAATATCCAAGGCATCGCCGAGGATGACGACAGGAACCTTTGGATCAGTACGACAAAAGGGCTTTCCAGATTTAACATGGAGCAGGGAGTCTTCACAAACTATGACACTCGAGACGGGCTGCAGGGCGACAAATTCAACGGGCAATCGGTATTGCGGAGCACCTGGGGCGAATTGTTCTTCGGCGGCCCCTACGGATTGAATGTCTTCCTCCCCGGCAGCATCGCCGACAATCATCACATTCCCCCTGTCGTCCTGACGGATTTTCGGATCTTCAACAGCCCGGCGCCTCCCGGAATCGAAGGGTCTCCACTGAAACGCTCC
>JAFGGB010000062.1 GCA_016930775.1 Deltaproteobacteria bacterium
CGATCGCCGTAACGAGCGCAGGTGCGGGCGAAGGTCGCGGCGAGGACCAAAGTCGCTCCGGCCGATGCGACGGCCTTTTGACCGAGAGCGGCGGCTGCAAGGAGGTTTCCCAGAGCGCCCTCTTTGACACTGATGAGCGAATGATGGGACGCCTCATACCGGTACAGGCCCGGGGGAAGTCCTTCAACATTGTTTGCAACGACGTAAAGATCGAAGGGGTAAGTGGCGCCGGCCGAGGGGGCGGTTCTGAAGGAAGGTCCAAAAGGACTGTCCGCGACGCCCTGACCGGCGAACAAGAGTTGTGAGAGGCATGAAAGAGACAACGCCCGGGATTCCGAGAATCGGCGGATGGACCTGCGGTTCTTCAGCGCCTCTTCCAACGGCATGCCCCTGTAATCGGGTTTCGGAAGAGCGATCATCGGTTCCTCCTTCGTTGGCTTTCCCCGCTGATCGCCCGACAGGGCGGCTGTCGGATAAGCCGTTATCGACAGGCTTGCCGCTGCGAAAAGAAGAGGAAGAATTAAGGTTGTGAGGTTAATCATATGGACTGATCTCCTCCACGGCCGCAAGATAAATGGCGAACTGATCGCCGCCGCCTGTACGTCAGTTCTTGGCATCCTGGTCGCGGGCGGCGGCTCTTCCTGTGGGCGACAGTCCCGTCAACCGGGCGATCGTCCGGTTTTGACCCCTTCGATGTTTTTCAAGAATGCCGCTCTTTCCTCTGGTTAACGATCGACGAGAACCGCTATATCTTCGGGGTATGCGCGATAATCCATCTGATGCTGCAGTTTAATTCGTGCATCACGGCCGGCCAGTCTCTCGCAGAGGTAGAGTCCCAGGTCGATTGAAGCGCTCACTCCTCCTGCCGTAATAATCTTTCCGCAGTCGACGATGCGTTCCCGCCGGACTTCCGCCGCATAATGTTCAAGGATGGAGAAAGCGGAATGGTGCGTAGTGGCCGGAAGCCCCGCCAGAAGGCCGGCCGCCCCCAAGAGCAGCGCCCCCGTGCAGACCGATGCAAGCAGCTTGCAGGAACCGCCCGCGGCTATCCAGGCAACAAAACTCTCGTCGTATATCAGGGTCCGCGTGGCGAGTCCTCCCGGAAATACGAGAAGATCATATCCTTCCAGAGGTTCTCTTCGGCGATCGGGCCTGAATGAAAAGCCGAAGTCGTCCTTCACTTCATCGGTAAACGCACAGATTTCCCAGGACAGGTTGTGCAGGAAATTCATTTTCTTCAGGCGGCAGAGCGGATCGAAAACGCCGATGAAGTCGAGAGTCGTCATGCCATTGAAAATGACAAAGCCGATTTTCATGTTCAATTTCCTTTCAACGACTATTTACGCTTTCATATTCAGCGATGAATGAATGAATCAGAAAAATGATCTCGCCTTCGCTTCCGAAGAATCCATGCTCCGATTCGGGGTGGCAGGGCGGCGAATCCTTCAGAGGTTTTCCGTAGACGTACCGAACCTTGAATGAGGGAGCATGAATCAGAAGGTTTTGTATGCGCAGTGCCGCCGAAGGCGGAGTCCGGCCGCAGCGATCCTTGCCGTGGCTCAGGATCAGCGTCGGAGTTGTCACCCGATGGAGCGGCATGCTCAATATGCCTCGAATTCGTTTGACTGAGTGCGTCATCAGACCCTTCATTTTCCTTCCCGGTCCCGTTGCGGGAGGGGAAAGAACAATCAGGCCTTGAATTATGTCGTTCATCTGAATCGCCGCGGCTGTTGCAAGGAGAGAGCCGTTGTCGAATCCGGCCGCCCAGAGAGGGCATCCGGGGGGAGCGTTTATGTGCGCCGCAATATCCTGAATTTCCCGAAGAGAGCGAGAGTTGCCATTGGAAAAATCGCCGAGAAGTTCTTCGTAGAGTTCCGACGGCATGTTCACGAGAACAACGACAAACCCTCGTTTCGCCAGGAGCTGCATATTTCTTCGGAAAAAAGTTTTTGAAGGAGGGGAATCGCCGGGTCCGGCTGTTTCGGATTGGTCGACCTCGTCGAAGCACAGAAGAATTGCCCTAGGTCTCTCGGGACGAAGAACAATCGCCGACAGCCTTTCTTCGTGACGGGATGAAACGGTCATGATCTCCTCCGGCAGGGAGGCCGCTGCGGCCTGCCTGCCGATCAGACCTGAGATAATTGCGATAATGATGGAGAGAAGGACGAAACGGATCTGCCTTCCTTCGATAAACCTGAGGAACATGGGGAATTCCATCATCCTATGATACCAGGGAGAACCCCTCCAATTCAATAAACGCTTTCAAAAATTTTTATATAAAGACAGCGCTTTCAGATGACGCCGCTTCTTTCTCAAGAAAGGTCGACGATCGGGCGTGTAAAGGCAGGATAGGCAACAATCGGCAGATGTGGAATCTTTCCGCGGATCTATTTTTGTCCAACTCTGGGCCTCGCCGCCCGATTCTTTAAGGTTTGTGCAATGTCGTTGCCCAGTATTGCCGTGACGCGGAGATCCGGTTTGACGGAATCGTCGATTTTGATGACTCTCCCGCCGCGAACCGTCACGGCGCCCTGATCGTCGATATTCACGATGACGCTGCCCAGTTCGGCGCCCCGGGAACTCGCCGTATACACAGGTATCGTCAGCGTTGCGCCTTCGCCTCGACTCACTGTCACGCCCGTCGATTCGCAGGACGATGTCTTTGCTGTCGTTATTCTCGATCCGGAGTTGCCGCGAATCGCCAGATCTATGCCAGGCGCTTCCATGAGGATCCTTCTCGTCAGGAAATCGTTGCATTGGGAGAGAAGTATTACCGCCTGGGCCTGCCTGCGAACTTCCGGAAGCAGCTGAGCAACGGCTGCTTCCGGATCGACGATCTTGATATCGTCGACCTTGATTGTGGGCTTGATCAAAGCGAAAGTGTTGGCAGGCATTATCCCGATAACGCCTACGGTGATTTCGTCGCACTGAAGAATCGCGTATGGTTTTCCGAGAGGTTCCGTTCCTTCCTTAAGTCCTGCATTGGAAGCAACGACGGGAAAGGATGCATTTTGAAAGGTTTGGCGGAAAAATGAACTGCCCAGCGTCAGTTCAGTCGGGCCTAGATTCATAACGTCGTACTGCGCCGCATTCATGGCGTCTATGGCGAGCTCCAACGTCTTTTTCAGACGGATCGGAACTTGTTTTTTATCCGTCGGGAAGAGTCCTCCGCTGTCGAGGAGAACCACATTTTTCCCTTCATTTCTGAGCGCCTGAGCTACGCCTGCGATGCGGGCAAGACCGCCCGCCATTGTGCCGCCTCAGCCGGGAGCGGGAGTGAGATGCCCCAGAAGGTCGCCCGTATAGAGGATGGTCAGTTCCTTGGAATGAGCCCTGGAGGGGATGGAGACGGTCGTGCATATTGTCAGTGTTGCCAGTATGACGGCGCAAATTCTTTTCACTGATGGCGCTCCTTCATGCCCGTTCGATCTGTCATGTCGCGCCGGCATGCCCTGCATGGTTCCGGCCGCTCTCTCCAGGTTTAATAAAACGGGGGCATGCATTTTGCAAGGTAAATAGTAACAAATTGGAGGAGCTCTCTTCCCCGCGCATAGAAAAATACTGTCCGGAGATGATGGCGCGGTGCGGGGAGTTTTCTTTATCATATCGATCATGATCGAATAGTGAATCTCGATCATCGAGTAAAGCGCTCTTTGTGGTATACATAGGAAAAATAAACTTCTGCTGCTCTATCTGAAGGTGTTAAATGCATCGGATTTCACGCTGGCTTTACGCAATGACCCTTTTCGTTCTTTTTCTACCGCTGCCGGTCCGGGCCGCCGAGCCCGTCACAATAGCCGCCGTCTTTTCCATTACGGGGATCGCCGCAAGCCATAATGCGCCTCTGCTGCCGGTGGTTCGACTCGCCGTGGACGAGATCAATGCCGGCGGGGGGCTGCTGGGACAACCGGTCCGCCTTGTATTTATCGACAACAAAAGCTCGTCTCTCGGTTCGGCGGCGGCGGCCGAGGAGTCTGTTCGACAAGGCGCTACGGCTGTTATCGGCGCCCTCTGGAGTTCCCATTCGCTTGCCATGGCCCCCATACTCCAGAAAGCCGGCATGCCCATGATCAGTCCCGGATCAACGAATCCCGAGGTAACGAAGATCGGAGACTATATCTTCAGGGTCTGTTTCATCGACTCGTTTCAGGGAAGGGCCATGGCCAGTTTTGCGCGGAGCGATCTGGGGGCTCGGAAAGCCGTCATTATGACGAATATTGATGAACCTTATTCCATCGCCCTTGCCTCTTATTTCAGGAAAGGATTCACTAATCTCGGAGGCGTTATACTCCATGAAAGCGATTACCGGGGCAAGTCCGTCGATTTCAGCGAAAATCTAGCCGTACTGAAGGAACTGGCGCCCGATGCTGTCTACGTTCCTGGCTACACCAGGGACAGCGGTCTCTTGATCAGGCAGGCCGCTTCCAGTGGGATTGAAGGGGTATTTCTCGGCGGCGACGCCTGGGACGAGATATACACCGTTGCAGGAGATGCATTGAAGGGAAGCTATCAGTCGGCGCCTTGGCATTCCCAGGCGCCCTATCCCCAAAGCAGGCATCTGCGGGAACTGTACCGGCATGTCTTTAAACAGGAAATCAGCAGCACCAACGCTCCGCTTGCCTACGATGCCGTAATGGTTTTGGCGGACGCAATTGCGAGGGCAGGTTCCACGGACCGCCGGAAGATCAGAGATGCCGTTGCGGCGAGCAATTTCCTCGGCGCCACGGGGGTTATCGCCTTTGATGAAAACGGCGATCCCCGCGATAAAGAGGTTGTAATCCTGCGGTTTGATGCGAAAGGGATCTCCCATTACGTGAAATCAATTCGTCCGCAATAGCGAGCGTTTCTATGGCTGGGTGTGCAAGACTATAGTGCATAAGGCGCCATGAGGAGGCGAAATGAAGAGAACTTCTTGTGTATGCGGCGCGGTTCTTCTCGTCGCCGTTTGTTTCGGCATGGTCGGGGCGGAAACAATCGATATCGCAGCCATCTACGCTCTATCGGGCATTGCGGCCGAGGGAAACGCCTCTTCCCTATTGGGCGTTCAACTGGCCGTTGACGAAATAAACGCTGCGGAAGGTCTCCTGGGAAGAAAGATCAAATTACTGGCGATCGACAACAAGAGCACTCCCGTGGGGTCCGTCGTGGCTGCCGAGGAGGCTGTGGTCCGCCGCGTTGTCGCAATCATCGGGGCGGCCTGGTCTTCTCATTCCATTCCCATCGCGCGGGTCGCCCAGCAAAAAGGCATTCCCATGATAGCAACCTATTCTACAAACCCAGCCGTTACGGCTGCGGGAAACTATATCTTCAGAGTTTGTTTCGTCGACACTTTTCAAGGCTCGGTAATGGCTCGATTCGCCCGGCGCGATCTCGGCGCCCGGACGGCTCTTCTCTTCACGAATCTGACGAGCGAATACAGCATGGATCTTTCTCGGTATTTCCGGAGTGAATTCGTGCGGGACGGCGGTTCGTTATTGGGAGAGGCGCAGTATAAGATTAAGCAGACGGATGTGGCGAATCTTGTCGAAACGGCCCTGGAAAAGAGTGCGGACGTCGTCTTCATCTCCGGACACAGCGAGAGCAGGCTCATTGCCCGGAAATTTCAGGAAGCCGGCGTGCAGTCCGTTCTCCTGGGCGGCGACGGCTGGGCCGGCGACAACAGCTTGCTGGAAGCGGGCGACGATGCCCTTAGGACTGCTTACTATTGTTCCCACTGGTCTCCCCGTTCGACGCGCGAACAATCGCGTCGATTCGTCGCACGCTACGGAAGTAAGAGGAGTTTTGATGTCGGCGCGGCCCTGGCCTACGATGCGGTCATGCTGCTGGCCGATGCCGTCCGGCGGGCCGGATCGGTTGACAGAATCAAAGTGCGGGACGCCCTGGCAGCGACGAGTCATTTCGAGGGCGTTACGGGGGTGATCGGCTTCAATGCCGAAAGAAATCCTGTCAAGAGCGCCGTCATAATGGAGATTACAAACGGCATCCCACGGTACCTGAAGACAGTAACGCCGGAATAGCAACGTCCATCAAGGGAACCACGGAATCATCCATATGAAGCCGACAGGTCTTCGTTACAAGATCAATATCATTATCGTCGCCACGGCGGTCATCATCGCCCTTGTCTTCGGCGTCATTCTGTATCCCTTCGAGGCGGGCCAATACAAAGAAGAACTTCGGGAGATCAAATTCCTCCTTACTACAATATCCAAACAGAAGAACGAAGACCTGAGCAACGAACTGTTCGCCCGTCAGGTCAGAGCCCTGGAAGCGTCGATCAAAGAAATACTGTCGATCGAAGGAGTGGCGGGCGTCACCGTCTACATGCCCGAGGGGATTCCCTTTATGACGTCGGATATACGGTTCAGCAAAGTGCTTGGAGAAGAGGAACGAAACATCCTGACAGGAGGTGCGCTCTTCACCGCTCTTTCGGAAGAGGGCAATTATTTTGCCGTTTATTCAAGCAAAATGGAAGTGATTGGGAAAACAATAGGCTATCTGAGAATTTACTACGATCTTGCAAATGTCAGGCGGCAAAGGAGTCTTGCCGTTATGATATCGGTTTTCCTCCTCCTCTCTACCATCGCCGTCATGGCAGCATTGTTGAACGTTCTGCTTACCCGATTCGTAATCAGGCCCGTAACAGTTCTTCAGAAGGCAATGCACAAAGTGGAAGATGGGTTGTTGGGAGAAACCGTATCCATACCCTTCGATGACGAGATGGGGGAGATGGGGCGGGCCTTCAACACCATGTCCCTCAAGCTCAAAGAGGGACAGGAGGCGATTCGTTATGCCGAGGAGAAATACCGGGGGATCTTCGAAAATGCCATTGAAGGAATCTTCCAATATGCGGGAAGTCCGGCCGATTGTTTCGTGACGGCGAATCTATCGGCCGCGCGAATGTTGGGCTATTCGACGCCGAAGGATTTTATTTCATCGGTGGGCGACTGGAAAGAGGAGCTGTTCGTCGATTCCCGGGAAGTCTCGGAGCTAATCGTCCGCCTGCAGGAAGAAGGAAGCGTCGTGGCCTTCGAGACCCGCTTTCGTCGAAGAAACGGCGACGCTATCTGGGTGTCCCTTTCGGTTCAGAAAATCGACAACCAGGCAGTTAACCCGATTTATTACGAGGGATCGTTCATCGACATAACGGAGCGAAAAGAAAAAGAAGCGGCCGAGAGGGAGCGGAAAGCCGCCGAGGCGTCGAACCGCGCGAAGAGTCAATTCCTGGCTCACATGAGTCATGAAATCAGGACGCCGATGAATGCCGTCCTCGGCTTTACCGATCTCCTCATGGCATCAATTGCTGATCCCCAGCATCGGCAGTACCTTGAGGCGATCGAATCAAGCGGCCGGGGCCTCCTGGCGCTCATAAACGACATGCTCGATCTATCCAAGATCGAGGCGGGAAAAATGGAAATTAATTATAAACCCTCAAGCCTGAGGTTCGTGATTCAGGAAATTGAACGCATTTTTTCACTTCCCAGCCGCGAAAAGGGGATTGATTTCATCGTGGACATCGCTCCAAATCTTCCGGCTTGTCTCATGATCGACGAGATTAAAATCAGGCAAATCTTGTTCAATCTTGTAGGCAATGCCGTCAAGTTCACCGACAAGGGACGTATCCGTCTCTCGGCGTCGCCCCAGGGAACGGCGCTCGACGATTCCATAGATCTTGTCATTGCCGTGGAGGATACGGGCATCGGCATCCCTGAGGAGGATCGGAAAAACATATTCGATGCCTTCCGGCAGCAAGGAGGTCAGAGCGCCGGACAGTACGGCGGCACCGGTCTCGGTCTGACCATTTCTAAAAACATCGCGGAGATGATGGGAGGATCCCTTGCCCTGTCGAGCAGCGCCAGAGGCAGTATTTTTACCCTGCTCCTGCCCGGTGTTGCAATAGCGGCGCCGGAGTTGGCCGGAGAGATCAGGATTGATCGCAATGAACGGACATTCGCCCTCGGCGTCGCCACTGTTCTGGTGGCCGACGATCTGGAGATCAATCGAAACCTGATAAAGGAATTTCTGAAGGACCAGCCCGTGTCGGTCATCGAGGTCGACAGCGGATATGATGCAGTGAAACAGGCCGAAAACACTATGCCGGACGTCATACTTATGGATATCAGGATGCCCGGAATGGATGGTTATGAAGCGCTGGTAAAACTCAAGTTCGATGAGAGGACGCGGAATATCCCCATTATAGCCGTCACTGCCGCGGGCATGAAGGATGAACGGGAACACGTCGCTCTGGGCGGTTTCGACGACTGCCTCATCCGTCCCGTCAGTCGACGCGATCTTCTGGCTTCCCTGTCTCGGTTCATCGGCGCCGGTGGGACGGACGATGCAGTCCGGCTGCCGCAACAGGATGAACCGGTTAACATAGAGATGCAATCGGAGGAACTCAGAAAAAAAATACCGCACCTGTTGGTCCTGCTGGAGCCTGAAGTCGAAGATTGGTGGGAACTGGCCAACCGCAGGCGGAGAATGCGCGACATCGAGGAATTCGCCCGGCGCGTTCGCGACATCGGCGACAGCCAGGCTGTCGCCCTTTTGCACGATTATGGAGCGAAGCTCCTCTTCTACGCCGCAGGGTTCGATATTGACAACATCCGCTCTATGCTAGATTATTACCCGCGGCTTATCAATGCGTTGAAAGGGATGATAAAAGATAATGCATGAACGGCAGACGATGCGCTATGCGATACTGATTGTTGATGATGTGTCGCGCAATATCCAAATATTGGGAAACATTCTCAGGCCACAGGGGTATTCGATCTCCTATGCCACAAGCGGACGGGAAGCCCTGGACCTGATCGTTTCGGAACATTTCGATCTTATCCTGCTGGATATCATGATGCCTGACATGGACGGCTATGAGGTCTGCCGCCGTTTGCAGGAAGGGGGGTACATAAAGGATGTTCCTGTTATTTTTCTCACCGCCCGGACGGAAAAGGAGGACATAATCGAGGGTTTCCGTCTTGGCGCCGTCGATTACATTACGAAACCATTCCATTCCGAAGAACTCCTGGCCCGCGTGAAAAACCACGTTCTTTTGAAAGCATCCAGGCAGGAGATCGAGCGGAAGAACAGCGAAATGACCGACAAGAATGAAGAGCTGAAGCGGCTGAACCGGAACCTCAAAGAAGCGTTTCAGGAAATCAAGACATTGCGGGGCCTGCTGCCCATGTGCTCTTACTGCAAGAAAATACGCACCGAGGGCGCTCCTGCGGAAAAAATGGAATCATGGATTTCCCTGGAACGGTATATCAGGGATCACACGGAGGCGGAGGTGACTCACGGCATGTGTCCCGACTGCGCCAGGAAACACTTTCCCGATATCTTCCTAGAGAAAAGATAGTCCGTTCGGCCTGGTAAAGCGCGGTGCGTCGTCAAAGGGAAACGGCGGGTTGATCCCGCCGTTTCCCTGCCGGATGACGATCGAGTATGCCGTCAGTTGAATTTCACTTGAGGCGCAGCCTTGGCGGCTTCGGGGACTTCAAAGAAAGCGGCCTTCTGGAAGCCGAAGATGCCGGCCATGATATTGGCTGGGAAGCTTCGGATTTTCACATTGTACGACCGGACGGCCTCGTTGTAGCGCCTTCTTTCAACGGCAATGCGATTTTCCGTGCCCGCAAGCTCGTCCTGGAGGCTGAGAAAATTCTGGTTGGACTTCAGATCGGGGTATCGTTCCACCACCAGAAGCAATCTCGAAAGGGCGGACGATAGGTCGTTGTTTGCAGCGATCTTTTCCGGGACGCTCTGGGCGCCTCCCACTCTGGAACGCGCTTCCGTGACCTTCACAAAGACATCCTGTTCCTGTTTGGCATAACCCTTGACAGTTTCGACGAGATTGGGAATGAGGTCGTAGCGCCGCTGAAGCTGATTTTCCACCTGCGCCCACGACGCTTTGACCTGCTCGTCCAGGGCGATAAAGGTGTTGTAAGTTCCTTTCACCGTAGAATAGAGGACGAGAACAAGAATGGCGATTACGGCGAGAGCAATGAGCAGATTTCGTTTCCCCGTTGTCATATCGGGATCCTCCTTTGATTAGCCCCGCCCCGGCGCATTGAACCGCCGGGGCTGCGGGATATGTTGCTTTTAAAAATCTTCTTATTTATACCATATGATCTGCGATCATTCCCCGCTAATTGAATGGCGGTCTGCCGGGGATCCCGGCGCCTCCCGCAAATCCATTGCGTCCGCCATCTGCCAGAGTTTCCTCACGGCTCTCAGATATTCCCGGAAGAGATTCATTCCTTCCCCGGCGTGCGCCCGGCGGTTCTCTTTCACATCCAGGCATGCGAGAAAGGGTTTCGCATCAATGCCGAAGAGTTCGCCGACGGTCGCGACGACGGCGCGGCGGGATGAAGGAACAGCAATGTTCCTCAGCGAGAGAAGACCCGTGAAGATCGAGAGGAACGCCGTAATCGACCGAGCCATCAATTCACGCACGGCCGAGTCTTTTCCTTCGGAGGCAAGGAATGATTCCCGCAGGAGGAGAAGTTTTCCCTTGATCTCCCGTTCGCACTGAAGCCTCAGAAATTCCGGTTCGATCGCAAGGTCCGAAAGAACATCCTTGCCGTAGACTGTTCGATGGAGGTTCTTCATCATGAGAAATTCCAGCGGATAGGAGTCAAGAGACGACTGAATGTACGATGCGGTCATGAACAACGGAACGGCAACCTTTTGCTTTCGCCATTTGGCGACGAAGCCGAGAGCGCGGTCGATGTCGTCGATGGCCTCGTCGGACAAGATAATGAGAAAATTGATGTCCGAGAGGCCGGGGCGGTAGTCGGGCCCCGCGGCGCTCCCGAAGAGGATTATCGAAAGCAGGCCGTCGTCGAAAATGGCCCGGCAGTCTTCAATGATGCGGGGGAATATGCTTTCCGGTTGATCGATTCTTTTCATTGCTTTCCCTCTCTGTTCGATTGGAAGGGCGCACTAGAAACTGCGCCCGCCTCCGCCTCCGCCGCTCATGCCCCCGCCGAATCCGCCGAATCCACCCCCGCCGAATCCGCCGAATCCTCCTCCGCGGCCTCCTCCCATTAACGTCATGAATAGGAGCAGCGGCAGGAGAGAACGCCCCCGCCTGGTGCCGACGAAGAAGAAGAGGAAAAGAAGAAGGATCACAAGAGAGAAAGGATCGTAGCCCCGCTTTGCGGGGGTCGTCGGTTTGCGGGTCTGAACAGCGGCGCCGCCCGTCAGCGCCACACCGGCATCGCGGGCAATTATGGAAGCAACGCCCGCAGCGGCATTGGCAAGCCCTTGATTGTAATCTCCTTTCCGGAGATAGGGGATCACCAGTGTATCGAGGATTTCTCCGGACCGTCCGTCGGTGAGAATGGCTTCGACGCCATATCCCGTTTCTATCCGTACTCTTCGTTCCTTCAGCGCAAGAAATATGAGAACGCCCTTGTCCTCCCCCTTTTTGCCGATGCCCCAAGCTTCGTAGAGGCGGTTGGCGTAATCATCGGGATCGGCGCCCTCGACGGACGGAACAGTGGCGACTACGATAGAAGTCCCAGTCTTCTCCAGGACCTCCTGTGCCAGCAGTTCCATCGCCCGCACGCTTTCCCCGGAGAGGACGCCGGCGAAGTCGTTCACGGCGCCGCGGGGAGAGGGGAAGTTCGCCGGCGATGCCGGTTGCGTAAGAGCAATGATTCCAAGGATACAAAGAGTTGCTAGTGCAATAGTTCTTCTTTTCGTCACGGTCTCGTCCCTGCAATTCTGTCCGACTGTCTGTATCACAGAGAAGCCTAAATGTAAAACCGCACGACTTTTATAAAGATTTCCTCCTGTGATTGAAGCCGGATATTCGGTCCGGCAGGCATGCCGGTTGCAGTCATCACGAATAATTTTCGTTGTTTCACATAGTTTTTTGCCCTTGACAGGACGCAGAAACTGCGTTAATTAGCGGCATTCTAAATCCGTTCGGGAGGATATGGTTTTTGGCTAATCACAAGTCTGCAGAAAAGAGAATGCGACAGGACGAGAAGCGAAAGACGAGACGCACCTCGATCCGTACATCGGTGAAGACCAAGATCAAGACTGTCCTGAAAACCGTGGAAGCGAAAGAGACCGAAGCTTCCCGCGAAGCGCTTGCCACGGCCGTCAAGGCGATAGACAAGGCCGCTTCTAAGGGCATCTTTCATAAGAACAATGCCAGCCGTAAGATTTCGAGACTGACGCGGAAGGTTAACTCCCTCCCTGCCTAGGGCGTTCATTCCCGGAATGCCTTCGAACCCGATGTTCCTGAAGACTGCGCGGAAACGCTTCGCGGGTTGACGCGCTCCATCGGCAATGCCTTTTTAGAACCCTGTCATCAAGTTTCGGTAGGCTTTCTCGGCAAGGTCGCGGGCCAGGAGCTTCAGAGCCTGGTCCCTGTTCAAGCCCGTCGAGCGGTAATCGTCCCGGTGTATTCGGTAGGTGCGGTTTTCCGCAAGTTCCCCCAGCGACCACAGAAGGCTGCCGTCGGAGCGTTTTCGAAGACTTACCTCCACCGACAGATAGAGTCGGTCCTCCTGTGCCACGTTTGCCCCATCAAGAGAGGCATGGGCGGAACGAAGGGACAGGACCTTCCCTGAGAGAAGAGCATCGGCCGATGCTCCGTTCGGGGCCAGAGAAAATCGCCGGCCGGAAACGATCTGGTCAACGAAGGCGTTTTTCAGGTAATTTTCCAGATAGGGCTGGTCTGTAGTGTTGACGAACCTGTCCACATACAGAATCCTCACCTCGGCCGGCGCCATGCCCGTTCCGGGAGTCGTTCGGTATCCGCAGGCCGCGGCGGAGAGGATCGCCGCAACTGTCATGAGAAAAATCGATCGCTTCTTCATGGCTCACCTGACAACTATGTTCACGAGTTTTTTCGGCACGTAGACTTCCTTTGCCACTTTTTTATCTTTCGTAAACTGGCGTATGCGGTCGTCGGCAAGGGCCAGTTCCTTTATTGTTTCATCGGCCGTATCGGCGGCAACCTGGATTTTGCTCCTTACCTTGCCGTTCACCTGGATTACGATTGTTATTTCTTCTTCCGCTGCCAGAGACTCGTCAAAGACGGGCCAGTCCGCGTCGGCCAGGATGCCCTTCCCGCCGATGGCCTGCCACAGTTCTTCTGTTATGTGAGGAACTATGGGAGCAAGAAGCAGGATTACGGTCTCCACGGTTTTGCGCAGGATCGCCAGCGACTGCACGTCGCGGCGGTCGGGTCTGTTCGTCTGGTACAGCGCGTTCACCAGTTCCATGACTGCGCTGATGACGGTGTTGAAATGAAAGCGATCCTCGATATCGCGGGAGACCTTTCTGATGGTCTGATGGACTTTTTTGCGCAATTGTTTCAAGTCTTCGGGAATGGCATCGTCGCCTTCCGAGGATGCAATGTTCCGGAGGTCATCGCGGTAATCCATGACTATGCGCCAGACGCGGTTTAAAAACCGAAAGGATCCCTCGACGCCCTGATCGCTCCACTCGAGATCCCGTTCCGGCGGCGCCGCGAAGAGACAGAACATCCTGGCCGTATCTGCGCCGTATTTCGTAATGAGGTAATCGGGATCGATGATATTTTTCAGAGATTTCGACATCTTTTCGGTTTTCCCGATAATTGCCTCTTCATTGCAGCTGGTGCACCGGCCGTCCTTGACTTCTTCCGGATAGAGGTATCCGTGTTTCGGACACCGCATGGTCTCCTTGCAGACCATGCCTTGAGTTAGAAGATTGCTGAAGGGTTCATCAGCGCCGATGACGCCGAAGTCACGGAGCATTTTTGTGTAAAATCGTGCATAGAGAAGGTGAAGAATGGCATGCTCGATTCCGCCGATGTACTGGTCGACGGGCATCCAGTAGTCCGCAGCTTTTTTGTCGATTCCCGGTTTCGCGTCGAGATGGGCATTGCAGAACCGGATGAAATACCAGGATGATTCAACGAAGGTATCCATGGTATCCGTCTCACGGCGGGCGGGTCCGTTGCAGGAAGGGCAGGTAGTAGAGATGAAGGATGTGAGCTTGTCCAAGGGCGATCCTCCATCGCCCGTGAGAGCCACTTCCCGGGGAAGCACGACGGGAAGTTGCGCTTCGGGAACTGTCTTGACGCCGCAGATTTCACAGTAGACCACGGGAATGGGCGCCCCCCAATAACGCTGGCGCGATATGCCCCAGTCCCGAAGGCGGTATTCCACGGTCTTCCGGCCGCGTCCGATCGATTCAAGATAATCGGCGATCGCTTCCAGTGCATCGAGGTTTTTCATCCCGTCGAAGGCGCCCGAATTGACCAAGAGACCCTCGTTAACATAG
>JAFGGB010000063.1 GCA_016930775.1 Deltaproteobacteria bacterium
AACGAGAAAGTCGATCCCCGTTGTTCCATGCGGAAAAGCGTGCTCTTGAGCGATGCTGCATCGACGGCGATCCTGAAGTTGTTTCCCGATAGCGTTGTCTCGCCCCCGATATGCAAAAACTTCACGCGTTCCACGCGGCCCGAGGGGCTGAAGGCCGCAGCAGTGACCGACGTGAGGTTTCTAAAATCCTGGCCGTTCCGGCGCAAGCGCTCCCGGAGATCTTCGATGTTTATCGAATACTGCCATGAACTGTCTGCGCCCTGAAGGCTGAACTCGTCCCGAACGCTTTTCAGGTAAGGAATTTCAGCGCTCCAGACTCGCTCGGCGTTTTCCGTCGTTCCGCCGCTGTTTGCATGAAAATAGGCAAGGGCGAGGCGTCTTTCGTGGAGAAGAACAATCCCCCTGGTTTCATCAACTGCCCTGACGGCTTGGGGATGTTCCGATTCGGCGCCGGCATATACTTGTGATTTTGTTGAGCTGAAAAGGTCGTAGTCCCGATCGCGGTTTTTATCCGCCTGATAGAGGGCATAGGTGCGGGCCGCCACGGCCTGACACTTCAAGGCTTCCAGCGGCCAGAGCGAGGGCATTTCCTTGGGCACGACGCCGTAAAGATACTGTTCCAGCGGCACGGTGTTGATGACGGAAAGGCCCGTTTCATCCGCCTGAACCGTTATTGATCCCCTGTAGGGTTTTCCACCGACAGAAAGGAGATGATTGTGCGCAGGCGCGGCCGAGATGCCATTCGTCGATAAGACTTTTCCGTTCACTGAAAGCCGATTCGCATTGCCTTCGATGACGGTCGTTTGTCCCGCAGGAACGGCCAGCAGGGGCTTGCCGTCATACCTGTTCAGCACGGTCCACCCGGCGCTGGAACTTAGAGGGACTTTAGCAACTTTTTCCAGGACGAGAACTCGAACGGCGTTGATCTTCGGAGGTGGAGCGGCGGGACGGGACGGTGGAACGGGAGGGGGTTTCAGGCAGCTTTCGATCATGAAATCAGCCGTATCGCGTCGGTCTCCCCGGGGAAAACGTCTCACGTATTCACGAAACCATTGAAGAGCCTCGGCGTACCGGCCATCTTCATACTTGATCATGCCCGCATTAAAGAAAGCGCTTGCCGATTCGGCGCTGTCGGCGAAATAGGTCGTCGTGTGACGGTACCAGGAGAAAGCTGCCGCGTTGTCGTTCAGAAAATAGCCGTAGATGTCGCCGATCCGTCTGTAGGCTCTCGCCCGGACGTTTCTGTCGATGTTTTGATCGGCAATTTCACGGTAGGCGCCGATGGCTTCAAGATATTCTCCGGACCGCAGGTGGTTGTCGGCTCTCTGCAAAACGGTGAAGATCTGAGCGTAGACCGCAGCGAAATGCCCGTTCGATATCACAAGAAACAGAGCAAGTAAGATCGTGCAAAGGTTGGAGATGCCGGTTCTCTTCGCGATCAGTGACATAATGCCAGGGAGACCCGCTTTCCTAGTAAAGATGTTTATAGATAGCATGTTTGGAATAAGTTGCAAATGGTCGGCGGCTCATGTATCGTTTTTTTAAAGGAGAATTCCGATGAAATGGATATCGATGCTGAAAGTTCTTATTATAAGCAGTGCATGCACGGCGATTTCTACGAATGTATCGGCTCAGCCGTCAGGAGGGGGAAGATGGGATTATCATCCATGGATGTACGGGCACTTCGGGCCCATTGGAATGATCATCTTCTGGTTGATTGTTGTTGCCGCCATAGTTTTTATCATACGGTGGATCACAGTGTCCGATAAAGACAGGCGAGCAGCCGGAAAACAGGAAAGCCCCCTGGACATTCTGAAACGGCGCTATGCGGCCGGGGACATTACCCGGGAAGAATTCGAACAGACGAAGAGGGACATTACCGGCTGAAGGAGCCGATGTTGCATCTTGAACAATATGCCGGAGCATGCAATTTGGCCGGAAAGAAACTGTTTCGCTAACATGAATTTGGCACGAAAAAGATATGACCGCATAGCCCCTTTCTACGATATTTTTGAATCGCCCATGGAGTTTTTTTCTTTCGCCCGGTGGCGAAGAGAGCTGATCGGATCCGCAACCGGAAGGGTTCTCGAAGTCGGCATAGGCACCGGAAAGAATCTTCCCTATTACCCCGGAGGAGTTGATCTTACGGGAATCGATATCAGTCCCAAAATGCTGGAGCGGGCGAAGCGGCGAGCGTCGAAGCTCGGCATAGCCGTTACGCTTGCCGTCATGGACATAGAATCACAGAACTTTCCCGATGACACCTTTGATTATGTCGTTTCCACTTGTGTCTTTTGTTCAGTGCCTGATCCCGTACGAGGACTTGCCGAAGTCGCCCGCGTTCTCAAACCCACGGGAAAAGCCTTGTTTCTGGAGCACGTGCGCAGTGAAAATCCTTTTCTCGGTCGGCTTATGGATATTGCCAATCCCTTGTTCAACCGATTGATCGGTCCCAACATAAATCGTCGCACCGTCTCGAACATCAAGACGGCCGGCTTTGAAATCCTTTCGCTTGAAAACGCCGGTTCCACACTAGTAAAGAAAATAGAGGCGCGCCGGGCGTTGCTTTAATGGACTTTCAGTGCCGCAAGGTAACGACGGTAATAGGCCATGAGAAGAAAGGTCAGGGGGAGGGCGATGAGCAGACCGAAGAAGCCCAGCAGTTTGCCCCAGACCGAAAGCGACAGAAGTATCATGGCGGGGTTGAATCCCGTGACCCTTCCCATTATTTTCGGGACTATGACAGTGTCCTGTATGGTCTGTACGATAACGAAAACGGCGCCCGTCATGGCAAGACTCAACCAGAGGTTCATGCCCGTTTCGACAGCGTGAGCGACGGCGAGAATCGCGGCCGGGATAAGTGCTGCAAGCTGAAGATAGGGGACGAGGTTGAGAAGTCCCACAAAAAGACCGAAAAGAATGCCGAGAGGAAGTCCTACGATCCAGAAGCCCAAGGAGAAAAGCAACCCAACGATCAGCGCCACGAGGGTTTGCCCCCTGAAATAACGCCTCATGATCAGTTGAAACTCGCCGATAAATTCCAGCACTGAATCGCGATATTGCGGTGGGATAAGGTCTTTCCAGCCGGCTGCGATATCGTCGAAATCAAGGAGTAGAAAAACAACATACAGCCCGATCACGAAAAGACCGACGACAGCCATGAAAATGCTGGCCGTTCCCGTGATTATTCCCCAGACGCCCGGCAGCACTTTCCGGACAAGAGCTTCAATGATCTGCAGATAATTTTCCGGTTGAAAAAACTTCCGTATTTCCTCGCGGGCCGCGTAATCCTTAAGGGCTTGCCAAAGATCAGGCGGCAGTCTGCCCGCTGCCCTGGCTGCGATATCGGAATTGTTCACGAGGTCCGACAGGACTTTGCCCATGTGCCTGATTTCGACGATAACCAGGGGAAGAAGGAAGGCCGCAAGGGATGCAACCAGGGCGATCACAAGAGCGAGACCGAGCAGGACGGCGGCGGCGCGGTTTTTAAGATGCTTTTCGATGAGACTCACCAGGGGATGCATGAGGTAAGCTATGAGAAGTGCCGCCGCAAAGGGAATCAGCACATCGCTCAAATATGCAAGGAGCCACAACAGGCCCCAGGCAAGAGCAACCCAAAAGGCGATGCGGGCGAGAGAATCGAACGTGAAAGGCTTGTTGCCGAACATTGCAGTCCTTTCTCTTGAATATCTATGGATAGAGGTTATCCATTGTGAAAAATGATCGACGATACTATAACAGATCAATTGTTATAAAAAAACATTCATACGGAATATGTAGAACGATGAAGAAAATAGCCCAACTCATAGACCAACTGATCCCGCGGCTCGTTAATATCCGAAGAACAATTCACAGAAACCCGGAGCTGGCGCTCCGGGAGAACGATACGGCGAAATTGGTGCGAAAGGTTCTGGGTGAAACAGAGGCAGAAATCGCCGAACCATTCTTGGGCAGCGACGTTGTGGCCGTGCTTCATGGCTCAGCTCCCGGCAAGAACATAACCCTGAGAGCAGATATGGACGCCCTGCCTATCGAGGAGATGACGGGTTTACCCTATGCATCGGGACGGCCGGGCGTCATGCACGCCTGCGGCCATGACGGTCATACGACAATTCTGCTGGGAACTGCCCTGGTTCTTAATGAGCTTCGTGGAAGACTGAATGGGTCTGTACGCTTTGTCTTTCAGCCCGGCGAGGAAGTGGCCGCCGCAGGACGGGAACTGGTCCAAAAGGGCGCCATTGAGAACCCATCGGCTGACGCCGTTTTTGCTCTGCACGCCTGGAACAAGCTTCCCTCCGGAATGTTTTCTTCCCGTCCGGGACCCTTCATGGCGGCCGCCGACTTTTTTCGCATCGTGATTCATGGAAAGGGCGGCCATGGTTCCCGGCCTGAGGAAACCGTCGACCCGATACTCACGGCCGCCAGAATTGTTGAAGTCCTTGACTCTCTTCCCGCGCGGACATTCAGCGCTTTAGATCCCGTGGTCATAACGGTCTGCCGAATTCAAGGAGGCAGCGCCTCGAATGTTGTGCCCGACAGGGTGGAGCTTGAGGGTACGGCCCGTTACTTCAAAAAAACCATCGGAAACCGGATTCAAGGGGATATCGAAAAGGTTGCAGCGGTGATCTGCGGTCTCGCCGGAGCAACCTTCGATCTTCAATACGATCAGTCCTATCTTCCCGTCGTTAATGATCGGGCTATGGTCTTTCTCGGCAAGACAGTTGCCCGTGAAACCCTCGGCGAAGACGCATGGAGAGATGCCGAAGAGTCGAGCATGGGCGCCGAGGATTTTTCCTATTATCTTGAAAGAGCGCCGGGAGCTTTATTCTGGCTGGGCATGGGAGAAGACAGCAACCCTCTGCACAGTCCTCTTTTTGATTTCAACGATCAGGCAATGAAGCCGGCGATCCTCTTCCTCGTCAATCTTGTTGCTCGATTCCTGAATTCCTGACAGCAGAATTTCATCATGACATTCAATGGGTAACATGGTATATTTCACTGCAAAAGATTATTAATGGCGCGGGACTCTAGACCGGCCGTTGCGAGGCATGCAATGAAGAGGACCACAACAATCGCAGCATTATTCGTGGCGACGGGAGTTATCGGTATGGTTATTTCTTTCGTAACAGCAATTTTGCCGATGGCGGGGCCCGGTTTTCTATTAACCCTCATCGGCGTCGGACTGTTCATACGGCGAGAAAAGACTCGTCAAAGCACAGGTCTGATTTCCATTGTTCTGATTATCCTTGTGGCCGTCGCGGGGTGCACCCAGAAAGTTGTTCTGAAACCGGAGCCCGGATATCTTGGGGTGGCCGAAAGATTGCCCGTGAGGGCGGCCCTGTTGATACCCGAGACTGTAAAGGACTATAAATTCGTCGGAAAGCCCGAGAGCGTCACTATGGGCATGAGTCCTCATGAATTTCCCCTGGGCCTGGCGTTGGAAGAAGCTTCGATGCAGATCTTTTCGCAGGTTTTCGACAGGCTGCAGCTTGTCCGTCTTCCGGCCGATGCGAAAAAATTCGACATGATATTGGAACCGATGGTGGAGGATTTTCACTTCCGCTACGATCAGTTGACCTATGCGGGATTCGCCGTATCGGTTCTCAGTACGGTCAAACTGAAAGTTACCCTTTCCACGGGAGAGACAAGAATATGGGAACGAAGCGTCGAATCGCCGGAACAGCGGAAGGGACCCTGGGTGTTTGATCCCAGCTTCATTAAGAAAACGGGGGAGTCCGCTTCTGATGCCCTTGTATACTGCCTGCGAAAGATTGCACTGGATATGGTCGCCGATGGACAGGTACAGCGAACTGCCAGGCAAATGTCAACACCACGGCCTTCCGTAGCGGCGGCAAAACGGCCGGAACCGCCGCCCAGACCTGTTGAACGCCCGCGACCGCCCATTCAGGCGGCATCGCTGGCGACTGCCGCAGCGCCGGCGGCGGATGTTGCCCAGCGATGGGCAGTAATTGTTGGGGTTTCAGATTACAAGGATTCACAGATTCCCGCTCTGCGATACGCCGCAGCCGATGCAAAGGCTTTTTACGATTACCTGGTATCGCCGGACAAGGGTCGTTACGCCCCTTCGCATGTCAAGCTGTTGATCGACAGGGACGCCACGGGGCGAAATATCAAAGAGGCTCTCTATGTCTGGCTGAAACAGGCCATAGAAGAGGACTTGATAACCATCTATTTTGCAGGACACGGCTCTCCGGAATCGCCGGACAACCCGGAAAACCTCTTTCTGCTTCCCTACGACACTCATTATGAAAATATTGCAGCTACGGGATTTCCCATGTGGGACATCGAAACGGCTCTGAAACGATTCATCAAGGCGAAACGGGTTATCGTTATCGCAGACGCCTGCCATGCAGGGGGAGTTGGACAGTCTTTCGACGTGCAGCGCCGAGCCGCCAGGGGTGTAACGGTAAATCCCATCAGTTCGGGAATTCAGAATATAACAAATGTGGGAACGGGCGTCTGCGTTATCACGGCGAGCGACGACAAACAGTTTTCCCAGGAAGACCGGAAATGGGGCGGAGGTCACGGTGTTTTTACCTACTGTCTTCTCGAAGGTCTCAAGGGGGCGGCCGACTTCAACGACGATAAAAGGGTGACCATGGGAGAGTTGACGCTCTATCTTTCCCAGGAAGTTCGGCGGGAAACCCAGAGCGCTCAGTGCCCCACGGTAAGCGGAAAGTTCGATCCCATGATGACCATCGGCAGGTAGAGCCCTGAAATGACGCACAGGGACCCTGCATGTTGAAAAGAACCTGTTCAGTTCAGCTATCGACGAGGATTTTCAGGTTTTCTCGGTTCCAGGCCGTGCCTATTGTTTCGCCCAGCGCCCAATAGCGGTTGTCAGGCATGCTGAGAAAGAAGACATCCATGCGCTTGATATCGGGATGTTCCTTCGATAGGTATCTTGTTTCGCTCCAGGCTTCGATGATTTCGCCTATGAAAAAGATATTCGTGGGAAGATCAACGGCCTCGACAACTCTACAAGCCAGACAGAAGGGCGCTTCACTGATAAGAGGCGCCGTTTTCACTTCTCCATAGAAACAATCAAAAAGAGTAGACTTGTCTTTTTCCGAGCCGGAGAAAAGGCCGATGCAGTCGGTTTTCGCCATTAGGGGCCGCCCCGGGAAGTTGACGCTGAAGGTTCCGTTCTGCTTGACGCCCTTTGACGTCAGGTGGTTCTTACCGATGCCGATGCCGATCATGGGAGGCTGGTAATTAGTTCTACAGACCCAGCCGACGGGCATAAAGTTCGCTTTTTCGTTGACAACCGTTCCCACGATGCAGACCGGCATGGGGATAGCCGCGTTCCTGTCAATGGATACCTTATCCATACAAACTCCTTTCCGTGAGTGATCCCTTGATATCCTTAACTGTTATTTTTAGAGAATACTCCGGCAATCGGAAAAAGTCGATGCAGTTTCTCCCGGCGCCCATGTATTGTCGGTCTTTTTCTTTATCAAAGGCGATGCCTTCATGGTATTGTCAACCAACGTCCGTATGAAGCCGTCGCAAAGAATCTCGGCAGGGAGGGAGCAGCATCTATGAATATGCAAAACATTTCTTTTTTTACAACCGATTGGAGTTCTATCGAACCTGTGGAGCACCCAGGCGAAAGTGGAAAGGCCCTGTGGCGAACTATCGAAGCCGGAGGCATTCGGGTGCGGGTCGTGGAATACACACCCGGATACAAGGCCGATCACTGGTGCAGCAAGGGGCATATCTTGTTCGTCGTAAAGGGAAAATTGAAGACGGAACTGGAGGACGGACGGATATTTACGCTCACGGAAGGCATGAGTTACCAGGTTGCCGACGGCGCTGAAACGCATCGTTCGTCCACCGAGAGAGGGGCCACCCTGTTTATCGTTGATTGACCCGGGGTTTGATTGAGGCATCTGCAGATTCATTGAATTTCCTGTTGCAGAAAAATATGCCGAGACGTTGCCGAGATTCAGTCTTTGGGAGACTTGTGGCAAAAAGAAGGATTTGCAGTGAACATATTTCTGACAAGCATAGCCGAGGATCGGGCAAATCTCTATCGCTGGGCCTCCGGATTGGCGCTTTTTACGATCGGCTATAATGTTCTCGAGGGCCTTGTATCCGTTTTTTTCGGTCTGGACGATGAGACGCTGGCCCTCGTGGGATTCGGCATCGATTCCTTCGTCGAAATCCTGTCTGGAATAGGCGTGTGGCACATGGTCCGGAGAATCCGTGAAAGCGGAGCGAACGGAGGCGATCCGGATCTTTTCGAGCGCCGGGCGTTGCAAATTACGGGAACAGCCTTTTACCTTCTTGCGATCGGGTTGCTCATTACTGCGGCGCTCAACATATATGCGAGGAAGCAACCCGATACGACGATCTGGGGAATCATAGTAGCCAGCATATCTATCGCCGCTATGTGGATACTCATAAAATATAAGCTCGCTGTGGGACGGCGCCTCGGCTCCGAGGCGATTCTCGCCGATGCAGGATGCACCAAAGTCTGTCTGAACCTTTCTATCGTGCTCCTGATTTCAAGTTTTGCATATGAGATGACGGGAATTGGCGATATCGACACGGCGGGCGCCATTCTAATTTCCGTCTTTGCTTTTAGAGAAGGTCGCGAGGCTTTCATGAAATCGAGTGGGAAGGGATGTTCCTGCCGTTGCGCAAAAGACGAGGAAGGATGAAGGAAACATTCTTCCAGGGAAAGGTGTTGCAAGGTTTGTTTGTAACGGGGGGTGAAGATATGAAACAATGGAAAGGCATTGCCGTTATCGTGTTGATGGGAACGGCATTGCTGGCTTCAGAGGGCTGTAGAATGGAACGGAAGACATCTGGAATGGCCGGTATGGACAAAGGCGCCGGTGGGGAGGTTCTTTTACCGTTGATTGACAGAAATGTCCCGTCTATCGTGGAAACCGCCACATTTGCCCTTGGGTGATTCTGGGGCGTGGAGGCTCTGTACGGGAGCCTCAAGGGTGTCGTGAGAACGCGCGCAGGGTATGCAGGAGGGACAAAGGAGAATCCAACCTACTACAGTCTCGGAGACCATTCCGAGACGGTGCAAATCGATTATGATCCGTCCGTCATACCATACGGCGAACTCCTGGACATGTTCTGGGCGTATCACGATCCAACGGAACCTTCGAGCTGCCAATATGCGGCAATTGTTTTTTGCCATGACGAAAAACAGCGAACGGCAGCGGAGGATTCAAAGGACCGCCTGGAACGGCGGATTGGCAGGACAGTGCTGACTCAAATCCGGCACTATGTGGGATTTTACCTGGCCGAGGATTATCATCAAAAATTTTATCTCAGGGGGACGCCGGAATTCTTCAAGGAGATGTCGGCATATTATCCATTGACCAGGGATCTTGTTAATTCGACGGCCGCCACTCGCATCAACGGATATCTCGGGGGCCTGGGATCTATCGACGCGATTCGTCAGGAAATCGACGGGTATGGTTTGAGCCCTTCAGCGCAAAGACGGTTGCTGGTACGTGTAGAGAAACGACAAAAATAGAAAAGGCCTGATTAGCGAGAAGTTAACAAGGGAGAGCAGTGGACATGGTGACGAGAAAAGATGTGGAGCTGGCATATGGAAGAATAAGGCCCCATATTGTAGAAACAACAGTGACCCGATCTTCGAGGCTGTCGGATAGATGCGGCGTCGATGTCATGATGAAGCTTGAAAACCTTCAGATCACCGGGTCTTTCAAGGAACGGGGGGCTCTTAATAAACTTCTTGCTCTTGATGGGAAAGAGCGTCGCCAGGGCGTCATCGCGGCGAGCGCGGGCAATCACGCGCAGGGACTAGCCTGCCATGCAAAACGACTTGGAATTCCAACCACTATTGTCATGCCCAGGAATACCCCGATCGTCAAGGTGACGTCGACGCAGTACTGGGGCGCCGCTGTTATTCTTGAAGGGGAAAATTTTGACGAGGCTTACGAGCATTCCCTTCTTCTGGCCGGGAAGGAAGGAAAAGTCTATGTTCATCCTTTTGAGGATCCACTGGTGATTGCAGGCCAGGGAACTGTGGCCGTTGAACTGATAAACAACGGCCTGTCGAAAGATCTTGACGCCGTTGTCGTGCCCATCGGAGGAGGAGGTCTGATTTCAGGCATCGCCCTTTACATGAAGAGCATACGGCCTCATGTAAAGGTCATCGGCGTCGAAACAGCCGACTGTCCCTCGATGAAACGGTCAATTGAGGCAGGTTCCGTTGTCACGGTGCCCGGCACATCGAGAATAGCCGATGGTATCACAGTGAAACGTGTTGGAAAAATCAATCTCGATATTGTAAGGCGTTATGTGGATGAGATTGTTACCGTAACGGACGACGAAATCGCCAATGCCATTCTCCATCTCCTGGAGACCGAGAAGATCGTTGTCGAGGGCGCCGGCGCAGCGCCCGTAGCAGCTCTTCTCAACAACAGGGCGCCAGGTTTAGGGGGCAAAAAGGTTGTAACCGTTGTATCGGGCGGGAATATAGATGTCACTCTCATTTCCCGAATAATCGCCCGGGGACTGGCTTTCGATGGCCGCATCATGCAGGTGGAGACTCGCGTCAGAGACATCCCCGGCGCCCTTGAGGCTGCACTTCATGTATTTCACGAAACGGGCGCCAACATTCTGGAGGTCTTTCACCATCATTATTCCGGCGGCGCTCCCATCGGCGAGATCAACGTATCCTTCATCCTGGAGACGAAGGGAAAGGAACATATCAAAAAAATTGAAGAGATGATGGCGGCGAGGGGCTACAGCGTCATACGAAGTTCCCTTCTTTCTCAGTAAGAGGAGAAAAATCAGCAATGCCCTCGGTACAGTAATGTCACTGCCGGCGTTCCCAGTGACCGGCGAGCCAGAAACCGCTGTCATCATAATGGCCGGGGATCCAACCATGCCCCTGGTTTACGGAGGGACGCCAGTATCCTTCGACCCACACGGCGCCGTTCCAGTATCCCGGAACCCAAAAGAAACCCGGTTTAGCCTTGACGGGCGCCCAATGACCGGGAGTCCACTGGCCGTCGTCCGACCAGACGCCATCTGTCCATACAAAACCCTCTTTTGCGGCTGGCCGCCAGAAGCCGCCGATATACACTCCGGAAGCGTGCTTGTATCGTTCGATCCAGATAAAACCGGCGGCGGGTGGAGGCGGTTTCAGGGGCAGCGGCGCCGGGACGAAAAGATGTTTTCTGACAATAGGCCTTTTAATAGGGCGCTTCGGATGAGGGGGGAAGGCGGAAGCAATGGTGGACAAAAAGAATATAACCACTAAAGCCACGGCCATTGTGAAAATCCGTCTGTTCATGCAGCATCTCCTTTGAATTTCACTGTCCGTCATCACACCTGCAATGTGCGACAAGGACGGCCTGTAATGTAAAAGCTCAGCAAATCTTCCGATCTGTATCGAACGGACCGAGGAACGTTTAATTCGATGCTTTCGGTTCTGACTTGACGGCAGCGCCCGCTGGCTCCGTTTCCATGACTTTCACTTTTTGAGTCTGGCCGTCGATTTCCTGGGAAAGAGATTCTATGCGGCCCTCCAGTGTCGTCATCTTTGCTTGTATGTCTATAGTATCGGCATCGAGCTTCAAAATTTTAGACTTTAAATTCGTTATAGTCTTGGTTGTCACGTCCGGTTTGCCAAGATCGGCCTTTGAGATGGCTTCCCATTTGAGAAGGTTGACAGTTGCCTCGGCCTTTTCTCGGCCGTTTTTCTCGATCTCCTCCTCATAATCGGCCATTTTTTTTCGATTATCCGCGAGCTCCTTTTTCAGTTTTGCGAGTTTAAATTTTTCTGCGGCGAAAGCCAATCGGGATTCCGCAGATTCGATGGCCTTGCGGTCCTTTTCAGGAACCTCTTCGTAGAGCCCTTGATCAACTGCCCCCGTGATCGTCGTTACGCGATCTTCAATGGAGGTCGTGATATTCTTTGTGGTCTGACATCCTGTGACCAGAAAAATCGCCGCAAAGAAACAAGAGATCGTCGCAATTAATTTTTTCATAATTCACCTTCCTCGATGTGTCATGAAAGAACAATGTTAAACTATCATGAAATCACATAGGCGTAAAGCCTTGGAGAATAAAGACAATTAATGAAAAGACGAAGAAATTGCATATAACGATCGATTTCCTTTACGAAGCAATGCTCTGAGATGCAGAGTTCGAGAGACATCGACATGTCGTTAAGAATGCTTTGTGAAAGCCCCGCGTTTCTGCTATTGTAATCATCCTTGAAAAGCATTTCCGCCGATAGGGCGGTTCCAATAATTGCAATCCAGGAGGTTTGACCGTGGACAATTTCCTGAGTTATCTTTCAAATCATCCGGTTGTCGCTATAATCCTGGCGGCATTTACCCTCGCACTGGTATTGTTCATCTTTTTTAAGCTTCTTAAGTGGGCGCTCATCATAGGGGTCATTCTTCTCGTTGTGGCAGGGTACTTCTATTACAAATCTCCCGAAGAGTTTCCAAAGAACTTGAAGGCCACCGTCCAGGAGGTGAAGGAGAAATCGGAGAAGATAGTCGAAACGGGGAAAGAGGTTGTAGAAAAGGGGAAATCCGTTGCGGAAAACCTGGGAAAGGTCGTTCAGGAAAAAAAGAAGTAACAGCCCGTGATTTGCGCCGTTCGGCATTAGAGAAGGTTTATGTCCATGGCCCTGGCGGGGCAAGCCGTGACGCAGATTTGACAGCCTGTGCATTTCTCGGCGTCGAAGAGCACTTTCATTGTTTTTTTATCAAAATATAAAGCTTTGCTTGAGCAGAAACCCACACAGGCGCCGCAGTGGACGCAACGGTTTTCGTTGAGGGTGACACTTTTAGAGAGGGGCTCGACATCGAGCCCCTCTTTTTTTAGATAGGCGATGCCCCGGTCGAAATTTTTCTTTGATCCCGACAGGTCAAGAACGAGAAGTCCTTCGCGGCGAGGAAGGATGGAACCTCTGAGGATGTTGAAGGTGAGGTCGAATTCTTTCGCCAAGCGACATACGATCGGTTTGTCGGATGTGTCTGCCGTGTAGTGGATTATTATTTTTCTCGAGTACATGCGCCGGCTACCTCAAAAGTCAAAAAATACTAAAGCAGGGGGTGCTTCATGTCAAGCGAATTTACTGGCTAAAATGAAGGAGCTCATTCCAGTCCATGAGCGGGAAGGTGCGGTGAAGCGAGTGATCGTCATCGACAATCTGATAGGCGAGATTCAGAAAAACATCTTCTGCTATGGAACGGACTTCTGCTAGGGGGACAACAGTGTCTCCCGTTCCGTGAATAACGGTGACCGGCAGTTGTATTCGAAGTGCACGGCAGAGCGAAAATTCTTCGAGGTTGAGAGCCGGCGCAAGCAGGATAAGCTTGTTTAGCCGATGTTGATGACGGCAGGCAAAAACCGCTGCCATGAGTCCTCCATAACTCGATCCGACGATAATAAGATTGTCTTTCCCGGCCAGGAGGTTCTCCAGTTTAGCCATTCGCTTGCCGAAAGCGCCAGGATAGTCTTCCACTATCATGCCGGGGTAGCGTTTCGAGAAAAAGAGGCCTTTGGTCCCCGCACTGCTGCTTTCAAGACCATGAATAAACACCCTGGTGATTTCCATTATGCACTCCTCGATGATCTGCGACTGGCCTTTTTTGGTTCAAGAGACATACAATCATGCGATGGATATTGCAAGTTCTTTGAAATGCCGTTGATTCAACCAATGCCTTATGATACTGAAACGGGACAACGATGAGGAACAGTGATTATGCGAATCGAATCCTTCCGTGCCGTCAGACCTAAACGGTCGTATGTAAAAGATGTTGCGTCGTATCCCTATGACGTAGTGGACCGGGAGGAGGCCCGGCGACTTGCCCGGGACAATCCTCTCAGCTTTCTTCATATTGTCCGATCCGATATTGATCTTCCCGATGAAGTGGATCTCCACGATGATCGAGTGTATGACAAGGCGAGGGAGACATTTCATCGTTTTCTGGCTGAAGGCGTATTGCGCCGGGACCCGCTGCCGTCGTTGTACCTGTACCGCCAGTCCATGGGCAATCATGTCCAGGATGGAATCGTCGCTTGCGTCCATGTTGAGGACTACGACAACGGTCTCATCAAGCGTCACGAATTGACGAGAGCCGACAAGGAAATCGATCGCACGCGGCACATCGACACAGTCAATGCCCAGACGGGCCCCATATTCATGACCTATCGGGCGTCCTTGACTATCGATTCAATTGTCTCGGCTGTCGCGGCAGCATCGCCGGAATTTGACTTTACGGCTGACGACGGCATAGGCCATACCCTCTGGATTATCGACGAACCATCGCGCATCGCTTCGATACGGGAAGCTTTTTCTGAGATCGACAGTCTGTATATAGCAGACGGGCATCACCGTGCGGCCTCGGCGGCTGCCGTTGCCCGTGCGAGAAGAGAAGACTTCAAGAACCACCGGGACGATTGCAGCAATCATCTTATGATGGCTGTTCTCTTTCCCCACAACCAGTTGAGGATCATGGACTACAACCGCGCAGTCGCCGATCTGAACGGCTACGATCCAGCGGGATTTCTTGTAGAGCTGGATAAGAATTTCATTCTTACGAGTGGCACTGCAAAGGGCGGACCGGGACGACCCCATGAATTTTCTCTCTACCTTGCAGGATTATGGCATCGTCTCAACGCACGGGAAGGGAGTTATAACGGCAGGGATATAGTCGATTCACTCGATGTGGAGATACTGCAACGGAACATCCTGGCGCCTCTCCTGAAAATTTGCGATCCGCGAACGGACGAACGGATTGCCTTTATCGGCGGCATCAGGGGCATCGACAAACTTGAACGTCTCGTTGATTCGGGACGTTTTGCGGCGGCTTTTGCCCTTTACCCGCCTACTATCGAGCAGCTTCTCGCAGTGGCCGACGGCGGCAGGACAATGCCTCCAAAATCCACCTGGTTCGAGCCGAAGCTGCGAAGCGGTCTCGTAATTCATCTTCTAAACGATTAGAAGACATTTTCGGCGGAACCGGCGAAGACCACCGCTGGAATTCTTTCGAAGGGAGCGAGGAAGAGGACCTGCAAGCAGCTCACTCGACGGGGGGCAATTTTCTCCGGGCGTCAGCGATGTTCAAGAAACGGCGCCTCCGCACGACTCCATGCCGCATGTTCCGATGAGATCGTATGAAATGCACACTGCAAGAGGAGCCTGTATCGCTTCCCCCGTCAATAACAGAGATATGACTGCGATTGGAAAGTTTCATAATCTCATCGTCATACTGGGACCAACGGCTTCGGGAAAAACAACCCTGGCCGTCAGTATAGCGCGTCGCCTCGGTTCGGAAATCCTATCGGCCGATTCTCGTCAGGTATACCGGGGAATGGATCTCGGCACTGGAAAGGATCTCAGGGAGTATTCAATTGACGGGCGGGCGATTCCTTATCATCTCATCGATATCGTCGAACCGTCTCAAGAGTACAATCTCTTTGAGTTTCAACGGGCCTTTTTTCATTCTTTCGATGCACTGCGAAGACGAAACCTTGTTCCCATCATGGCAGGCGGCACAGGCCTTTATATTGACGCCGTCGTGCGGTCCTATCGCATGGCTCAGGTTCCCGAAAACGCGGAACTCCGCCGTGAGCTCGAAAAGGAAGACGAAGCATCTATGGAAAGGCGTCTTCGCACCCTTGTCGCCAGGCTTCACAACCAGACGGATCTTCGCAACCGGGGAAGGCTCATTCGGGCTATTGAAATCGCCGAATACACACAATCTCATGGTTTCCCGGCCGATGAAAAATTGCCTGTAGTGAACCCCTTTGTGATCGGGGTTCGGCTGCCGCGGGAAGAAATACTCAGGAGAATCGAACTGCGACTGCTGGAGCGTCTGGAGGCGGGGATGATCGAGGAAGTGCGCCGGCTGCGCGATGGCGGCTTGAGCTGGGAGAAACTGGAATCCTTCGGCCTGGAATATCGTTATATCGGAAGCTATCTTCAAGGGAACATGACTTATAAGGAGATGGTCCTGACGCTGCAGAAGCGGATCAATCAGTTTTCGAAACGTCAAATGACCTGGTTCAGGAAGATGGAGCGAACGGGCGTTGCGATACATTGGATCGACGGACCCGATGCCGACAGGGCCTTAGCCCTCATTGACGGAGCCGGAATAACAGGGCGTCTGAATTATGAAGGCTTTTGACGCCCGTCGAAAATATTTGGACCGTTACGCCGCCGATCATAAGTGGACGTTGCGATGCTCCTCCGACACATCGATAAAAGCCGCAGTTGTTATTCCGGCATTGAGGGAATCCGGACGCATTTTCAGAACCCTTGCAACCATTGCGGACAATCCATCCGATGAACTGGAACACACCCTGGTCATATGCGTGGTAAATAATCGGGCCGACATCGATTGCGCTTATCGAATGGATAACATTCTTACCCTGGAGCTTTTAAGAGGAATCATTGCAGGCAGGGCGCCTTCGAAAGAGCGGGTTTCACCCGAGATCAGAAAGGACATACAAAAGATCATTGATCAAGGCCTGAGAGTTGCCTATGTAGACGCCTCAACGGCCGGCAGGGAGCTGCCCGAAGGCGAGGGCGTGGGACTGGCCAGAAAAATAGGATTCGACAGGGCTATCGAACGTATTGATGATCCCGGCGCAACTCTGTATTCTCTTGACGCAGACACCGAAGTCGACGATAGGTATCTTGCGACTCATCGGCACGCATTAGCCGATTCCGGGGCGGTGGCTTCCGTATGCGCCTTCCGCCATCAGAATGCTGAAACAGAGATCGCGCAGCGGGCTGTAGATGACTATGAAATATTTCTTCGACATTATGTCGCGGGACTCCTCTGGGCCGGCTCTCCCTACGGCCATCACAGCATAGGGTCCACCTTTGCCTGTACCGCCGGAGGATATGTGACGGTTCGCGGCATGCCTCGTCGAAAAGCCGGCGAGGATTTTTACTTCCTCAACAAGATCGCTAAAACCGGTTGTGTCGCCAGGGCTCACGGAACGACTGTCCGACCATCGGCTCGCCTTTCCTGCCGCACGCCCTTCGGAACGGGCCGCATTGTCGCGAGCGCGGGCGAAAATCGCCGAAAAATTCTCCTCTACGATTTCAGGGTGTTCGTGATTCTGAAGAAATGGCTTGCTTGCGTCGAATCATCCCTGGAGACCGATGAAAAGAGACTTATCATGGCGGCACGGGGCATTGATCTCGCGCTGTCTCGCTTTCTTGAGAAGCAGAACTTTCCTCTAGCCTGGTCCCGCATTCGTTCCAACAGCCGCGATGGAAAGATGGAGCTCCGCCGGTTTCACGAATGGTTCGACGGTTTCAGAACGATGAAGCTCGTTCATTATCTTACGGATAATCGCTGGCCGCGACTTGAAGCCGGTCAGGGAGTGTCGGTAATGTTAAAACTGCTGGAGCGAAGCGTAGAGCATGTCACGTCGGCGGCGCCTGCGTCCCGGGAAAAAGCCGAGGCAGTCATCTTATGGCTTATCGGTCTAGAAGATGAATTGGCCGCTTGCCGAAATCGTCGGAGCGATAGAATCCGGTCATTTCAAGATTGATCGGACGGAATCCTTCGTGATATAGTTCGCAACTGTATGAAAATCGAGGAGTATGAGTGATTGTCGAGTCTGATATAAATAGGCGGAAAGAAACCCGTTCCATTAGCGTAGGATCGGTCAAGATTGGAGGAAGCGCCCCTGTCGTCGTTCAATCAATGACATGTACGGATACCCGGGACATTCAATCCACAATTTCTCAGATTCACCGTCTCGAGGAAGCGGGATGCGAGATTGTGCGGGTCGCCGTTCCCGACGTAGAAGCGGCGGCAGCCGTCGGCAAAATCAAGAAGGCGATAAATCTTCCCCTGATCGCCGACATCCATTTCAACGAAAAACTGGCGCACGGCGCTCTTGAGGGCGGCGCCGATGGAATACGGATAAATCCCGGGAATATGCCTCGGGAAAGTGTCCGTAGAATTATTCAAGATGCACGGGGGAGAGCCGCGGCTCTCCGTATCGGCGTCAATTCTGGTTCCCTCGAACAGGATCTTCTGGACCGTTTCGGTCACCCCTGCGCCGAGGCCCTGGTGGAAAGCGCACTCAGACATATAAGCCTCTGCGAGGAACTGGATTTTCACAACCTGAAACTTTCGTTGAAATCCTCCCATGTGCCCACGATGATCGATGCCTACCGGCTTATTTCTGCAAAGGCCGATTATCCTCTTCACCTTGGCGTTACCGAAGCTGGAAGCCTTCTTTCGGCGGCCATTAAATCCTCCATCGGAATAGGAATACTCCTTTCGGAAGGGATAGGCGACACCATCAGGGTATCCGTGGCGGGCGATCCGGTGAGCGAAATGCCCGTCGCCTTTGGAATTCTCAGGGCCCTCGGAATCAGGAAAGTGGGTCCCGACATCATCGCCTGCCCGACCTGCGGTCGATGCGAAATCGATCTTGCGGGACTCGTCGACAAGGTTGAGAGACGCCTGGCCGGCATGAAGGAACATCTTGTCATTGCCTTGATGGGCTGCGTCGTCAATGGTCCGGGGGAAGCTGCTGAAGCGGATATCGGCATTGCCGGGGGGCGCGGCAAGGGCATTCTGTTTAAGAAGGGAACAGTGATGCGCACCGTCCCGGAAGATCAGTTCTTCGATGTTCTCGTGGAGGAAATCGGTCAGATGATTGGTCGGAAAGTCTGAGAAACATGGTGAGTGCAGCTCTCGACGATGAGATTGTTAACGGCCGTATTGAATTATTATAGACAGGAAAACTTACGGTAAGGAGACACTATGCGGTATTCAGAAATGTTCTTGCCAACGACGCGCGAGGTTCCCTCCGACGCTGAAGTGAAAAGCCACCAGCTCATGATCAGGGCCGGTCTGATAAGAAAATTGACCGGAGGCATATACTCGTATCTGCCCCTTGGATACAGGGTAATAAAAAAATTCGAACGCATTATCCGAGAAGAGATGGATCGGGCCGGCGCCCAGGAGGTTTTTCTTCCGGCGGTCCAGCCGGCAGAACTCTGGATAGAATCGGGCCGCTGGAGCCTCTATGGAAAAGAACTTCTCAGGGTCAGGGACAGGCACAACCGCGACTACTGCATAGGACCGACGCATGAAGAAGTCATAACGAGCATTGTGCGCGATGAGGTGCAGACTTACCGTCAGCTTCCCCTTAATCTCTATCAGATTCAGACGAAATTCCGAGACGAGATCAGGCCGCGATTCGGTGTCATGAGGTCCCGTGAATTCGGGATGAAGGATGCCTACAGCTTCGATGCGGACGAAGAAGGGGCCGGTAAAAGTTATCAGAAAATGTTCGACGCCTATAAACGGATTTTTGCTCGATGCGGTCTCCATTTCAGGGCAGTCGAAGCCGACAGCGGCGCCATAGGGGGGAGCTACTCTCACGAGTTCATGGTTACAGCTGACTCCGGCGAGGACGCCCTGGTCTATTGTCCGCACTGCGAATACGCCGCAAACCTCGAAAAAGCCGAGGTAATCAAACCGGCCTTCCGACCCATTGACGCAATGACCTTCCTGCCGCTTGAGACCGTTCACACACCCGATGCACGGACCATTGAAGAGGTCTGTTCTTTTTTACAGGTCAAGCCTCAGGATGTTGTCAAGACACTCGTCTTCGTCGTCGATGGAAAGCCCCTTGCAGTCCTTGTGAGAGGGGATCACGAGATCAATGAAATTAAGCTTAAGAACTTTTTTGATGCAGATTCCATTGAATTGGCATCTGAAGACATAATTCGCGAGGTTACTGGCTCGCCGCGAGGATTCGCAGGTCCGGCAGGCATCAAGTCGGATATCATCGCCGATTATGCGCTCATGACCATGACGAACTTTGTCGTCGGTGCGAATCGCCAAGATTACCATAATAAAAATTGCAATATAGGCAGGGACTTCACTATTAAAACCTTTGCGGACCTTCGTTTTATAACTGAGACCGATGGCTGTCCTCGTTGCGGAGGTCCCGTGACATTTGCGCGCGGTATCGAGGTCGGCCATGTATTCAAACTCGGCACAAAATATTCCAAGGCGATGGGAGCCACGTTTCTCGACAAGGATGGCGCGAATAAGCTTCTCATTATGGGATGCTACGGCATAGGAATCGGCAGGACAGTTGCGGCCTGCGTCGAACAGATGAACGATAACGACGGCATTATATGGCCCATGCCGCTCGCTCCTTTCCAGGTTGTCGTTACGCCGGTAAACGTGAGCGATCAAGCGACGATCGCCGCCGCCGAAAGCCTCTACGTCGAATTGCAGAAAAAAGGCGTGGAAGTGCTCCTCGACGATCGAGATGAAAGGGCCGGCGTCAAGTTCAAGGACGCCGATCTCATAGGCATACCCCTCAGAGTGACCATCGGCGCCAAACGGCTTGCCGAGGGCAATCTTGAGGTCATGCTGAGGAAATCCAAGAAAATATCCATAGTGCCTCTGGCGAATGTCGTTGATAGTGTGACCGGCATGATTGAAGCTGAAATGATCGATATCCGCAGCAAAACTGGCGGAGAGGAATAAGGGCATGTCAGTCTCGGCAGCGGACCGGTGATTCGATGATCCGCATTACAGACATACTGGAGAAGGCCGGGCAGTATCTCGATGAAACCGATATAGCCCTCATCGAAAAAGCCTATATTTTCTCCGCCTCGGTGCATCAGGGACAGGTGCGTCTTTCGGGAGAGCCTTACCTCATCCATCCTCTTGAGGTGGCTAACATGCTCGTAGATATGAAGCTCGATGCCGCTTCAATCGTTACAGGGCTTCTCCACGACACAATAGAGGATACCTACGTCACTATAGATGAGATCAGGGAAGCCTTCGGAAAAGATGTGACGTTCCTCGTAGAAGGTCTCACAAAAATCAGTAAGATTACATTCGGCAGCAAACTCGAACGGCAGGCGGAGAACTTCCGGAAAATGATGCTCGCCATGTCCACGGATATCCGTGTCCTTCTGATAAAGCTTACCGACCGCATCCACAATATGAGAACTCTGGAATATCAGCCGTTGGAGAACCAGCAGTACATCGCCCAGGAAACACTTGAACTCTACGCTCCCCTGGCAAACCGCCTGGGAATCAACTGGATGAAGATGGAGCTTGAAGATCTTTCCTTCAAATTCATTCATCCCGAGGAATACCGGAGGATCAGCGAAAAAGTCGCCCAGAGTACGGAAAAACGGATCGCTTACATGGAAGAAGTTAAGTCGATCATAAAAGGCGAGCTTGACAAGTTTGGTCTGAAGGGAGAAGTCGAAGGTCGGGCGAAACACTACTACAGTATTTTAAAAAAAATGCAGGTCCAGCAAATAGACGTCGACGAGATTTATGATCTCATCGCCTACCGTGTAATCCTGGATTCCGACAAGGTCAAGGAATGTTATGAAGTTCTAAGCATAATTCATGCTCTCTGGAGGCCCGTGACAGGACGGTTCAAGGATTTCATTGCCGTTCCAAAGGCAAATCATTATCAGTCGCTCCATACCACCGTCGTCGGTCCCTACGGGGAGCGCTTGGAGGTTCAGATCCGGACGCGGGAAATGCATGAGTGGGCTGAAAAAGGCATTGCCTCGCACTGGCAGTACAAGGAAGGCAAAGCCGTTTCTGCTCATGACGCAGACCAGATAAACAGGCTTCGCGAACTCCTGGATATCCAGGATCAATATACGAATCCCCGGGAGTTTATGCAGAATCTCAAGATCGCTCTCTACTCCGATGAGGTTTATGTATTCACTCCTCAGGGCGACGTGAAAGCCTTCCCGAGAGGGGCAACGCCTATAGACTTCGCTTACAGCATCCACACTGACGTGGGCAATCACTGCATCGGCGCCAAGGTGAACCGCAACATAGTGCCCCTTAAATATCAGCTCCAGAACGGAGACATCGTAGAGATCATCATGCAGCCCGGTCACAATCCGAGCAAAGACTGGTTAAAATTTGCCGTCACTCAACGGGCTCTCTCGAAGATTCGTCAATGGACAAAGCAGGAGGAACGTGAAAGAAGCGTAACTCTTGGTCAGGAACTTCTGGACAAGGAATGCAAGCGCCAGAGCGTTGCTTCAACCAAGGTCGTCAAGTCTCCTGAATTTGAAGATATCATCAAGGAACACGGTCTGCAAAACACAGAAGATCTGTATGTTCTCATCAGTTACGGAAAAATATCGCCCAGGCACATAGTCAACCGATTCCTTCACCATGAGGAAGACCGACAGGATAAAGAAGAAGAAAAAATCGGTTTAGCCGAACGGATTAAGCGTAAATTCAAGCGACCATCAGGAGCGGCCATATCGATAACCGGCATTGACGATGTGATGGTCAGGTTCGCAAAATGCTGCAGCCCGCTGCCCGGCGACGAAATAGTGGGATTCATCACGCGGGGCAGGGGTGTGAGCGTCCATGAGGCGAATTGCCCCAAGCTTTCCGAGTTCGATCACGAACGGATTATAGACGTTCATTGGAATATGGAGAAGGAACAAATCTTTCCTGTCAACATCAGAATCATCTGCAGGGACAAAACGGGGCTCCTTTCGGAACTTAGCACCGCCATCTCCGCTCTGGGAGTGAACATCACCTATGTGAACCTGGAAACCCAGTTGAACCAGACGGTCCGGTGCGATTTTCAGCTCGAGGTGAACGATCTCAAGCAATTCAAAAAAATTGTCACATCTCTGCAGAAACTCAAGAACGTTTTGACTGTAGAACGGATCAGAGAAACACTCTTCAAAAAAGATCAGACATAAGGGACTAGGAAAAGAGCTAAAGCTTACCGTTAACATCAGGCAGACAAGGCAGGGGTTTCTTGTATTGACAGCCGGCCGGCGATACTATACAAACACGCTCTCCATAATGCGAGGCATGAAATGAAAGCTATTGCGAAGTGCAATGACGCCCGAAGCGTCATGAAGTGGGGACTTGCCGTACTGATTATTGCGCTCGCCGCATCGACAGGCAGTTCGGCGGACAAGAAAGATTTTATCGTTGTCGTAGATGCCGGTCACGGCGGCATCGACCAGGGAGTGCGCCTTACAAAGGCCCTTCATGAAAAGGACCTGACTCTTTCCATCGCGAGGATGGTGCAAGAGAGACTGAACGGCGACGCTGTGCGAATACTTCTCACTCGGTCCGGCGATGATACAATCGGAATAGCTGAGCGACGTGAAACTGTCCGGAAGAGCAATGCCGACCTTTTCGTGAGTCTTCACGTGAATGCCGGTTTCGGCATGCAGGCGGGCGGATACGAGTTTTATATTCTTTCACTGAATGCGGAGCCCGTTGCGGGCGTCGGCTCGAAAGTGATAGTGGGCGACATGGCAAAAAGCGAAATCTTCAATAAAAGTTACCGCTTCGCCCAGATAATGCAGGCAGGGATCGACGGGATCTTTCCCCGTAAGGGGCGCGGCATACGGAACGGTCCCATGATAGCGCTTGAGGGTCTTGATGTTCCTGCCGTGCTGATAGAGATGGCATTCGCTACGAACAAAGAAGACAGGGAACGCCTGGAGGAATTATCGATCCGGAAAAGGCTCGCCGAGACTATCGCAAAAAGCATAGAATCCTTTGCCCGGGAATATGGAGCGAGAAAATGAGAGCGGGTCGCCGCTGGAATGAAATTCGTCCGATACGCCTCACCGGTGAATTTATTTCCACAGCTCCCGGTTCGGTCCTGATTGAGATCGGAGATACGCGGGTCATCTGCACGGCCGCTATGATAGAGGGAGTCCCGCCGTTTTTACATGGTTCGGGACGAGGCTGGCTTACCGCCGAATATGCGATGCTTCCTATGGCAACGCCCCAAAGGAATGCCCGGGAGTCGATGAAAGGCCGAATCGGCGGCAGAACCATGGAGATTCAGCGGCTCATAGGGCGGACGCTCCGCTCAGTAACCGATCTTTCGTTGCTCGGAGAAAGAACCTTGCATATCGACTGCGATGTCATACAGGCGGACGGAGGAACGAGAACTGCATCAATAACGGGTGGATGTGTTGCTCTTGCAGCGGCCTGCCGACGTTTTCTTGACGATGGAGTCCTTGCCGTGAATCCGTTGCGAGGCTTCGTATCGGCCGTGAGCGTTGGCGTCGTCGAAGAAGAGATCCTTGTCGATCTGGACTACCGCGAGGATTCAACGGCGGAAGTCGACATGAACATTGTAATGACTGAACAGGGCGACCTCATCGAGGTCCAGGGAACGGCCGAGGGCAAGCCTTTCAGCCGCGATTCTCTCAACGGTATGATCGATGCCGCCGCCGAGGGCATCCGATTCCTCACGGCGAAACAACGGGAATATTTCGGAGCAAGATCCTGAAACGAATTATCCTTGCAACAAGAAACATCGGAAAGATTCGAGAGCTTTCTGCCCTACTGGCGGATCTGTCTTTGGAGCTGAAGTCTCTGTTGGATTACCCTGATGCTCCCGAGGTTCTGGAGGACGGCGACACATTCTATAAAAACGCCTTGAAGAAGGGCCGTTTTTTTGCAAATTACACTGGCGAGACGGTTATTGCCGATGATTCCGGCCTGGAAGTTGATTGCCTCAATGGCGTCCCGGGCGTTTACTCGGCGCGCTACGCCGGACCGTCCGCCTCCGATGAAGACAATATCGAAAAACTCCTTCACGTTCTTGACGGCGTTTCTCCGGATCAGAGAACGGCCGCTTTCAGATGTGTTCTTGTCCTCTGTGATCCCGAGGGGAATCATGAAACCTTCGAGGGAATTTTGAAGGGCGTCATCACCAAAGAGAGAAGGGGATCAAAGGGTTTCGGGTACGATCCTGTGTTCTTTTATCCGGAATGCGGCAAAACAGTGGCGGAGCTTTCTCCAGAGGAAAAAAACAGGATCAGCCATCGGGGTCAGGCCTTCGGCATACTTAAAAAAAGGTTGCAGGAGCAACTTGTTTCGCGGTAGTACGTTTTTCGTCGGGGCGTAGCGCAGCCTGGTAGCGCGCCTGCTTTGGGAGCAGGATGTCGCAGGTTCAAATCCTGCCGCCCCGACCATTAAAATCAAGCACTTGCCCCGGCTCATCGTCGGGGATTTTTTCGTCTTTCTCCACCGTTTTTCTACACTTTCATCAAAATTTTGATCGATATAGCCATGGAAGAAGAAACATGCAACACCCGTTGAGACTCTGCCGAAAATTGCCGCTGCCGCCTGAGTCTGTCGGAGATATCGTCCTGTATTTCCTTGCGTTTCTGATTCTTTCCGTATATGAATGAGAACGGCCTTCGGTCTTGTCGTTGCGTCCGGAAGAGACGTTGCGACGGAGGGGAAGGGTGGTCTGGAGGGTCGTCTTCGAAGATTATCAATCATGCCGATTTACATATATGAGTGCCCAGGATGCGGGAAGATATCCGAATTTATCGAAGGGGTTCCGGTGAGGCGCCGGAAAGGATATGTAAACTCTGTGGCGGCGTTTCCCTGAAAAAGGCCCTGTCGAAGGGCGTAACGTCCTTGATGTAGGAATCATCGGGGCTAAGAGAGGCAGGACCTGCTACGGCCGGGAAGAGCGTTGCGGGGAACCGCCGTGCAATAAACCTGAAAACTGCTGCAGGCAGTGAAGGCAGCGGAATCCTCCAGAGGCGAATAAAAGAGTTCTTTTCAACAGGATTAAATTTGAGAAAAGGGGATGTCCATGACGAAAAATGAATCCATCAAGATCGGAATCATCATCTGTAACCGCTATCACTGTTGCGCCGGAGGGAAGTGTTTTCGGGCGCTACGGGAGAGAGAAGGGGCTTTCAGCCTTTATTGCGACAGAGATGCCGCCCTGGTTGGATATACAACCTGCGACGGGTGTCCCGGCGGCAATATCGAATATGCACCAGGGGAAATGATCCGCAACGGAGCCAATGTGATTCACTTGGCTACCGGACTGATCGTTGGCTATCCGCCCTGCCCCAGGATCGGTTTTTTCCGGGATTTCATCCAGTCGCAATTCGGAATCGATGTGGTCTTCGGCACCCATCCGATTCCCCAGAAGTATTACCTGATGCACCAGGATTTTCACACGTGGGATGCCCCGTTCTGGCAGGAGGTCATCCGTCCCGTCCTTACGGATGAAAAGATCCGCCTAGCATATGACTGATCCATTTGCTGTTTCCCGTTAATTAAAATCTAAAGAATAAGGAGATTGATTTATGGAGCAAAGAAAAAGGATTGTTGTGGTGGGAGGCTCCGCTGCCGGTCCCAAGGCGGCGGCAAAGGCCAGGAGAATAGACAACGACGCCGAGATCATCATCCTGCAGAAGGATGCGGACCTGTCCATGGCTTCCTGTGGCTATCCCTATTACGTCGGCGGATTCTTCGATGACAGAAACATGCTTCTTGCCACACCTACGGGCATGGTAAGAACCCCCCAATTTTACCTCAACGCCAAGGACATCGCGGCCAAAGTAAACACGGAAGTGACCGCCATCGATCGGGATCGGCGCAACATATCGTTCAAGAACATGGTGACGGGAGAAACGGGGGATCTGGTCTACGACAAGCTGATTCTGGCCACAGGCTCCATCCCCCGTATGCCCCCCATTCCCGGTGTGGGGCTGGAAGGAATTACTACGCTGCAATCAATCAAGGATGCTGATTTCCTCAGGAAAATAGCGGACGAAGGAAAGATTAAAAAGGCGGTGGTAATCGGTGGCGGGCTGATTGGGATCGAAACCTGCGAAGCCCTTCAACTTGCCGAGATCGAGATCACCGTGATCGAGTTGCTGCCGCAGCTTTTGACGTTTCTCGATTGGGAACTTGCAAAGCTGGTCGAGAATCATGTGAGAAGCAAAGGGGCAAACGTCATTACGGACAACGGCATTGCCGAGTTTCTCGGCGAGAATGGAAAGTTGACCGGGGTTAAACTGCAAAATGGGACTGAGCTTCCCTGCGAGTTGGCGGTGGTAGCCATTGGCGTCAAACCAAATGTGAATCTGGCTCGGAAAGCGGGCCTGAAGATCGGGGAGACAGGCGGCATCTTCGTCAATGAATTCATGCAGACCTCGGACCCCGACATCTATGCCGTCGGGGATTGCGTGGAGACGGTCAACAGGATCACCGGGAGAAAAACCCTGGCCCCTTACGGCGATCTGGCAAACCTCCAGGGGCGCGTGGCAGGGGAAAACGCCGCCTCCGAAAACTGCGTGAC
>JAFGGB010000064.1 GCA_016930775.1 Deltaproteobacteria bacterium
ACTCATGAGATCGGCGCTGAAAGCTGTTGTGACCTCCATATCCAACTGATCATGACCGACATGGACATAGGCATCGAGGATTTCTTTAACTTCCCTAAGGGTCACAGTGACCTCCCGTCGCGAAAAATCACGATATAGCCGAAAAAGGACATAGGCTGCACCCCGGAAAAATTCCACCAAAAATCGTCCTTTGCCTAGCACACAGGCGGGGGTAAGTCAATTGTTTTTATCCGAAGTCGTGTCCGCGTATCGATACTGTCGGATGACTCCCAGCAATCTGAAATGAGGCATTTTTTAACGGACCAGTTTTCGTCATCGTGATGGGAGAGCGAAAGAGATTTTCCTTGACTGTAGCGTTATTTTGGAATAAAATTTGAACCACGGTCAGAAAATGGCCGAAATTCACTTCTCCTCCGCCTCGATCATTTGTCCTTCACGCATTTGTGGGGAGGCTTTTCATAGTAGTCACTGACGGCAACAAGAAAGATTCATAATCAGCAGTACGATCGTTTATCACAAGAGCTGCAGGGTAGGTGCTGTGTGTCCAATCGACAGCGAAAGGCGATAAGCGGAAATAGAGCTATAAGGGGTCATGTGCCACGAAGGGTATTGGAATGACCGGAATAGAGAGTGTTTGCAAATGTGCTGCGCCGCCGAGGGGCGAGGCACAGCAAACCGTCAACCGTCATGATGCGATAAGGAAGTGACGTTTATGATACAGAAGAAGGAGGAGGAAAAATTGATTGGTTCAAAAGACAAGAGGGAAAAAGAAAGGGAGCGGCGACGACGGGCAATCATCAGGGCGGCGAAGCGTCTCATTATTGATAAGGGCTTTAAGTCGGTGACCGTCGCCAATATTGCCAAGAAGGTGCAGATCAGCAAGGGCGCCGTGTACCTGTATTTTGAGAGCAAGGAGGAAATTTACGGACAGATTCTCGTCAACGACATTAAGGCGTTTCGCGAGAAGTCCGTGTCTCTTTTTGATCCGGGAAAGACGGCATCGGAGATGCTGAACGATTTCGTTCACTGCTACGTTTCCTTTTTCTATAAGGAACGGGAACTGTTCCGGATCCTCTTGAATTACATGCTCTACTCGGAGGAACTCGGGTTTTCGGACGAGATGAATCGCAGTATCATTCGTGAGACGAATGAAACAATGTCGATTGTGGAAATGATTTGCCGACACGGTGTGGAACAGGGCGAATTCAAACCACGGGAGGAATTTCGAAAGGTGCGCAATGCGCTCTGGGGGATGCTGGACGGCGTTATTGCCCTCCATCTCTTCATCGGGCGGGAATCGACGCGCTACGAACGTATCCGATCCAACGTGGCTGCCGGTCTTGCCGTCATAACAGAAGGTTTGAGAAAATCCGAATAAGGAGGGGGAGATGAGTAATCTGCTGGTGAACCGGAGGGATCAGAAATTCGTACTCTATGAGCAGATCGGGATAGAAAAGCTCTTCGAGTATGAAAAGTATGCGGATTATTCGCGTGACGTCGCGGATATGATGCTCGGAGAGGCGGAAAAGATGGCAGTTGAAGATGTTCTGCCCACCTATGAAGAAGGGGATAAGGTGGGCTGCACATTCGAAAACGGTGTCGTGTCGGTCCCGGAGTGCCTTCACGGACCGTATCGGAAATTTTGTGAAGCCGGCTGGATAGCGGCGACAAAGGATCCGGAGATCGGCGGCCAGGGGATGCCCGTCCTGTTATGGACGGCCTGCGCGGAAGCTTTCAACGCCGCCAATTTTGCGTTCATGATGTATCCTGGACTGACTTGGGGTGCCGCGGGTTTGATAGATCTGTATGGGACGGAGGCGCAGAAAAACAAGTATCTGGAAAAGATGTTAACGGGCCAGTGGGCGGGAACGATGTGTCTTACCGAGCCGAATGCGGGAACTGACGTGGGGGCGATCCGGACAACGGCGAAACCGCTGCCGGACGGAACCTATGCCATTACAGGAACGAAGATGTTTATTTCCTCGGGAGATCACAACCTGACGGAGAACATCGTTCATCCCGTACTGGCGCGGATCGAGGGAGACCCTGCCGGGACGGCGGGGATTTCCCTCTTTGTCGTGCCCAAGTACCGGATCAATGACGACGGGAGTATCGGCGAATTCAATGACGTGGTGACGGGTAATATCGAACACAAAATGGGCATTAAGGCATCGGCGACGGCGACGTTGAATTTCGGCGAAAACGGTGGCTGTGTCGGTGAGCTCCTGGGAGAGCCGCGGCGGGGCATGAAAATCATGTTCATCATGATGAACGAGGCCCGTCTCGAAGTGGGCATGCAGGGGCTCGGTCATGCAACGGCGGCGCTGGAACACTCGATCCAGTACGCAAAGGAGCGGATTCAGAGCAGGCCCATATGGGAGATGGCAAATCCGACGGCCCCGCCCGTACCGATTATTCAGCACCCCGACGTGCGGCGCATGCTGTTATGGATGAAGTCTTACGTGGAGGGCATCCGGGCGATGAATTATTTTAGCGCTTTCTGCATCGATATGGCGGCGGTCGCAGACAGTGAAAAGGAGCGCACCAAGTGGCATGGATTGGTGGAACTGCTTACCCCCGTCTGCAAGGCCTTCTCATCGGATATGGCCGTTGAGATTGCCTCACTCGCCATCGATCTCTACGGCGGGTACGGGTACATATCGGAATATCCGATAGAACAATACATGCGGGATGCCAAGATCGCCTGTCTCTATGAGGGGACGAACGGGATTCAGGCGCTGGATCTGGTGGGCCGAAAACTTGCCCAGAACAAAGGGAAAAATGCCATGAATTTCTTTTCACTGATCGGCGACACCTGCACGAAGGCGCGGAAGAACGAGGAGTTGAAGCCTTATGTGGCTCACCTCGAAGAGGCCTATACGATGCTGGCGGCGCTGACCATGAAATTCGGCGAATGGGGTAAATCGGCGAACATGGTTGTTCCCATCCTGAACGCCCGGCCCTATCTCATGATTATGGGTGATGTTGCCGTCGGGTGGCAGTTGATGGAAGGGGCCCGCATCGCGGCGGAGAAACTAGAGGAGCTTCTGGCGAAAGCCGGCGCAGACAGGTCAAAAGCGAAACGGCGTGCCCTGGCGAGAAAAGATCCGGAGGCGGCCTTTTATGAAGGGAAGATTGCCGCTGCGAAATTTTTTGCCACCACCATCCTGCCCGCTGTAAAGGGA
>JAFGGB010000065.1 GCA_016930775.1 Deltaproteobacteria bacterium
ATGGGCGGTCATGATCATCCTCGTGATCATGTTCCTGCTGAACTTCCTCTTCATCTACGATTTCGTGAAATCGAAATCCTATAAAGTGGACGAGTCTTAGCAAACGAAAGAGGAGATTTTCTCCTTCCTATTCATTGCGGTACGGTGCACGGCTTAGGCCGTGCACCATTTTTTTTATCGATTTGGTCAGCAAAATGTTTTTCAACTGCCCCTGACTCATTGATGCATATGCAAATTCGTTGTATAGTTCCGTGCATGGAAATAGAATGCCCGGTCAAGAAGAAGGTCCTTAAATATCCCGTATAAACTCCCGGCGAGCGCGCTGACAGGTTCACCGGGAGCGTCATTGCACCTTCCAAGCGTCACATATCTGAGAATACCGAAAAGCACTCAAAAAGCATCGTAGAAACAGCGAATTCTCCCGCACGGAAAAGCGGAGATCTGTCATGCCAGAAGAATTGACAATCGAAAGGAGAACAGCTGTATGAATACGGAATTTCATTACTATATCACGGGAATCGTGGCCAGGGCTTCGGGATTCGATGAGAAGGAGGCTGTCGCCATCGCCACGGCCTCCGAATTTGTCGATGAAAATGACGCCGGGTTTTTCATCAAGGATCGATCAACCGGCGAGTCCTATGAGGTCTATCTTTCGCAAACGATGAATATATTGAAGCCGAAGCACAAACTCATGCGCATCTACCCCATTTTTCATTTCATGCCCGGCGATCCTCTCTGCGACAGCGCGTGCAGGCGCGACGGGAAAATGCACCTTTTGAACACAACGCCGGGGAACGATAGTGTAAACGAGCTTCTGGACAGGGCATGTAAATCAACGGAGGACGTCAGATTGCATCGGATCGGCGTGGCGACGCATGTCTATGCCGATTCCTGGGCGCACCAGAATTTCGTCGGCTGGTACGATCACTTCAACCACATCGGCGTTGATCTGAAACCGAATATCGGCCACGCCGACGCGGAACATCACCCCGACTGGGTCAGCCACCGGTGGGAGGACATCCGTTGCATCGACGATGAAGTTGACAATTCTGAGCGATTTATCGAAGCAGCCCGTAATCTTTACGGAATGTACCGATCATTCCTGAAAGCAAGGAAGATAAGAGCTTCGCGATCCTGGAGAGCGCTCGAAGAGAATCTCCGTAAAATCTTCGGGCGTTCCCGCTCAGGGCCTTACAATCTTGGAGGCGAGGAGAGAATCGAAGGCTACAGGAAACTCGCTCCCTGGCTTGGGTCGTTCGAGAAAGACCGATGGTTCGACGAGGCTGTAGAGACGAAAATTTATGGACTGAAAGACCGCGGGAAAGGCGTCGCCGGGAACATCTGTCTGTTCAAAGATCGTTATTTCTGGCGCGAGGACGCAACCAAGGAGGAAACGAACTGGTTTCGCTTTCAGGAGGCCGTGAAGGCTCATCAGCGCGATGCCATGATTCTCTTGAAGCCCAGGTTCGATCGAATGGGCGAGGACCTCCATCGGCATTGATGAATGAGGAATCGGTCTTGTTCCGGAACGGTTCTCGGCGCCGATCACATTGAACAACCCTTGTGTTCTGCTCCCGGCAGGCCGGCCCTGGCAAGAGAGCTTTCGAGTTTCACGGAAGGGATGATTTCTCTGAGGAAGCGGACCGTCTCCAGGAGGCGCGGGATAGATATGCCGGTTTCGACGCCCATTTCCGAGAACATAAAAGCCATGTCTTCCGTGGCCGTGTTCCCCGTTGCACCGGGTGCAAAGGGGCATCCGCCGAGGCCGCCGATCGCCGTGTCGAAAGACTCTATTCCCAGCTCATAGGCTGCTAGAGCGTTTGCGCATCCGAGTCCCCTGGTGTTGTGAAAATGACAACGGAAGGTCACATCAGGAAAGGATGAGAGGCAAGTTGTTGCAATCCTTTGAACCTGACGGGGATTGCCGAAACCTACGGTATCGCACAGAGTGATTCTTCTTACGCCCATCTCATGGACCTTTTGAACATACAAGAGGACTCGTTCCTCCGGCACCTTCACGATGAAAGGACATCCGAAGGTCGTTGCCAGATCGACGGTGACGGCGGCGCCCCGGTAGGAAGGCAGCAGATCCAGAATTGCAGCCAGTTCCTGCAATGATTCCTCGGGAGTTTTGCCGACGTTATTTTTGTTGTGGGCTTCGCTCACGGAAAAGACGAAGGAAAGATGTCTGATGCCGCAGGAGAGGGCATCGACCGCGCCTTTCACGTTGGGGACGAGGGCGTTGAAACGAACGCCATGAATGGATTCGATCACTGTCCGGGATACTTCGGCGATATTGCCGAACTGTGGAATAGCCCGGGGACTGACGAACCCCCCAACCTGAATATCCTGAAGACCGGCGGAGGCGAGATGCCTGATCAGGTCTACCTTCTGGCGTGTCTCGATAAAACAAGAGAGATTCTGAAGGCCGTCGCGGGGCCCCACTTCCACGATTTCAACCTTCTCTGCCATGGTCACAGCACGCCTTCCTGTACGCCCCTGAAGCGCAGCGAGGTAGTCGCCGCAGTATCTTTCCGTTGCGGTTTCGCCAAGGACGACTGCTGGGCGATATGGTTCTTCGGAAGATTCAACAAACCGCTCCGGAGGAGCGTCAACATCTTGCCGGCATGATCGCTCATGGCGTCGATTGTATCAGGAGAACGCCCCTTTGTCATTGCCGTCTTCGAAACAATACAGCTAATAAAAAAAAGACGGCCGGAATAACCGGCCGTCTGAAAATCCTGTTATCGTTTCTTCCCTGTTGTCAGCAGCTGCTGCAACCTCCGCCGCAACTCTTGTTTTCATCGAGTTTCGAGGCAATTTTGTAGCCTCTGTCATCATTGTATTCTACCGTTACGGGACCGAAACTTTTGAGAAGGTCCTGGTTGATGAAAAAATTTATTCCCTCTTTTTCCAAGCGGAAGTCGTCTTCTTTAGGCTCATCCAGAGCCATAGCCATGGAAGGCCCGGATCAGCCTCCGTACCGGACAAAGACGCGAATATTGCCGTCCACTTCCTTTTCCTTGAGATGTTTGGCCACCATTGAGGCGGCCGTGTCAGTCACAGTAAACATGAATGTTTCTCCTTTTTCGGCATGAACCGTTTGTGGCATTAAAATAACACAGACTCGTCAATTGTCAAATTTGAAGAGGTCATGAAACTGCCAGGAGAGGAACAACAAGAATAATTGTAAAAAAAGGGCCGAAGAGATTTTTTGCATCTCTCCGGCCTACGCGATGCGGGTGAGATCAGCTTGAGGAGCCATCTTGTAAAGATTCCCCCAATTGCATAAAAAAGATTCAATGACGCCCAGAGTGAAACCAATGTCAGCGAACATCGGTTTGACAAATACACCGAATGAATAGCGGGACCCGTAATGCAATGTCAGTATTCAGTATGTTGGTCAGGCGCTGAAAAATGAATGAGCCGGCGACGATGTACTATCCACGGGAAAGAGAATTGCGCATAGAAACCTGCTTGGCGGCGTCAGGGACGCCGCCCGCAAAAGGGAGAAGAGTCTTATTTATCCTCGCGGGGCAATATGAAGAATCTGCCTCGCTTCGGATGCTGTGGCCACGGTCCGACCGAGCTTTTCGGCAAGATTCGCAGCAAACTCAACTGCCTCGGCGTTGCTCTTGGCCAGGACTCCCTTGCGTATATGGATATTGTCCTCGAAGCCCACACGGGCATGGCCTCCCATGAGCATGCTCATGGCAATCATAGGCAATTGGGCTCTCTGAACTCCGAGAACGCTCCACAGGGCCTTGTCAGGCAACTTGCTTTTCATGAAAAGCAGATCTTCGGGATCGCCGCCCACACCCCAGCGAACGCCCATGCAGAGTTGAAAATAGGGCGGGTCGTCAATGAGACCCCTGGAGATAAGGTCTTTGGCCTGATGAACATGGCCGACGTCAAAGACCTCGATTTCAGGCTTGACCCCGACCGCTTTCATGGCTTCAGCGCAACGTTCGGCCCACTCCGGCGAATTAACAAAGGCCCTGTCGAAAAAATTCATGGAACCGTGATCGTAGGAACACATATCTGGCTTCAAATAGATGGGCTTGAGACGCTCTTCTATCGCTCCCGGTCCCGTGATATTGAGACCGCTCGTCGTCAGATTTACAATCATGTCGCATCGTTCTCTAATTCCTTCGAGGACTTCCTTGAAATATTCAATGTTGCTAGATGGAACTCCCGTCTCCGGATCTCTGACATGCACATGGACAACAGCCGCACCGGCTTTGTGGGAATCGACCGCCGCCTCGATAATTTCCTTCGGCGAGTAAGGAACAGCGGGGTTCATGCTCCTCATGGGACGGGAACCCGTCACCGCTGCTGTAATAATAATTTTTTTCTCCATTGGACTTCCTTTCTTTGAGGACTATGTTTTCAGTATTGTAACGGAACTATTAGGTCCAGCTCCCATGCTGTGGGCCAGGCCGACCTTAACGCCTTCTACTTGACGAGCCCCGGCTTCACCCCGGAGCTGCATTATGATTTCACAAAGTTGCCCTCCGCTTGTGGCGCCGAGGGGGTGCCCCCGGGACATAAGACCGCCATCGGTGTTGACGGGAAGCTCTCCAGAAAGATCAAAGTAACCTTGGCGGAGGAGACGATGGGCTTCGCCATGAGCGCAGAAGCCCAACTCTTCAAGGTCCCAGAGTTCGCTCGGCGACACGGTATCATAAGCCTGAACAATATGGATATCGGAGGGACCGCAGCCGGTTTCCTCATAAGCCTGACGAGCCGAGAGAGATACGAAGCCTTCAGCGGGAGGATATGTAAGGCTGTCCACCAAGTCAAGATACCCCTCACCGTAACAGGCGGACGTCAGGGTTGATGCCGCAACGTTTACCGCTCGCCGCCGGTTTTTGACCTTACGACGACTGCAGAGAATCAGGGCGGCAGCCCCGTCGGCCAAGGGGCAGCAGTGAAGAAGCCGAAGAGGTGTGGCAATGATTTTTGATTGCATGACCTCTTCAAGCGTCACCGGTTTTTGAAAGCGGGCTTTTGGGTTGAGCATGCCGTTTTTCCGGTTTTTTATCGTCACCAGGGCCAAATCCTCCAGAGTAGCCCCCGATGATTTCATATAACGGACAGTAAGGTTGCCATAATTGGCTGGCTGGACATTAAATCCGGAAGCCAATTCCCAGGGACGAAAAGCAGTGCTGGGAATGGGTCCCCGTGGCATGACTTCCACTCCCAGGACGAGAACCTTGTCATAGATCTCCGCAGCTATCGACTGGTATGCCAGGCGAAAGGCTGAACCTGAACTTGAGCAGGCGTTTTCTACATTCACTATGGGTATTCCCGTGAAGCCAACTTCCTTGATTACCTGATGCCGTTCCCTGATAGACACTGCCGCAGAAAACCGCCTGAATCTCACGCCATTCCATTGCGGCATCCTTCAGGGCGGACATTATTGCCTCGCTTCCGATATCGTAATGAAACAACTTTTCGTAGTAACCCCAGGCCGTTAAACCGATCCCTGTTACAAAAACATCACGCATGCGGCTTAGCGGCTTCATCGCTTTTCCTTTCAGCATTTTTTTGAGGCTTGAAGACAAAAGTTTCCACGTGCATTCCCTCATCGGACACATACAGCGTCTCAACAGTTAGCGTCACCGTTATACCGACATCAAGGGTATCAAGGTCGTCCCGTGCCATGAGACCCTTTATTCGGACTCCCACGGGAAAATCAACGCAGCCATAGGCGTAAGGTACAGGACCGCGGTAGAATTCTCCTGCCGGGGCAATCATGACGATGCTGAAACTGACAATGCATCCTTCCGGTCCCAGATTAATTTCTTCTAGCGTCTGGCGGAAACAATGGGGACAATGACTGTGTTTTCTGCGAGGGAAAAATACTTCTCCACAGGATGCGCAGCGATGGCCCAGAAGGGACAGACCGCCATCGGAGACCGTCCAGAATCCTTCTGCAAGGGGCCGCGTGTGCCTTATGTTGTCCATATGGACCTCTCTCGTAGCTTCAGAGATGGAGCTTTTGCTTATAGCCGGCCATGTCGTGGGACAGGGCGATCAGGCGTTCTTCTGCTTTCAGAATAAATTTTGCCGTCCGCTCCGTTGAGGTTTTCGGCAGCGATTCACGGAACTGCACATACCGGGGTATCTTGAAGGAAGCGAGCCGCTCTTGGCACTGATCGATTACTTCCTCAGGCGTCATCTTTGCGCCTGTCTTAAGGACCACAGAAGCTAGGATTTCGTCTTCGCCCAATTCCGACGGTACGGCGATGACCGCCGCTTCAAGAACTTTGTCGCTGCCATTGATTGCTGATTCAATTTCCGTGGCCGAGATGTTTTCACCCTTGCGTCGTATAATATCCTTTTTTCTATCTACAAAAAAGAGGTAGCCGTCCGTGTCCCGGTAGGCGTAATCGCCGCTATAGAACCAGTCGTTGCGAATGGCTTCCCTCGTCTTTTCCTCATCCTTGTAATAGCCCTTCATCATGACGGGGCTCCGGATGATCAGTTCTCCCTTTTCTCCCGGAGGAACCTCCCGGCTGTCTTCATCGACGATCTTCACCTCGGCAAACTTCACCGCAGGGTCGGGATGACGGGCCGGCAAGCCCATGCTCCGCATCTTGATCGTTCCGCCGATGGGATTCTGGGAAACCCGGGGAACCTCCGTCAAACCGTAGCCGTCGATCACGTTGGCGATCCCGAAACGCTTCGTAAAATGTTCGTATACATCGGGCGTCACCAGCGCCCCATAGGCCGTCCTGATCCGGTGGTCGCTCCGGAATTCTTCGAGGGGGCGGCGGCAGAGAATGCGGCCCACGGCACCGACAAAGTTGAATTCCGTAACGCCGTACTGTACTGTTTGTTCCCAGAAAGCGCCGGCGCTGAACCGGCGGATCAGGACCAGCGAGGCCTCGGCCGCCAGAGCGCCCATGACGCTGTAATACTGGGCGTTTGCATGAAACAACGGCAGAATGACCATCACCCGGTCGTCGGAACTCAGCCCGGCACAGAGCGTAAAGGCCTCCCCCGTCATCGCCATGTCCCGATGAACGTGCATTACGCCCTTGGGAAAACCGGTCGTTCCCGAGGTGTAAATGATTTGGACCAGATCGTCGTCAGCCACGTCAACCGCCGGCGCTCCCTCGGGCATCTCCCGGCACAGCCGGCCGTAGTCTAGCGCTCCCTCGCCGCCCTCCGTGCAAACTACCCACTGCACAGCCGGGCACTCCTCCCGAATGCTCTGAGCCGCCGTCAGATGGTCGCCGCTCACCACCATTCCCACCGAATCGGAATGGCGCACCACGTATGAAGCCTCGGACGGCTTGAATCCCGTATTCACCGGAACCATGACGGACCCGATCTTCGCCAATCCAAACCACGCATACAAAAACTCCGGCACATTCGGCAACAGGAGGGACACCTTGTCGCCCTTCCGCACGCCCAGCTCCCAGAAGCCGCGAGCCGCACGATTGACCCGTCGATCAAACTCCTCGTAGGAAACCACCTCGCCCTCGCAATGCAACAAGGGTTTCGTCAGCCTCCTCTCAACTCTGTCCTCTAAAAATGAACGCATCGCCATAATCGATGCCTCCCGAATTTTTTCTCGTCACACGGAGGAACTTCCCTTTTCCGATATCAAAAATGAGCCAAGCCCACGGTAAGGCCGCCGCAAATAAAGATAGATTGGCCCGTTATGAATGATGCTTCATCGGAAGAAAGAAATGAAACGAGATGAGCGACTTCTTCTGGTTTTCCCATTCGTTTTAAGGGAATGCCTTCAATAATAGCCTTTGTCTGTTTGCTCTCTGCCGGATTTGCCGTGCTGAAAAGTTCTGTTTCGATAGGTCCAGGCCCTACGTAGTTGACATTTATGTTATAGGCTGAGAGCTCAAGCGCCCAGGTCCTCGTCATTCCGATCAAGCCGGCTTTCGAAGCCGAATAGGCTGTACGGTCAAGTTTGCCGAGACTGGCTCTGGAACCTATATTTACTATTTTTCCATACCGTTGCTCTTTCATGAAAGGCGCTGTCGAGCGAGTGCAATAAAAAGCGCCTTTCATGTTAATCGATAAAACTTTATCCCAGTCTTCCTCCGATACGGCTTCAAGAGGCGCCGGACGGACGATTCCTGCATTATTCACCAGTATGTCAATTGCACCGAACCGCTGTATGGCATGATCAACCAGACGAGAAACCTCCGCGGCCTTGCTCACATCGGCCGCATGAACGAGAACGTCGCCGCCGGCCGTTATGAATTCGGCCAGAACTTGACTAAGTTCACAATCAAGAATGTCCGTTGCGACGACAGAAGCGCCTTCTTCTATCATCTTTAGAACCACCGCTTTGCCGATGCCCCGAGCGCTTCCCGTTACAAGGGCGACCCGGCCCTTCAAGCGACCCACTTTCATGCTTTTTCACCTGCAATCCTATTTAAACTGTCGTATCATTTACATCTTGCGCCAACATTCTCGACTGGCCTTTTTAAATTGGCCTGTCTCCCTTTGACCCTTGCGATTGAGTGCGAGCATCAACTGCAGGCAACATCCTTGCCGGGTCTCGAGTAACGATTACATCTATAACGGTTGGCAGGGATCGCTCCGAGATGCCCTCTGCGATGGCGCCGCTCAGCTGAGCCGGATCTTCCACTCGTATCCCTTGACATCCCATGGCCTTGGCGATCGCTGCGTAATTCATTTCTCGAAGGTCCGATGATTGATATCTTCCCTGGAAAATGGCGTGCTGAAGGCCTTTCACATAACCGAAAGAGGCGTTGTTGAGGATGATGACTGTCAGGGGGATCAATTCACGAATTGCCGTTTCAAGATCACCCAAGGCAACATTGAAGCCTCCGTCGCCCGTGAGAGCTACCACAGGATTTTTTTCGGCGGCAAGCTGCGCTCCGATGCCGCCGGGCAGACCGTACCCTATGGAAGCGTTTCCTCGGTTTGCCACGAAGACTCTTCCTGCAGACGGCGCTTCGTAAAGTAGACCTGACCAATGGGCTGCAAAGCCTCCGTCTGCTACGAGTATTCCGTTATGAGGCATGACCCGGCTCAATTCATGACAAACACGGGCAATTGTAATTGGCTGTTCAACTGATGTGAGCCGAGACAGGTGCTTTTCTTTCCACTCTCTTTTTTTACTTCCTATTTCAGATATATAGTCGTTTCTTTTTTCCTGTTGCTCCTTTATGGAGGATTTAAGTTCATCGGCGATATCAACAAGAGCCGTCCGGCAGTCGGACCAGAGTCCGCAATCGACGGGCTGATGCTTGCCGATCTCTTCCGGCGTGATGTCGATGTGGATGATTTTCGCCGATTCAGGTATAAGTGTATACCTGACTGTGGCAATTTCGCCGAACTTACAGCCCAGAGCGATTAGAAGATCTGCCGATTTTATCAAATCGTTTGCGAATCTGTCAAAACGTCCGAAGAGATTGATACAGAGTGGATGATTGCTAGGCAATGCACCTTTTCCGCTTAAAGTGTATGCAACTGGCATCGAAAAATTTTCCGCAAAAGAGCGTAGTTCATCATAAGCGCCCGAAAGATGAATGCCTCCCCCCACGAGGAGAATCGGACGACTGGCGCCCCGTATCAGCTCAGCGGCCGTTTTCACGGCCTGTTCTTCCGCCCGGATGCGATACGCCGGAGGTTTCACGGCCTGCCGCCGAGCCTCAAGATCACTCTTCCTGAATGCACACTGATTATGAGCTACATTTTCTGGAATGCTGAGAACGACAGGACCAGGGCGTCCCGATGTCACCGTGCCGAAAGCCCGGCGGACAAATTCGGGAATCCGATGTCCTCTTTCTACAGACAGATATTCCTTGACCACCGGAGAGAGAACTTCTCTCTGGCAGATTTCCTGGGTCATGTTTTTTCCCGAATGGTCACGGTTCGAATCCCCAACAATAGCAATCAGGGGAATGCCAGCCGTATACGATTCCACAATGCCGGTCGTGAGATTCAATGCGCCTGGACCGAGAGTGCCGTCGCAGATTCCAGGACAGCCGGCAACCCTGGCGTAGGCATCAGCGGCAAAAGCGCCCGTTCCCTCATCATTTACCGCCACATGACGGAATAATAATGGTTCTTTCTGCCGCTGTATAGCGTCGTAAAAGGGCAATAACTGAAAGCCTCCTAGGCCGAACATTACACGGCCGCCGTGACGTATCAACATTTCAAGCAAGGCTTCCCCACCTGTCATAATTACTTCTTCATTCATTGTCGCACCTCCCTGACTGCACTGGAACCTTGCGCCGCTCATGCTGCAAAGCTCTAAGGTTTGATAGATAGCCGCAACGCAGCGCCGGCAGCCGCTACCGCATAAAGATCAACGGTTTCATTGTCGATCCGTAAGACATGACGAACGCATCCTGCCAGCTTGAAAAAGATTTCCGATAAATATTTCCCTTCAGAGATGTAATACCCATCCGCTCTGTATTGAATGCCGCCTGAAGGATCGTCATTATAGTAAAGAGCGGCGTCATATGAACCAAAACAAACGCCGGCAAGAAAGAAACTCCCATCTATCATTCGAAATTCCTCACACTGCTGGACCCCATATAGGGAATGAGTGTAACTCAATGAAATTTCAGCTCCTTCGTTTATGTTCCATATGCAGAGAGTCACATTCTTCTCGGGTTCTTCGAGAACGAGCTTCTCCGCCTGCACCGCTTGGCATAAAGAAAGAGAGAAGGCAAGGAAGAGGATATGAATCATTTTTCCAACTGTCATGGCAGGTCATTAAAGGTCAATGGTTGCTATTTGCTGTCACATTAAAAAAGACGGGAGAAGAGCAGGCTGTTTCTCGAGCCGTCCCACCTCCCGTCTGTCATAAAAGCGAAACCAGGAACAATTTACTTGATTGCCCCGATTTCCTTCAGGTATTTTGCGGCAGCGGGGTGAAATGGCACCACGGGTTTATACTTATAGCCGATATTTGTCTTCGTATAGAAAGCTCCCGCAGAGTGAACGGCCACGAGATCTTTGTTGTTTTCCATAATCGTTTTTATGAACTCGTATACGACGGCCTCTGAAACGTCCTTGTTGACAATTATAGCGTATGGCGTGGCAAATGTCTTTACCTCGTAATCGACGCCTCTGTATGTCCCTGCGGGAATTTCTGCCGGCAGCCAGGCAGGATTTCGTTCCATGATCTTTTTAGTGCTTTCTTCGGTCTGCGAAAGAATTCTGATATCGTGCAATGCCGCAATGTCAAGGATGGCGCTCGTGGGATGGGCAGCATGAATTCCACCAACATCTATGGTGCCGTCCTTCAGGGCGTTGACCATTTCCGAATAGGACAAAACAGGAGCGGAGGAAAAATCAGAGAGTTGCAAACCCGACCCTGCAAAGGCTTCCACGGTGAGCTGCTTTCCAAGTGAACCGGGCGACATGGCCACACGCTTGCCTTTCGCCTGAACCATGGTTTCGATTCCCGACTTCTTCAGTGCGACTGGTGCAAAAAGCCCCAGATGTCCGTACATGACCAGGCGGATATCCTCCTTCTTCTTGCCCGTGAATGCACCGGTCGCTGTTACGCCTTCATAGGCCGATGAAAGCACTACAAAAGAGAAATCGAGGCCGCGTTTGTTCGTCAGATTAATGTTCTCCGTAGTAGCCGCCGTGGACTGAGCTGAAGCGAGAAGGTTTTTCGATGTATCGTTAATGATCTTGGCCATGCCCGCGCCGAGCACATAAAATACTCCTCCGCTGCCGCCCGTGCCGATGGAAATTCTCTCCTTGGCGAATGCCGGGCCAGCAACAACTATCGAACAGATTGAAAATACTACGATAACTGCTAAAGCAACTCGTCGAAGCTTACGTGTACCCATCTTCATTGTAATACCTCCTCTGTTGTAATGCCGTTGATACGATATTTTTTATAACACCGGTGATTTTTTTCGACGCGACCTTAATGTGCTTATCAGAAAAATTCCAAGACCGAGAAAAAACCCCAAACCGTCGGTTTTTATGCCGGGGAAAATCATAAGCAAAGCCGCTGCAAAAAAAACAGCTCGTTCAACAATATTAAGTTGTCCAACAAGGAAACCTTCACTGGCTGCCGCAAGAAATACAATTCCGAGAATTGCCGTTATAATGGTCAAGCCGATCTGCAAAGGTTCGCCTATCATTAGCAAACTGTGACCATAGATAAAGCTGTAGGGAATAATGAAGGCTGCGATTCCCAGCCGGAAAGCAGTGAAAGCCACGGGGGTGGGCTGGGCGCCTGCGATTCCCGCTCCTACATAGGCCGCAATTGCTACGGGAGGTGTTATGGCCGATATGATACCGAAATACATGACAAAGAGATGAGCCGCCAGGGGCATAACGCCCATCTTGATCATTGCTGGCGCCACTAGAATCGCCAGCACGAGATAGGCAGCTACCGTCGGAACACCCATGCCCAGAATCAGTGAAGCGATCATTGTTAGAATCAGCAGGAGAAAAAGATGACCGCCCGAGAGTTTGATCAGGGCGCCGGAAAACGTAAGTCCCAACCCCGTTACCGTAAACACTCCCACGATAATGCCAGCCGTCGCGCAGACAACGGCAACTTCGAGCATGCCGATTCCGCCGAGTTCAAGGGCCTTGAGAAATTTTTTCGGCGTGATTCTTGTCTCTTTTCTCAAGAAAGAAACGACGATGGTTGTAATGATTGAATACAGTGCCGACATTTGAGGAGTCACTCTGAAAAAGGCAAGACAGGCAATGAGCACAACTATGGGAATAAGCAAGTGACCTTGTTTTTTAAGAATCGATGCCGTCGTCTCATTCCCCATATTGAGGCGTTGTCCCATGAGACCGTTCTTGCGTGCATTCAAATCGACGGCTACAAAAACAGCGGTAAAATACAGAATCGCCGGTATCAGCGCGGCTAGGCATACCTTCGTATAGGAAACTCCTAAAATTTCCGCGATGACGAAGGCGGAGGCGCCCATGACGGGAGGCATGATCTGACCTCCCGAACTGGCTACAGCCTCAACAGCGCCCGCGTAGGTCGGACTGAAACCGTAGCGTTTCATCAGAGGGATGGTGAATGTTCCTGTCGAGGCGGTGTTTGCTGCAGCGCTTCCCGAAAAGGTGCCGAAAAAAGCGCTTGCCATGACGGCCACTTTGGCGGGTCCGGCGCGTAGCCCTCCGAACAATGTGTTGGCCAGATTGATGAAAAGCTCGCCGACGCCTGAAACATTCAGGAAGGCGGCGAAAATGACAAAGGCTGCAACGACGGTTGCCGAGGCCCCCAAGGGTACTCCGAAGATTCCCTCGGTGAAGAGTGAAAGATTGCTCACAATCCTGTAATAATTCAACCAGGGATGTCCTATGGCGCCGGGCAGCACGTGGCCCCAGAACGCATAGGCGATAAAAACTGCTGCAATGACGGGAATTGCCCAACTGAAGACTCTTCGCGACCCCTCGATAACCAGTGCCACGATAATCCCGCCTATGACGATATCGGTGTTCGTATAATCGCCCTGCCTGACCAACGAAAGATCTCTCGCCTCAATGGCAATGTAGGCGCCTGTTGCTATAGTGACTATGATGAGGATCCAGTCAATATACGAGACCTTCTCATAATTGGATTTGTCTGTTCTCGGGAATAGAAGAAATACGAGTACAAGGGCGAAGGCAAGATGAATGCTCCGCAGAGCCATTGCCGTTATCGGCTGCGTTATGGCATAGATCTGAAAAATCGTGTACAGCGAGGCTATCAGCAAGAGCAGGCAATGTGTAGCGCCTCCGAGCGTCCTTCGTCGTTGGGTCTCCGAGTCCTGCTCAGCCATTGTTCCTGTCCTTTCACCGTCCTCTTTGTGGATCGAGGCAATTGTTATTTGTGATCTTTGGAACGGCAGCAGCCAAAGAACTTCGATCGGTTCTTTAGGCTGTTTTGCAAGCTTTCTATGGTTGCTGTGATTGCTGCTCTTATAAATCTCGCTTTCTAAACAAATTCAAGGAGAGAAAATATGCGCATGGATCGTCTATTTATAGGCATATTAGACAAAGCTTCTCAATATTGGTTATTTGCTAAAAAAATGATGGTTCAAACTGGGAGAATGAAGGCGAGCCTCGCTGGAAGAAACAATACCCTCTCGTATGTTCTTCATGGTACATACATCAAAAACAGGACATAGACATCGGCGCATAATTAACGGAGAGTGCGTGAGCAGCGTGAATAGCATGAGAGCCGGATATTCTTCACGAGAGGGCCTGTCGGCCATGTTGCTTCTCTATCCTCCTTTCGCAGATCCGACCCAGCCCTATGTGAGTCTGCCAACGCTGAAAGGGTATCTCCGGCGCCGGAGGCGGGACGTGCGAGTCGTCGATCTCAATATCGAGGCCTATCATTATCTGTTGAGCGATGCTGTCAGGACGGATTTGAAATGCCGTGTCGAGGACCGTTTTGCTGAGCTTGACAGTCGCCGTCGTCTCTCCTGCCTGGATCAGATGGCCTACTGGGAGCTCTACAATGCCTTTGATGCAGTTCGAGGCGTAGAATCAATGAAAGCAAAACCGCAGGATATCCTCCGGAACGGAAAGGATTTTTACGACAGTATACTGTACCGCAAAGCCCGTAATTGCCTCGAATCCCTGTTTCAACTGCTCAGCGCAGCCTATCATCCTTTCTCATACGGCATGAACCGTGTCGTCAGGGGCATGCTGCCCTGGAGTTTCGACATGCTCGATGAATACTGGCAGGCAAAACAAAACCCTTTCGATGGCTTGTACCGTTCCTGTCTGACTGGAAGCATTTCTCTGGGGGCCTTTGACATCATAGGAATCTCGCTAACATTTCCGAGCCAGATACCGGACACTTTCTACCTTTGTCGTCTTCTCAGGGAACTGGCGCCGAGAGCCTTCATTATTATCGGCGGCGCTCTCGTGCATCAGACGGCTACTTTCCTCGATGAAAAAGGCCGGGGGCGGCTGCTCTCGTTCTGCGACGCCTTCTGCACGGCCGAAGGCGAGGAAACTCTGGAAGCCCTGTCGTCCATAGTCCCGCATTGGCGGGACCGTTCCAGCGAAGAAAAGAACAGTCTTTTAGCGGAGGTTCCAAATCTTGCCTTCGGTCGTCCCGTTCGCACAGGACCGGAACGGGTCTTTGACGCAGCCCTGTCGGAATCGCCCGATTACGGCGATCTGGATATGGACCTCTATCTGTCGCCATCGCCGTCGATTCTTTACGCCCCTTCCCGAGGATGCTACTGGAATAAATGTTCTTTTTGCTACTACGGCTTGAACCGGGCCTGCGGGCGGGGTTACCGGGAAATTCCGACAGATCGAGCCGCCGCCCAAGTGGGAGAATTGGCTGCCATGCATAATGCAAAAACCTTTTATCTTTCCTGCGATGTTCTCGCTCCCGGCTACGCTCTGGACTTCGCCAGGGCGCTCTTGAAGGCCGGCGCCGACATATCGTGGTCGACGGACCTTAAGGTTGAAAAATACTACGGGCCTGAGCAGTGCGCCCTCCTGCGGCGATCGGGACTCAGGGCCGCGGCTTTCGGCATCGAAAGCGGATCGGACAGAGTGCTCGGCCTGATGAAGAAAGGCGCGGATATAGCGACGAACCGCTGCGTTTCGAGAAACTTTCATGAAGCCGGCGTGGCCGTGCAGTGGATGATGTTCACGGGGCACCCCGGAGAAACGGGCGAGGAAGCCTTGGCCAGCGCGAAATTTGTGGAAAGGGAATACAATTTCGTCGATCTTTTTATTATTGGGGAGTTTGGTCTTACCCCGGGATCGTTGATTGCCAACGAACCGAACCGCTTCGGCATACAAGAAGTTTACTTTGCCGCCGGCGATGATTTGCGTCTCTATCCGCTATACAGTGGGGGAGATCAGCCGTTATCGAAGCGTCAGCAGATCATGATCGACAGGAGAATCTCCCGCCTGTCCCGGAGATATCTCCTCGATCATTACCCCTGGGCAGGGGCAATTTCGACGAACCACAGCATGCTTTACTTTATTGCCTTTGGCCAGCGCGCCTTCATTCCGGCTGAGTGCGGTTCATCAATAATGAGTCGCCGCCGGGACAGCCTGCACCGACCGAAAGCATCCTTTTCAATCGAACGGATTGAAGAAAACATCGACCGGGCCGCGAACCTCTACCTGCGTAAAGCTCTCCAGCCTGAAGGTCCTGGCGGCAGGGCTCCCTTCTCCCTCGACCATTTCGTGGCGCATTGCGCCGGCATGCCGTCTGTCGGCGCCGGCGGATTGATGAAAGCCAGGCAGAGCCGTCGTAGAGGCTCATAGTGCGACGAGATGTTTCCCCGTCGTTGACCGCCTGTCTGCAGTAGGTTATAGTTTACGGCAACGGATGCACTCTCAGGCGAGCAATTTTTTATTCAGCCGTTTCTCCGTTGGAAGGTCGCGCTGACAATGTTTCGAATCAGGCGTATTTATGACGACAGCCTTTCTATCGACCGTGAGGCCATCATTCAGATTCAGTCTATTTTAAAGAAACAGTTCACCGCCCTTCCGGAACGGGAAATTGCCACGTTGCTGAATCGTCTGAGAAATCCCTTGAAATACCGGTTCCGGTCAATTCTTTTTGTGGCCGACGATGGGCGCGGCAAGGTTAAGGGATTTGCCCTTCTTCTCCATGCGCCTGATGTTGGATTCTGCTACCTCGATTTCATATCCGTTCGGCCGGGACTCACCGGCGGCGGGGTTGGCGGCGCCCTCTACTATCGAGTGCGGGAAATGACGCATTCTCTTGGCGCAGTCGGAATTTTCTTTGAGTGTCTGCCTGATGATCCGGCGCTGTGCCGGGATGAAAAATTGTTGCGACAGAATAGATCCCGCCTGAAATTTTACGAAGATCATGGCGCCTTTCCGATTATGGGAACGGCCTATGAGACTCCTCTTGTCCCTGGAGGAGACTGCCCGCCCTACCTGTTGTACGATTTCGCCGGTTCTCAAAACAAGCTTACGGCTGCAAAGCTCCGGGTCATCGTTCGGACAATTCTGGAAAGGAAATATGGGCATGCCTGTCCTCCTGGCTATATTGAGACCGTCGTTGCGTCAATCAAGAGAGGGCCGGTGAGACTCCGGGCGCCGCGATACAGTGGCGGCGTTCCCCAGAAGGAACCGTCAATACCATCGGTGGATAGATGCATCATTCTCGCGGTAAACGACCGTCATGCGATTCATCATGTTCATGAGCGGGGTTACGTGGAATCGCCGGTAAGAATAAAGTCCATTCTCGAAGGTATTTCTTCGACGAACCTCTTCATTCGTACGAAAGTTCGCCACTTTCCCGAGCGCATCATTAAAGAAATTCATGAACGGCCATTCGTAGAGTATTTGAAAAGAATGAGCGCAAAGATTCCACCGGGGAAATCGGTCTATCCGTATGTTTTCCCTCTCCGGAATACAACCCGTCCACCGAGGGAGATGCCTATACGGGCGGGATATTATTGCATAGACACCTTCACGCCGCTGAACCGGAATGCCTACCTGGCTGCCAAGGGCGCCGTGGACTGCAGCCTCACGGCGGCAACAAGCCTCCTGAAAGGATACCGGATCGCCTATGCCTTGGTCCGCCCTCCCGGCCATCATGCAGAGAGCCGGGCCTTCGGCGGATTTTGCTACTTCAATTCCGCCGCCGTGGCGGCTCATTACCTCAGCGCGTACGGTCCCGTAGCCGTTCTCGACATCGATTATCACCATGGCAACGGAACCCAGGAAATATTTTATGAACGTTCCGATGTGCTTACCCTGTCAATCCATGGCAGCCCCGACTTTGCTTATCCCTATTTCAGCGGCTTCAATAACGAGCGAGGTCAGAACGGCGGCCGGGGTTTCAACGTGAATTATCCCCTTTCCGAAGCGTTGACCGGCGAGGAATACCGGAAGGCGCTCAGGCGAGCGCTTCGAAGGGTGCAGAGATTTCGACCCCGTTTTCTCGTTGTTGCCTTGGGGTTGGATACGGCAAAGGACGATCCCACGGGGACATGGTCGCTAGCCGCCGATGATTTCGGTAAAAACGGCCGATTGATTGGAATGTTGAAACTCCCCACATTAATTGTTCAGGAAGGCGGTTATCGCATTCGTTCACTGGGAAAGAACGTCAGGAACTTTTTTCTAGGCCTCTGCCGCGGCGCCAGCGAACCGCTGCCGTCGGACCGCCTGAGCAGTAGAATCCGCCATAAAAAATGACGGAGAATCGGGACGCCAGCGCCCATCTGAGGAGTGCACCCATGCAAATCGTATATCGACTCTGGATCGAGGAACAAGGACAGACTCTTGTTGGACAGGGAAGGATCAATCTCCTTGAGGCCATCGACGAATACCAGAGCCTTCATAAGGCGGCTGCGGCAATGAATATGTCATACCGCGCCGCCTGGGGTAGAATCAAGTCTTCGGAGGAAAGGCTGGGCGTTTCACTGGTGGATCACAGCAGAGGAAGAGGCGGAATGAAGCTTACCGAGGAGGGGCGCAGCATCATTTCGATTTTCAAGAGTCTTACCGGAGAGATGGACCGAGTCGCCCGCGAGAGCACTGAACGCTTGCAAAAAATCGCACGATTGAGAAAACGGACGAATGTCAGCGCAGGGACCGACAATGACGATCCTAGGACGGAATGTGCAGAATCAGAAAAACAAGAAGGCGCCTCCGGGAACCTTCAGATCCTCAGAGGATCGGTTGACACAATGAAAAAGCGTCAATAGTCAACGGATGTAAACGGTAGATGATCGAAATAAAGAAAGATTTGATAATGGACGATCTCGAGGACGTAATCCGCCGTCGGGTCGCCTGCCTCATTGAGATTGATCCCTTCCTCGCGCCTTACGAAAAAGTTCTGGCCGGCAGAATCGGCCGAACCATCGTTCGTGAAAAGGAACTTACTCGCAAAGAAAGGACTCTTGCAGATTTTGCATCGGGTCATGAATACTTCGGACTTCATTTCAAAGGCAACGAGTGGGTTTTCAGGGAGTGGGCGCCCCACGCAACGGCTCTCTGTCTCGTGGGGGATATGACGGACTGGAGAGAAAATAAATCTTTCAGGCTCGACAAAACAGGAACAGAAGGCATATGGGAAATCCGTCTGCCGGCCTCGGCAATGAAACACGGCGATCACTACCGCCTTCGCGTCTATTGGCCCGAAGGAAGCGGAGACCGTATTCCCGCTTATTCCCGTCGCGTCGTCCAGGACCCCCATTCCCTGATATTCACGAGTCAGGTTTGGCGGCCACCGGAACCCTATCTCTGGCGTCACAGCTTCAAAGTGCCTGATAAAAACCCTCTCTTGATCTACGAGGCGCATGTCGGCATGGCTCAGGAAGAACCGAAGATCGGAAGCTATCGGGAATTTGCCGAGAAGGTTCTCCCGCGCATTGCGAGACTTGGATATAACACGGTACAGCTGATGGCAGTGCAGGAACATCCGTACTACGGCTCCTTCGGCTACCAGGTATCGAATTTTTTTGCCGCTTCATCACGATTCGGCACTCCCGAGGATTTAAAATTCCTCATCGACAGCGCTCACGACCGCGGTATTGCGATCATCATGGATATCATTCATTCGCATGCCGTGGCCAATGAAGTTGAAGGATTGAGCCGGTTCGACGGCACTCTGTACCAGTATTTTCATGACGGCCCCCGGGGACGGCACTCCGCCTGGGAGTCACGATGCTTTGACTACGGAAAACACCAGGTGATCCACTTCCTTCTCTCCAACTGTCGATTCTGGCTCGATGAATACCGGTTTGACGGATATCGATTAGACGGCGTGACCAGCATGATCTATCTCCACCACGGCCTCGGCAAAGTCTTTACATCATACGATCAATATTTCGACGACAGTGTCGACGCCGATGCACTGGCCTATCTTGCCTTGGCGAATAAGATCGTCCATCAGGTGAGACCCGATGCCATTACCATCGCGGAAGATGTAAGCGGCATGCCGGGTCTCGCTCTGCCCCTGGAAGATGGAGGAACGGGCTTTGATTGCCGCTTCGCCATGGGAGTTCCCGACTATTGGATCAGGCTTACGAAGGATCTGCCCGAAGA
>JAFGGB010000066.1 GCA_016930775.1 Deltaproteobacteria bacterium
AAACCTCACAACCATTTAATTTAGCGGACGCGGTGGGACTGCGCCGCTGATCACGTCGTTCGCGCCGCCTGCGGCGGCGCGAACGGGTGCGAGCTGACACCATTGATGGCTTCTCGCCGTAGGCGGCTCGAACCATCAATGGAGCCGCGCCGCCTACGGCGGCTACGCCCCCTTTGTCACGGGAGCTGCAATAAATTGCATCTCCCGCGCCCAACGGGGTGCGGCTCATCTCGCACCCGTTAGATTGCAAACTGTAAATAAAGAGGTGAGGCAATGGAGAAACAAGTAATTGTCATCCCAGAAGGAAAAATCTGCGACTATATCGACGGCAAGTTTCGCAACGACACGCCGGAGGAGTACGTTCGCCAGAATATTGAGAAGCGGCTGGTGCATGAGCACAAATACAAAAAGGACCGAATTGCCATAGAGTACACAGTCGCTGTCGGATCAAGAAAGCCGCGTGCGGACATAGTTATTTTCTCAGCACAATCCCCCGAGCGCTCCCAGGAAAACATCCAGATCATCATTGAATGCAAGAAAGAGAGTGTCGAGCCTACGGCCAAGAAAGACGGCGTAGGGCAGCTCAAATCGTATATGGCGGCATGTCCCAACTGCGAATGGGGGATGTGGACAAACGGAAAAGGTAAAGAGGTATTCAGAAAGATAGTCAATGAAAAGAAGAAAATTCAGTTTATAGATTTTAACGATATACCTTCCGCCGATGGCAAGCTGGAGGATATAGATCGGCCAAAACGATCTACTCTAAAAAGCGCGATTGAAGACAATCTCCTCTTCGTTTTCAAGAGCTGTCACAACCACATATACGTAACTGACGGGATGCAGAAACAACCCGCATTCTTCGAGCTGCTCAAAGTCATCTTTTGTAAGATCGAGGATGAGAAAAACATCCCCAACCCTCTGGAGTTTTATGCCACCTCCGGCGAGCGTTCCACGCCGGATGGACAACTTACCGTACAGAAGCGAATCGGAAAAATCTTCGACCAGGTGAAAAGGAAGCATCCCCGCATCTTTGACAGGAATGACGAGATAAAACTCAAGTCGCGGAGCCTTGCCTATGTCGTCAGCGAACTTCAAAAATACTCACTGCTCAATACGCACATAGACATAAAAGGCAAGGCATACGAGGAGCTTGTCGGGGCGAATCTACGGGGCGACCGCGGGGAATTCTTTACCCCCCGCAACGTGATGCACATGACCGTCGAAATGCTCGCGCCTTGCGATACTGACCGAGTGCTTGACCCGGCTTGTGGAACCGGGGGATTCCTTGTTATCGCAATGAACAAAATCATTGCGGACCTTGAAAAAAGGATGGAGAAGGAAACGGGCAAGCTAAAATCGGAATGGGACGATAATGAGAAAAAAGCGTTTGACCAACGCATAAGAGATATTGCCGAAGCCAACTTCTTCGGTTTTGAACTAAACCCGGACCTGGTCAAGGCCACGAAGATGAATATGGTGATGAATAATGACGGGAGCGGCAATATATACCAGACGGACTCGCTCCTGCCGCCTCACGAATGGGAGGCCGCATTTAGGCGGGAATTAGCTGCGGTGTTAGAGGTAGAACCATCCGCGCTTTCGCGTCATAACGGCATAGGATTCTTCGATGTCATAGTAACTAATCCACCCTTCGGCAGCAAAATCCCCATAAAAGACCCGCATATCCTTGAGCAGTACGATCTATCGTGCATTTGGGAGCGTGATAAATCTAACCGTAATAACTGGATAATGACGGATCGCCTGCAAAGCTCTGTTCCCCCGGAGCAGCTCTTTGTTGAACGATGCGTTCAACTGCTTAAGCCGGGGGGACGCCTGGGAATAGTGCTTCCCGATTCCATCCTCGGAGCCCCCGGTCTCGGCTATATCCCGCAATGGCTGATACGGAACACGAGGATACTTGCCAGTATTGATCTTCACGGAGATACTTTCCAGCCCCGAAACGGCACTCAAACATCTGTGCTACTACTCCAAAAAAAGACACCAGAGGAGATACACCAAGAGGAGAAAAGCGGCAAGATGATGGATTATGCCATCTTCATGTCTATGGTGGACCGAATAGGGCATGACAAAAGAGGCAACCCTATTTTCAAGCGCGATAAACATGGGAATGAAATTCTTGTGTCCACAGTAGACATCATCACCTATGACGAAACGGCTAATGATGAGCGGACCGCAAAGATAGAATCGAATAAGAAGATCATTGATGACCAAACAACTCTTGTGGCCGAGACGTTCGGCAAATGGCGGCGAGAGGAAGGTGTGTCATGGTAAGAGCTGGGGCGCTAAAAGAAATCGAGCTACCGCTCGTTATTGAGACAACGGAACTTCCCGAAGAGGAGCTCAAGTGGTGCACGGTGCGATTGCAAGAGGTGTTAGCTAAAGGTAATCGCCTGGAAGCGAGCGTGTTTAATATTGAAGGTAAGCACGCAAGGGAAGTGCTCAAACAATGCAAATGGCCGCTGACAGTCTTTGCTGGGGAAAAAGGATTATCAGAGTGCTACCACCGAGGACGATTCAAACGGATATGGGTTGAGAAGTCCGACCTCCCTATTTTTCAACCGTCACAGATTGAGGAAATAAAACCTAAGCCAACTGGCTTTCTTTCGAGCTTAACGCGGACAGACATAGACGCGCTCAGGGTTCGTAAAGGACAAATACTCCTCACTTGCTCCGGAACGATTGGAAACTGCTCATTCGTGGGGAAGACATTAGACAAACAGATATTCAGCCATGATCTTATCCGCATCAGCGCCAAAAAAGAAACGGATGCAGGTTTTCTCTATGCTTTTCTGAGGACAAAGATCAGCAATGCGTTGGTGAGGACAAATCAATATGGAGCGGTTGTAAAACATATCGAGCCGGAGCATCTTGAGGACATACCGATACCGAATCCGCCGGACATATTGAAAAAGAAAATCCACGATCTGATCATCAAGTCATACGACCTTCGCGACGAATCGAACGTTCTACTGGACAAAGCAGAGGCGTTGCTCTATGAGGCGCTTGATCTGCCCCCATTGGACAAACTAAGGCCGCGATACTTCAACGCCGGAGTGGGGTTGAGAAACTACAGCGTCAAACTTTCAAAGCTCGATGGGCGTTTTGACGGCTCCTACCATGTTCCCATTGTGGAGAGCATAATCAAGCAGCTCAACAAGGAAGCCGCGGAAGTAACTACCGTCGGCGACCCGAGAATAAGCGTGCGGGTTATCCTGCCGGGAAGATTCGCCCGCGTGTATGTAGAGGAAGGGCAGGGCACAGTATTTTTCGGCGGGAAACAGCTTTTAGAACTTGATCCGGCGAATAAGAAGTATCTTTCTCTGATACACCACGGAGAACGCATAAAGAAAGAACTCCGCCTTGAAAAGAATATGGTAATGATCACAGTGAGCGGAACAGTCGGCAAGGCAGCCCTGGCACCTGAGCATTGGGAAGGATGGGCGGCCAATCAGCATATCATTCGCATTGTACCCTCTTCACTGAATATTGCAGGCTATCTCTATGTATTCCTTGCCACTGACTACGGACACGAGCTTATTACTCGCTTCACATACGGGGCGGTGGTTGACGAAATAGACGCCTCGCAGGTCTCCCAGATCGCCGTACCGATCCTCAAGGATGCCTCGACGCAGAAAGAGATTAACCACCTTGCGCTTGAAGCCAATAGCAAGCGAGCCGAAGCATACCGCCTGGAGCAAGAAGCTATTAAAATCATCAATGAAGAGGTAATTCGTGCAGAAAATAAGGAAGTGGCAATCTAACAACAGGTTGTGGCCGAACCAGACCGTTAGGGGCAACAATCCCATTCCTTAAGATGACGGCTGTTGATTATTGGTAGTCAACGGCTATCAGTTCAGCCTCAACCCACTCCTTGACTTCAATAAAGAAAGCAATAATATTGAGGTGTCGGATGATTCAGACTGGTAGGTTTGATTTGGTTCTATGCGAAAAGGGGCTCATAATCTGCCGATAGTTAATATGTGTCCCTTTGTGTCCCTTTTATAATAATAAAGGGGTGCAAAACAACTCGCAACCCCTTTATTTACTGGTGGGTCGTGCGGGAATCGGACCCGCGACCAACGGATTAAAAATTCTATGTAAAGCTGTTAAAAAGGAAAGAGCCAGCTTTTTTTGAAATGTGCCCAAATGTGCCCAAAGCGCAAATAAAAAGGCGCTGCAAAATCTATAATAACACCATAATTATTAACAATAAATCATGAGATCATCATAATAATGTCCCAGGATGCTCCATCATGGGACTCTCCCTCCTGATCTCCCTTGCGGGTATGTGAGATATCCATATGTCGATCCAAGACGACCTTCGGGTGCCGCTTTAGACTGTAACCGCCGACCACTCCCTCCACCGTAAAAAGATATTACTCAATCCCGGCGTTTCCTGAAATCCAGCCAGATGATGTAACCGATCATGATGATCGTCGAAACCGTTGAGGGGATGGCCGCCTCATGACTGAACAGCGTCAGGGCGAGGCCGCTCGACAGCCCCTGGTTCTTGAGAGTTCCCAACAGCACGAGGCTGGTCCGGGTCTCTTTGGGGATGTGGAACAGGCCGCATACCCAGTCGATGAGGAAGCCAAGGAAAAACATGGAGAGGAGGGAGATGAAGGCAACGGGAAGCAAGGACCATGTGTGGTCCAGGAGAACGTCGCGGTTCAGACCGACCATGGTGTAGAGGACGGTAAAAAAACTCCAGTTGATGACGGTTCCGCGGTAGGGTTCGATCCGCTCCTTCCAGCCCTTCCGGATCAGCAGCCGGGAGAAGGCAAGGGGAAGGACGATCAATTCCAGGGCGATCATGAGGATCTTGAGCGGAGCAAACACGGCGGAACTCAGAAGCGTAAGGGCGATGAGCGGCATGATCACCAGGGCGCCCAGGTAAGCGCCGACCGTGCCGATTAGAGAAAGGGGGCCGTTGCCGCGGAGGAAACCGGAAAAGGGGATCACGGCGACGGCCGGCGGCGCCGCCGCGAGAAGAACAAAACCGGTCCAGAACACTTCGTTGCGGATCATAAGGGCGCTCAGCCCGATGATGATATTCCCGAGGATGATGTAGCTCATGATAATTCCAAGCAGGGCCGGGAAGAGGAGGAGTCGGGGCCTGAGGAAGACCTCATTCCCGATTTCCATTGTGGAGAGAGCCATCGCAAAAGCGAGGGCGGGCAGGACCAGATGCCTTGTCACCGGAACGGCCCCGGGGAGCGCCAAGCCGGCAACCATGGCGAGAAAAAAAATCCCGTTCCGGTTGCGCAGTAGGATTTTCAGTTTTGACATTCCGTCATGCTACCTCTATTCATCAAGCAGCGGTGGCGGGGTGGGTTACGCCAACTTCGCGAGGAGGGTCTGGGAGACCTCTTTTACGCCGGGCGTGCCGTCCAATTCAATAATCTTTACGCGCGCCCTGAAGTAATTGACGGCGGCCAGCGTTCCCGTCTTCGTGTCGTAATAGATACCGTGGCGTTTGTCGATTGCGGCCTCGTCCTGATCGTCGGCCCTGGCGGTCAGTTTGTCGCTGCCGCAGACGCGGCAGACCGGCTTCCCATTCTTTTCGGCAGGTTTGATCGCGTCAATGAAGATATTGTTGGGGTGGTTGTTGTCCGTCGCGCAGAGACGGCGGCCCATGATCCGTTTCTTGGCGATCTCCCGGTCGAGAACGATTTCGATCACGCAGTCAAGCTTCATCCCCGCTTCCTGAAGTGCCTTTCCGAGAGCCTCCGCCTGGGCGAGATTTCGGGGGAAGCCGTCAAGAAGCCAGCCGTTTTTACAGTCCGCCTCCCGGAGGCGGTTCAGGATCATGGGGACGGTAATCGCATCGGGAACAAGCTCGCCGCGGTCAATGAAACCTTTTGCCTTCTTTCCGAGTTCCGTTCCATTCTTGATGTTTTGTCGGAAGATCACGCCCGTCTCGATGTGGGGAACGCCATATTTCTTTTGAACCACCGCGCCCTGAGTTCCCTTTCCGCTGCCGTTGGGTCCGAAAATCAGAATGTTCATCTCTTTGAATTCCTATTTGATTTTTTTGCGAAATCGAAATGATCTCACGGCGCACGGCCGTGACCGGTCAGTGTCCTCAGGAAGGGCCGCAGCTGGTAGAGGTGCAACTCCCACAACCGATCTTTCCCGCAAAGGCGGACATCATCCGCTCCACCTTTATTGACCCGCATTTCGGGCAGACGACAGGTACCTTTTCGTCACGGTTCCGGAAGAGAACCTCAAAATTCTCCTTGCATTCCCGGCATTTGAATTCAAAAATCGGCATCGATTCATTTCCTCCGGCGGAGCGCCACATCCCCCGCTTTCTTGCCGCGGATGGCGATCCGATGTCATTCTTAATGATGTGATAGTATAGAAGAAGACTCCGAAAATGTCAAGGACGATCAGGTCAGGACGATCAGATCTGATTATGGACGGAAGTCAGAGCGCGAAAAGAGAGGCAGGAACAACGGGCGAGGGTTATATATTTCTTGACAGGTGGGAAAGAGCGTGAGACTAAAAAAAGCTTTTCAAGGTCTATGATGACGCAGGCAGGGCAGGGTGTGACAGGACAGAAGGGTGGGTGCTATGGTTATTGCAAAGAAGATCAACGGGTTTATGACACAGGCTTCCTTTATCCGGAAGATGTTCGAGGAAGGGATCCGGCTTAAGCAGGAATACGGTGCGCAGAATGTCTTCGATTTCAGTCTTGGAAATCCCAATCTCGATCCCCCTGAGGCCGTCAAGGCCCGGCTGCGTGAGCTGGTTTCCGCCGACATCCCCGGGAAACACAGTTACATGCCGAACGCCGGATATCCGGAGACCCGGGCGGCTGTTGCGTCAGAGGTGAGCGATTTCAAAGGGGGGGCGCTCACGGCCGACCAGATTGTAATGACCTGCGGCGCCGGCGGGGCGCTCAACGTCATTCTGAAAACGATCATGGACCCGGGCGACGAGGTGATCATACCGGCGCCTTTTTTCGTGGAGTACCGATTCTATGTGGATAATGCCGGCGGTGTTTCCCGGATTGTCGCGCCGCAGGAGGATTTTTCCCTCAATCTCGATGCGATCCGGCAGGCCGTGACCGAAAAAACCAAGGCCGTCCTGATCAATTCTCCAAACAACCCGACGGGGAAGGTTTTCGACGAGGCGTCGATCCGGGGTCTTGCAGCGGTTCTGACCGAGAAAGGAAAGGAACTCCGGCGCGAAATCTTCCTGATCTCCGACGAACCCTACAGCGAAATCGTTTATGACGGGGTGGAGGTGCCGAGCGTGATGAAGGCTTATCCCCACAGCTTCATCGCCTCCTCCTACTCCAAGAGCCTCTCCCTTCCCGGCGAGCGGATCGGCTATATCGCCGTAAATCCCGACATGGCGGGCCTGGAGGAGGTCATGGGCGGCCTGACGCTCTGCAACCGGATCCTCGGTTTTGTGAATGCCCCCGCCCTGATGCAGCGGGCGATCGCCGGCCTTCGGGGCGTGCGGGTGGATGTGGAGACTTACCGCAAAAAACGGGACCTTCTGTGCGATGGCCTCGCCTCGGTTGGTTACCGGATCAGAAAACCGGAAGGCGCCTTTTATCTGTTTCCCCGAACGCCCATCGCCGACGATGTCCTGTTTGCAGACGCCCTCCGGAAGCGGCGGATTCTCACCGTCCCCGGAAGCGGTTTCTGCGGTCCCGGCCATATCCGGATTGCCTACTGTGTGCACGATGCAACCATTCTGGGCGCCATCGAAGGCTTCGGGGAGGTCTTGAAGGA
>JAFGGB010000067.1 GCA_016930775.1 Deltaproteobacteria bacterium
CGAGGCTGTCCAGGGAAAAGAGGCCCGTCGTTCTGGCGATGGCCCCAAGAATGGGAGTGTTGACAATCGGCGCTCCCTGGTTGAAGAGGCGCTGATTCCTCGCGATTGCAGCGGCATCGATGACGGCTACCGAGCCGGCGCCATTCAGATCCCATTTCTCCAGGGGGCGCCCGGTGTTGATAATGAAGGTTCCCCCACGCTTGACCTTTTCGGCGATCGCCATGAGCGGGAAGAGACTATCATCCAGGACGACGGCGATATCGGCCATGACGATCTGCGAGAGGCATCGGATAGGTTCCTCCGAGAGCTTTGTCGAGGCGGAAAATGGCGCGCCCCTTCGCTCCGTGCCGAAAGCCGGCGCGGAGAGGATCCATCGGCATCCCTCTCGAAAGGCGGCTTCGGCCAGAATCTGCGATGCCAGGACGACGCCTTGACCGCCCCTGCCGAACCAGAGAATCTCTTTCATAGGCATCCTTTCATAAAAAAAGGCCATGGATTGTAGAACCCATGGCCTTTGGAAGCTTTCTATGCTGCTCCGCTAGTGCGACAACAGGACAGGCCAGGGGCGTATGCCCCTGGTAAGAGCGAGTGCTAAAAAAACCTTAATTGTTCCGTTGTTCGAAAAACTCACGATCCTTTAGCCCGTCAGTCCGCAGTTCTCAATGCACACCGGCTTTGTCTAAGAGAATTATAGCGAAAAGTCAACAGAAAAGTTCTCCTGGCGCTGGCGGATGAAGAATTCCGATCTATTGGAATCTCCGTGCGGAAGATGCTATAGCAGACATGTTTGTGCTGTACGGCATAGCGAATCAATTCGGCAAGGAGGTCTGTATGAACTTGGGATTGAAGGGAAAGGTAGCGCTTATTGCGGGGGGCAGCATGGGATTGGGAAAGGCCGTCGCCGTGCAGTTCGCTCGCGAAGGCGCCGACGTAGTCATCTGCGGACTTGATGATCCCGAGCTGAAACAAGCCCAAAGCGAAATCGAAAAGGAAAGCCATGGACCCGTTATGGCCCTGGGCGTCGATCTGACCAATCCGCGTGAGGCGGTAGATTTTATAAGGAAATCGGTTAAAAGATTCGGAACCGTCGATGTTCTCGTAAATAACGCCGGCGGTCCTCCGTCGCTGCCTTTCCTCGAGATAGACGACCAGCTATGGGAATACGGGTTCAAACTGAATCTCATGAGCACTATCGTCATGACGCGGGAAGCAGTTCCAATTATGAAGGACAGGAAATGGGGAAGAATCATAAACATGACGTCGATCTCGGTCAAACAGCCGATAGACGGTCTCATTCTTTCCAATACAATTCGTTCCGGGGTCATCGGACTGGCAAAAACATTATCTACGGAACTGGCGCCCTTCAATATAACCGTCAACAGCGTCTGTCCCGGCTATACGCTTACCGATCGAGTGAGGCGGCTCGCCGTTGTGCAGGCCGAGAGAGAAGGGGTGAAGCCAGAGGATATCATCGGGCGGTGGGAGTCGTCGATTCCCATGAAACGTCTTGGGACGCCGGAAGAATTTGCGGCCCTCGTCGTTTTTCTCGCGTCGGAACAGGCAGGGTACATAACGGGGGCGGCAATACAGATTGACGGCGGCTGGTATCGGGGAATTATGTGATCGGGGGGCAGACTGCCCAATGGGCGCTATGATACGGGAGATGTTCTTTCCGAAGTTCCGAGTTTTGCGACAGCCGATTCCATGGCATCGAGCAGAGGCGAGAAAGTCCGGGGATTGACGGCCGAAAGGGAAATCGCCCGGTGGCGCTTGCATAGAAACTCCAGAGCCTCCCGTTCGGTGAATAAATCTTCTTTATTGAATACGTTGATCCTTGGCTTGTGGAAAAGATCGAGTTCCTGGAGAATCGATTCCACGGCGATTATATGATCTTCAAAGGAAGGATTGCTCACATCGATGACGTGGAGAAGGAGGTCCGCCTCGTGGAGTTCTTCCAGTGTGGAACGGAAGGCCGACAGAAGATCCTTCGGAAGATCCCTGATAAAGCCCACGGTGTCGGTGATGATCGCCTCGGTGTCGCGGGGAAAGCGAAGTCTCGAACTCTTGGGATCGAGGGTGGCGAAGAGCAGGTTCTCGGTAAAAACGGCGCTGTTTGTCAACGAATTCAGAAGAGTCGATTTGCCGGCGTTTGTATAGCCGATGATGGATATGACGGGAAGACCCTTCCTTTTTCTCAGCAACCTGCGCTGGGAGCGCGCTTTCCGGATGGACTTCAGTTCTTTCTCCAGGTGTGAGATGCGCTCGCGGACGCGGCGCCGGTTTATTTCCAGCTTTGTTTCTCCCGGCCCGCGGCCGCCGATGCCGCCGGTGAGCCGCGACATGGCCGTGTTTTTGGTGACCAGCCGTGGAAGGAGATACTTGAGCTGGGCCAGCTCGACCTGGATCTTTCCTTCCCGCGAGAGAGCCCGCTGCGCGAAGATGTCGAGTATCAACTGGGTCCTGTCGATGACTTTCAATTCAGTTACATCGGCGATGGATCGCGCCTGGGCGGGAGTGAGTTCGTGATCGAAGATAAGCAGGTTGGCGCCCAGTTGCAAGGCCCTGATCACGAGCCAGGAGAGTTTCCCCTTGCCCAGGAGGAACTTGGGGTCGAGAGCCGGACGATGCTGAATGACCCTGTCGAAAATTTCGACGCCGGCCGTCCGGGACAGCTCGGAGAGTTCCGCGAGAGAGCTTTTTCCATCCTGAAGGGGATCCTTCTCCACGCGAACGAGGATTGCGCGTTCTCGTGAATCGATGGGCCTCGATCTCTGGATTCTGGCGAACTCATCCTCCAGCGCCTTGATGAAGGCACTGAAATGGAGATCGATCTCCGAGGGATGTCCGTAGTCCGTGGTCAGCCAGTACTTTCCTTCGGGGTTCTCGGGGATCAGGTGGGCCATGTGAACGGGGCCGGGCATTCCCCCTTCGTCCAGAGTAACGGCGACGATGGCATCGAGTCTCAGCAGTGCGAGATCGGTGAGATCGTCCTGGGATAGGGGCTCGGCCTTGAGGTGCGTATGTATGAGTCGAAGCCCGGAAAGCCTTGTCGTTGCGAAGCGTCCATGGTCGATGAGAGGGATGACAAGGCCCTTATGATCGCCCACTGCGACAACGGTCACTTCGCCTTTCCTCGTTGCCAGCAGACCGATCTGCCGGTTTATCTGAAAGGAAAGCTCCGCGAGAATTCGCGCCAAGTCGGCGGTTACAACCATGTCGGGAGGGAGTTTGCGATTGTAAAGCCGTTCAACGGCCTTGAGTTCGCTCGCCTTCAGTCCCGTGAGATGTCCGTATGCCCGGTGTATCTTCGACGCTCCTAACTTATTTGAACTTTCCGGGATTAACCCGTTTTTCCATTCCGTCGAGAAATGATGACCAGCCGACGGTTCTGAAAGGCGCAACTATTCTCGGAGGTCGGGCTGCGCCGCAGGCAGGACAGCGGTTGCAGGGATCATCGCGGAGTCCTTCGATAGTCTCGAAGAGATGACCGCAGGCCGTGCATTCATACTGGTAGAGAGGCATTGTTTCTACGGGTCCATCAATTGTGTTTACGATTATCTATCACGGACGCCGGCCATAAATCAACAGAGCAAAAAAGCCCCGGCCTTTCGGCCGGGGCTGGTCTGCGCCGACAGAACAACAGATTCTAGAATGTCGCCGTCAGCCTGTTAACGAAGAGGTAGTTGTTGCCCACCTCGGCGTTCGGATTCGATCCTTTGAACCAGTCGCCCGTCCAGAGATAGCCGAAGCCTACCATGTAGCTGAGATTGTCGTAGATCTTGTAGGTCGCCGTGATGTCGAATTCCGTCCCGTAGTCGGAGCTGCCGTAGGTGTAATAGGCGTTCCGGTTGACAATGTAGGCGTAATTGATCGGTATTTTCTGGGAATCGGCCACTGCATAGGTGAACGCCGCGTTTATGGTGAGTTTCTCCATGGGAGACACGCCTGCGAAAACCTGATAGAGGAAACCGTTTCCGAATTCGTTTCCTTTCCAGGTGATGGTCGCGCTGTCAAGCGATCCGTAAATCGCCCCCGAACCCAACATGCCCGTCCACTGGTAGAGATCGTCGTTGAAGAGAATCAGGCAGGGCTTCCAGTCCTCGCCGCCCCCGACGCCGCCTTCGTATTTGTCGGTCGTCGTCGCGTCGTCGCCGGAGACATATCCGAAGAGACCGCCGAAATAGACCGGGCCTGCGGAATACTTGGCCATGAGGTAGGCGGACCAGCCGCTGATGTCGATATCGGAGGTCGTGGGATTCACCAGTTTGGCGAGGCTCTCGTTTTCATACTGGAGAAACTGGCCGAAGATGTAATAGACCTGCCCCTCGAGATAGAGCGGTCCGGCGTTCATCTTGAAGTAGGGCGACAGAACGTGGTATTTCTGGCGGAAGCCGAGATAGGGAACGCCGCCGAACGAAGCGGTGTTGTTCTCGTAGAAGAGGCCCTTCCAGAGAAGTCCCGCATTTCCCTTGTCCCACACGTAGACCGTGGCGAGGACGTAATGGTCCTTGTCGTCATCGGCCTGGACGGCGCCTGCGCCGTAATCGCCTTCCTGTTCCTTTTCCGTCAATGCGATGAATATCCAGGGACCGATCTTCGTCGTGAACTTGATGCGGGGACGGGCCCACTCGCTGTTGCCGAAGGTGCAGCCCCAGACGTTGCCGCCCTGCTGGTAGCCCACGTCGAACTTGCCGACGGACGTCAGAAAGGACACATAGCTCCAGTCAAAATCGATGTTTTCCGATGACGTCGTGTCGCCGGTTCTTGCCCTGGGAGAGGCGCTGGACCGGGATCCGTTCCATACCCTGTCGTGAATGTTGAACCTCGTGGTGACATCGAGCCCTTCCTGAACCTTGAAGGTGGCGCCGATCTGCAGTTTCTGAGCGAAAAAGGCAGATGACGTGCTGCCGTCCTTCTTGAGGGTGTGGTTGTCATCATAATAGCCTGTTACATAATACGTGCCGTTGAATCGGACATCGGCTGCGGCGGAAACTCCAGGCATCGCCGACAGCCACACAAAGGCCGCTGCAAGGAAAACAAGAAACCATTTCTTCATAAATCTTCCTCCCTCGTGATGATCGATTAACCCCTCTCGACAATCATATCACTCCCGCTGAAACCTCCTCCTGTACCTCCCTTCCGACTTCTAATATGACCGGCGGACAGACTAAACTTCATTATATAAAAAGCACGTCTATAGTATCATGTCAAGCAGATTGTCGATCCTGCCTGCGAAAAGATTATGAGATCTTATTGAATGTCCCAAAGGATTTCTATTTCTGTTGTATCATGAAAAAAAAGCCCCGGTCGAAACCGGGGCTTTTGCAGCAGCTTATGTCCGCAATGGGTGTAGACTTAGAAGTTAACCGTGATGCGGTGCATGAGCAGGTAGTTGTTGTCCACTTCGTGCGCGGTGTTGGCGCCCTTGTACCAGTCGCCCGTCCAGAAATAGGCGAAGCCGACCATGTAGCTCAACTGATCGTAGATCTTGTAGGTGGCGGTCACGTCAAACTCGGTGCCGATCTTGTCGGAGACATTGCTGCCCTGCTCGTCGGCAAGGGCGTATCCGAAGGTGGCTGCCACATTGAGTTTCTCCATGGGCTTGAAACCAGCGAAGACCGTGAACAGCTTGGCGTTGGCCATGGCGTCCGTCGTGGTGCTGTAGGTTCCCATGGGGCCGTTCTTCGTGGCCGTCCAGGTGTCGTTCCAGAGAAGGAGCAGCGGGTTGTAGTCCGTTGACATGTTGCCGATGGTGTAGGCGCCTTCGTTCTTGTCGGCGGTGCCGGCGTCATCGCCCGCGATGTATGAATAGGAAGCGCCCACGGAGGCCGGTCCGAGGTTCGCCTTCGCCATGACGTAGTAGCCGAGACCGCTGGCATCGACATCGGGCGTATGCATATCAGCTTCGTACTCTCGGAGCGTACCCGTCACGTAGATCGCTTCGGCTTCCACGTACAGAGGACCGAAGGTTCCCTTCAGGTAGGGGTTGAGGCCGTGCAGGACTGTCCGGTAGCCGGCGGCCGTGTTGCTGGCGTCGCGCTGGTACTTGTATTCGAGACCGATCTCGATGCCTTCCATCTTGTAGATGGCGTTGGCCGTGTAGAGGTCTCTGTCGTCGTCGGCCTGGACGGCTGCATTGCCGTAATCGCCTTCCTTGCTCTTCTCATAGTAGAGGCCCACGCCCACGGCGCCGAACTTGCCCCAATACTTGATCTGGGAGTTTCCGCCGTAGCCTGCGTCGGCAAAGGGCGTACCGAAACAGCCGCCCGGCTGATAGCCCACGCCGAACTTGCCGGCCGCCGTGGCGAAGGTCACGTAACTGCGGTCGAACTGGATGTTTTCCTGAAGCCCGCCCTCAATATTGGCTGACCGGGAGCCGTTCCAGATGCGCTCCTGAATGTCGAACCGGCTCGCAACTTCGAGACCTTCGGCAATCTGGAACTGGGCAAAGAGGCGCAGTCTCTGGAAGATGATGTGAGTCGAGGTGCCTTCCTTCTCCAAGCCGTAGTTGCTGTTCATATCGCCTTCTGCGAAGTACTGGCCGCTGATCTTAAGATCGGCCGCCGCCGCCGGCATGGCGAACGCGCATACCAGGGCTGCTGCAAATATAACTGCCAAAACTTTTCTCATGGTAACTTCCTCCTGCTGAATGTTTGTTAACTTAAACCCTTGATTTATGTTGCTGATTTGTTGTTCAGATCAGTGATTCCGCTAACGATCACCTCCCTTCCCAAAATGGCGGGACATAATATCCCATTGAAAAACTTAAAAAGCAAAGTAGCATCGCCTATTTTCTATGTCAAGAAAATTTCTTTTCCAGCGGCGCCTTTTTGTATGATTGCACGGCTTTCAGAAAAATCAGCCGTTTATTGCGCCGATGAGTGAACGCCGTCCAGAAACCGGCAAATCTTCCCTGTGCGGAAAACGAGTTTTTAATCGCGGCGCGCATTGACATTTAAGATGATCTACTGTATCTCTACGGAGACTTTGCCGCGGCTTTTCGAAAAGCGTCGGCAAGGGAAGTTCTTCGATCAGCTAACGCATGTCAATGTCTGGGGAATTGTTGTTTTGCGCGGCAATGACCGCCGGTCACGCGGAGGAGGGAAAAAGAGGGCCTCTGGCCTTCAGAAAATACTGGATGTGCCGCTGGTTGGCAGCGAGCAGGAAGTTTAAACGTCTATTTATCAATGGAGGTACGTCAAGATGTCAGAAGTGTTCGAGTTGAAAGAAGTATACCCCGTTCCCGAGAAGGCAAAGGCGAAAGCCTATATCAGCGGCAGGGCGGCTTACGATGCGCTGTATAAGCGGTCGGTGGAGGATCCCCAGGGTTTCTGGGGCGAAATTGCCGGGGAGTTCGTTGAGTGGTTCAAGAAGTGGGACAAGGTGGAAGAGTTCAATTTCGACATGCGGAAGGGTCCCATTTACGTAAAATATTTTCAGGGCGGGAAACTCAACGTGTCCTACAATTGTCTGGACAAGCACCTGAAGACCCGGGGAGACAAAGTTGCCATACAGTGGGAGGGCAATGAACCCGGCGAGTCGAGAGCGCTGACTTACAAGGAACTCCATGCGGAAGTCTGCAAGTTCGCCAATGTGCTGAAGGCCCACGGAATAAAGAAGGGCGACCGCGTCTGCATCTACCTTCCCATGATTCCCGAGCTTGCCGTTTCAATGCTCGCCTGCACCAGGATCGGCGCTATCCACAGCATCGTCTTCGGCGGCTTCAGCGCCGACTCCCTGAGGGACCGGATCATCGACAGCGGCGCGAAGCTGGTAATCACCTGCGACGGCAGCTTCCGGGGCGCAAAGGCTGTTCCCCAGAAGGCCAACGCCGATGCGGCAGTGAAGAATTGTCGCTCCGTCGAAAAGATGATCACCGTTCGCCGGGTTGGCGACAAGGTGAAGTGTGAATGGAAGCAGGGCTTCGATCTCTGGTGGCACGACGAAATGGCGAAAGTCAGCGCCGACTGTCCGGCCGAATGGATGGACGCCGAAGATCCCCTCTTCGTCCTGTATACGTCCGGTTCCACGGGAAAGCCAAAGGGAGTCATGCACACCACGGGCGGCTATCTCACCTATGTGGCATACACTCACAAGATGATCTTCGACTGTCACGAGGAGGACATCTACTGGTGCACCGCCGACATCGGCTGGGTCACGGGCCACAGTTACATCGTTTACGGACCGCTTTGCAACGGCGCCACGTCCGTCATGTTCGAGGGCGTTCCCAATTATCCCGATGTGAGCCGTTTCTGGAAGATTGTCGAAAAGTACAAGGTTTCGATTTTCTACACGGCTCCCACGGCGATCAGGGCCATCGCCAAGGAAGGCGACGACTGGGTCAAGAAGGCCGACATCTCCAGCCTGCGGATTCTGGGAACGGTGGGCGAGCCCATCAACCCCGAAGCCTGGAACTGGTATTTCAATCTCATCGGCCGGGGCGAATGCCCCATAGTCGATACCTGGTGGCAGACCGAAACGGGCGGCGTGCTCATCACGCCCCTGCCGGGCGCCATTGCAACCAAACCGGGGCTGGCGACGGTGCCGTTCATGGGAGTCATGCCTATCATCGTTACCGACGAGGGGCAAGAAATCAAGGAAACGGAAGCATCGGGCGCTCTCTGCATCAAAAAACCCTGGCCCGGAATCATGCGCGGCGTTTATGGCGATCCCAAGCGGTTCCAGGAGACCTATTTCGAACTGTTTCCCGGCTATTACTTCACCGGAGACGGTTCGAGGCGCGACAAGGACGGCTACTATCAAATTACGGGGCGCATCGACGACGTCATCAATGTATCCGGTCACCGCATGGGCACCGCCGAGGTCGAAAGCGCACTGGTGGCCCATCCCTCAGTCGCCGAGGCTGCCGTCGTGGGGTATCCTCACGAACTGAAGGGTCAGTCCATATACGCTTACGTAACGCTCAAGACAGGCGTGGCGAAGTCCGAGGAACTGAAAAAGGAACTGGTTGCCCACGTACGCAAGGAAATAGGTCCGATCGCGACGCCAGAGAAAATACAATGGGCCGATGGACTTCCGAAAACCAGGAGCGGCAAGATCATGCGGCGCATCCTGAAGAAGGTTGCCGCAGGTCAGATCGGCGAGCTCGGCGATACGACGACACTTGCCGATCCGCACGTTGTTGAAGACATCGTAAAGAACAGGCAGTAAGCATGGTGTTCCTGCCGGCTCACGTTCCGAGAGGTCTGTGGATCTGGAAAGAACACCCTCTGCAGCATCCCTGAATAGAGGAGCCGCCGGCTTGCGCCGTCGGCTCCTTCTTTTTTTTCGAAAGGAGTTTTTCTATGCATCTTGTGGTTTGTGTGAAACAGGCGCCCGATACGGAAGCCCTGATCAAGTTGAAACCCGACGGATCGGGCATCGAGGAAGCGGGAATAAAGTGGGTCATGAATCCCTATGACGAGTATGCCGTAGAAGAGGCGCTCCGGCTGAAAGAAAAGAACGGCGGGGATGTGACCATCGTTTCCCTGGGCCCCGCCCGGGCTATGGAATCGATACGAACGGCGCTGGCGATGGGCGCCGACAAGGGCATACATATCAGCGATCCCTCTCTGGACCGGGCCGACGCCTTTGTCGCGGCCTCGGCGCTGGCCGCGGCGATAAAAAGCCTTCCTCATGACATCATCCTCTGCGGCCAGCGGGCAATTGACGATGACAGCGGCCAGGTCGGATCGATTCTTGCCGAGCTTCTCGGCGTTCCCCAACTGACCATAATCATGAAACTCGAGGTGGCTGGCGGAGTTGCGAAGGCCGTGAAGGCCATAGAAGGAGCTCAGGTTGTCCTGGAGAGCGCCCTGCCCTGCGTCGTGACGGCACAGAAAGGTCTCAACGAGCCCCGCTACGCCTCGCTTCCAGGCATCATGAAGGCCAAGAAGAAACCCGTGGACGTGAAGAATGCCGCCGCCCTGGGCATTTCCGTGGAACAGAAGGCCCGCATCATCAAGATGATGCCGCCTCCGCAGCGCGCGGCCGGCAAGATCATCCAGGGGGATGACCCCGAGGCGAAGGCCCGGGAACTGGTCAGGCTTCTCAGGGAAGAGGCCAAGGTTATTTAGGAGACCCTCAGGAGGTGATGGAAATGGCACAGGAAGTATGGATTGTAGCTGAACAGCGTGACGGAGTTCTTCGCAAGGTCTCCTTCGAAATTGCCAGTGCTGCGAGAAGGATCGCCGATGAATTGCAGACCGATGTCGCAGCCGTTCTTCTGGGATCGGGAGTTTCGGCGCTGGCGGGCGCCTTGGGCAAATACGGCGTCGATACGGTTTATGTGGCCGACGGGCCGGTCTTTCAAAACTATACGACGGAGGCGTACGCCGCGGCGGTGGCTAAAATCGTAAAGGAGAAAGACCCGGCAATATTGCTCCTGCCTGCATCGGTGCAGGGCAAGGATCTTTCGTCCCGTCTCGTGGGCAAACTGGCCACGGGAATGGCGTCGGATTGCACCGAACTCCGGATCGAGAATGGAAAGTTGGTGGCCCGGCGTCCCATGTATGCGGCAAAATGTTTCGCCGACGTAGTAATCGACGGGACCCCCCAGATGGCCTCGTTGCGGCCGAACGTTTTCGCCGCGGTGGAGATGCCGAAAGCCGGAACGGCCGTTGCCTTCGACGCCGCCATCGACCCTGCGTCTCTCAAGACGAAGGTTCTTGAGATTCAAAAGGAATCAGGCGGAAAAGTCGAACTCACCGAGGCGAATGTCATCGTCTCGGGAGGCCGGGGCATGAAAGGGCCTGAAAATTACGCCCTTATCGAGGAACTGGCAGCCGTTCTCGGCGCCGCCGTGGGCGCCTCGAGAGCAGCCGTCGATGCCGGGTGGCGGCCCCAGACGGACCAGGTAGGGCAAACTGGCAAGACCGTGTCGCCCAATCTGTACGTCGCCTGCGGCATATCCGGCGCGATTCAGCATCTGGCGGGAATGAGTTCGTCGAAGGTAATCGTGGCCATCAACAAGGATCCGGATGCGCCGATCTTTGCAAAGGCCGATTACGGAGTCGTGGACGATCTCTTCAAGGTAGTCCCTGAAATAACGAAGGCAGCCAAGGAACTGATGGAGTGATGAGATGGCGGGGCGGGAATTCGTATCTCCCCCCCGCCGTTTCGTTCCGTCCTTTTCGCATTTCGAATCTCGGTTCAGGATTGGTGAAACCTATGTCTGAGATAGCGAGGTTCGGCGTTTCCCTCGAGCGCAGCCTGCTGGAGCAATTCGACAGGGTTATTCGGGGACGGCACTATACCAGCCGCTCGGAGGCGTTGCGCGATCTCATCAGGAAGGAGCTTACGGCCGAACAGTTGAGCGACGACGGGGAAGTCGCCGGCGCCATCACATTTGTCTACGATCACCACAAGAAGGAACTGGTCAACAGGATTCTCGACACGCAGCACAATTTTCAGAACATTGTCATATCCACTCAACACATCCATCTCGATCACGACTCCTGCCTTGAGATTATCGCCGTGCGCGGAAACGCCGGGGCGGTTAAAGCGGTGGCAGATCTTCTCCAGTCTCTCAAGGGAGTCCGGCACTGCACGCTCTCTCTATTGAGCATTTGATTCGATAGAACGTAAATCCCACATCGGCCTTTGCGCCGGTTTTTTCGAACGTCTGAAAAGCGTTGTCTTCGCTGCCGATTTAACGGTGCAAGAATCGGAATTGACTTGCGGGAGAGCTCGTGTTATTCCGCTATATGAAAGAATCTTTCCGTAGAGTGAAAAAGCCTTCGCTATAAACGCTGTTCAGCAAGGCGCGGGCAACATTTTTCGCGATGCCATTTGTCGAGTTTTCAATAAAGGAGGGTTTCGCCATTGAAACGTAGAGATTTTCTCAAGCTTTCAGGACTGAGCGGGGGATCGGCCGCACTGGGTCTTTTGACCGGCACGAAAACGCTTGCGGCAACGGCGAAATTTCGGTTGAAAAAGAAAGTATCCGAATCGTCAACCATATGTTGTTACTGTTCCGTGGGATGCGGCGCTATTGTCTCTGTCTATGAGGACGGCGCGGTCAAGGTCGAGGGAGACCCCGATCATCCTGTAAACCGGGGGGCCCTCTGTCCCAAGGGGCTTGCAATGTCGCAGGTTCATCAAGTGGGGGGCAAGCTGAACGCTTCCCGACTCACGCAGCCGCTCTACCGCGCGCCCGGCGCGGCGAAGTGGGAGGAAAAATCCCTGGAGTGGATGATAGACGCCATTGCGAAGAGGGTGAAAAAAACCCGCGACGAGTCGTGGAACGCCCCGGCTTCGAGGACCGAGGCCATGGCGAGCCTGGGAGGCGGCGAGCTCGACAACGAAGAATGCTACCTCCTGTCAAAAATGAACCGAGCCCTGGGACTTGTTTATCTGGAGCACTGCGCCCGCCTCTGACACTCCTCGACTGTAGCGGCTCTGGCAGAGTCGTTCGGACGCGGCGCCATGACGAACCATTGGATCGATATTCGGAATTCCGACTGCATCATGATTATCGGTTCGAACGCTGCGGAAAATCATCCCATATCATTCAAGTGGGTTGCTGAAGCCATGGAGCGAGGCGCCAAGCTGATCCATGTGGACCCGCGCTTTTCGAGAACCTCGGCCAAGGCCCATATCTATGCTCCGTTGCGCTCGGGCGCCGACATCGCCTTTATCGGGGGCATGATCAATTATGTTCTCACGGACATGGACAAACATCCCGAAAATTACACCATGGAATATTTGCGACAATATACCAACGCGGCGTTCATCGTGAATTCCGACTATGGATTCAATGACGGAATCTTCGGTGAAATCCAGGACGGACGATATAGCGAAGCCGCCAGGAACAGCTGGAAATATGCGGACATGAACACGCCTGCGACGGATCCCGCATTGAAGGACCCGCGGTGCGTCTTCCAGTTGCTGAAGAAACACTACGCCCGCTACGATGCAGATACGGTATGCCGCATCACGGGAACCCCTTCGGAAGTCTACAGTGAAGTCATGAGAACGTTCTGCGAGACCGGCAGGCGAGGGAAAGCGGGAACGATCATGTATGCCATGGGGGCCACGCAGCACACCTACGGCACCCAGAATATTCGGAGCTATGCGATCCTCCAGCTTCTCCTGGGCAATATCGGCGTGGCGGGCGGCGGCATCAACGCTCTCAGGGGGACATCGAACGTTCAGGGCTCCACCGATATGGCTCTTCTGAGCCATATACTGCCCGGCTATCTTTCCGTTCCGAACGATCAGGACGGGAATCTTGAAGGCTATCTCAAGCGAGTTCGTCCCGCCGCGATTTCACCGCGGAATCTTGCCGGCGACAAGAGCTTGAACTGGTGGGGCAATTACAAAAAGTACATGGTGAGTCTTCTCAAGGCCTGGTACGGGGAAGCGGCGACAGCGGACAACGATTTCTGTTTCAGTCTCCTTCCCAAGGCCGATCCGAAAGTCAACTACACCCATATCGGCATGTTCGAAGCCATGGGAGAGGGAAGGATCAAGGGCCTCTGGTGCTGGGGCCAGAATCCCGCCGTAGGAGGGCCGAATGCCACGGGCGAGCGGGAGGCCTTGGGGAACCTTGATTGGCTTGTCTCGGCCGATATCTGGTTGAACGAGACGGCGGAATTCTGGAAACGCCCCGGCGTCAAACCGGCGGATATCGATACGGAGGTCTTCATTCTCCCAGCCGCCGCCTCCTATGAAAAGGAGGGAAGCATCACGAACAGCGGACGATGGGTTCAATGGCGCTACCGCGCCGCTGAACCGCCGGGAAAAGCCATGGCGGATCTAGAATTGATGGATCTCATCGTCGTGAAGCTCAAGGAGCTCTATGCAAAGGAAGAGACGCCGCAGTCCGAAGGGATTCGGAAGCTTTCCTGGGACTACGGCGATCGCATAACGGCCGATGCGGTGGCTAGAGAGATCAACGGTTATTCCGGAGCAACGGGCAAACTGATCGGCGGTTTCGGCGCCTTGAGCGATGACGGGTCCACCTCTTCCGGCAACTGGATCTACTGCAACATGTACACCGAGGCGGAAGGAAACAAGGCAAAGCGGCGGGGGACCGTTGACGGTCATCCCGCGAAAATAGGTCTCTATTCCGACTGGGCCTGGTGCTGGCCCATGAATCGACGGATACTTTACAACAGGGCCTCGGTGGATCTCGATGGCCGGCCCTGGGATGACGAGCATCCGGTGATTCTCCGATATGAACCGGAGATGAAGTGGCAGGGCGATGTTCCAGACGGCGGCGCTGCGCCGGTCAACAAGGCCCCCCGGGGAAACCGGCAGCTTCCCTTTATCATGGAGCCCGAGGGAGTCGCCCGAATCTGGGGATTCGGCCGTGCGGAAGGTCCTTTGCCCGAGGCGTATGAACCGTGGGAAAGCCCGCTGAAAAAGAATCTCATGTCCGGGACTATGTACAATCCCTGCGCCTTTGTGGGCGCCTACCGGAATGAACGGGGAACTCCCGATAAATACCCCTGCATAGGCACCACTTACCGGTGCACGGAACACTGGCAGACGGGCATTATGACGAGAAATCTGCCCTGGTTGGTCGAGATGATGCCCGATATGTATATAGAGCTGGGAGAGGATCTGGCGAAGGCGCGGGGTCTTAAAAACGGCGACAGGGTCACGGTCAGCACCGCCCGGGGAGAGATTAGCGCCGTTGCCCTGGTCACAAAACGATTCAAGCCCCTTCTGGTTGACGGAACCGCTGTCCACCATATCGGCGTGCTGATTCACTGGGGGTACAGCGGAAAGTCCACGGGGGACAGCGGGAATGTTCTCACAGCCCACGTAGGAGACGCGAACACGACCATCCCCGAATTCAAGACGTTTCTGTGCGATGTTAGGAGAGCGTAGCATGAGCAAGGGTGTTCTCTTTGATGCGACCAAGTGTATCGGCTGCCGGGCCTGCCAGGTTGCCTGCAAGTCATGGAATGAAAACAGGTCGGAAGATACGGCGAATCGAGGAACCGCAGAGAATCCTCCCCATCTATCGGCTGACACGTGGACGAAGATGCGTTTCACGGAAATCGAAGGGAAGGACGGGTTCCAGTGGGTCTTTACGAAGCTTCAGTGCATGCACTGCGAGCATCCCGCCTGCGCCACCGCCTGCATAGTGGGCGCCTTTGAAAAAACAAAGGAAGGGGCCGTTGTTTATGACGCCAAGAAATGCATTGGCTGCCGCTACTGCATGGTTGCCTGTCCCTTTGGCGTGCCTGCTTTCGAGTGGGACCGGCCGATTCCCTATATCAGAAAATGCACCTTCTGCTTCGACCGCTTGAAGGGCGGCATGGCGCCGTCCTGTGCAACGGCCTGTCCCTCCGGCGCCCTGTCTTTCGGCGACCGGGCTGAACTGCTGGCTGAGGCCAAGCGCAGAATCGAAACGGCGCCGGCAAGGTACGTTCCCCATGTGTATGGAGAAAAAGAAGCTGGAGGGACGTGCTGGCTGTACATCTCTTCGGTTCCCTTCGAATCGGTGGGATTCCCGAAACTCGGCCCTGAACGGATGAGTGTGTTCAGCGATCCGCTGATGCACGCCGTTCCCCCCGTGGCGGTCGTTGTTGCCGGGCTCATGACGGGGATTTACTGGTTCTCAAAGCGTCGCGAAAAGATTGCCGCCCATGAAGACATCAGCGAGGAGAAGGAGTGATTGCGCCATGAAAGAGAGTAGAAGATCGCTCACTGCCGGTACAATGATTCTTATCGCCCTTGCATCCATAGGTTTTTTCGTTGCTGTTTACCGGTTCATATACGGTCTTGGGGCCATTACGAACTTGAGCGACGGCCGTCCCTGGGGTTTTTGGATCAGCTTCGACCTCTATTGCGGCGTCGCCCTTGCCTCCGGCGGTTTTACGATGGCTGCCATTTTTTACATCTTTTGCCGGCGAAAGTATCATGACCTGGTGCGGCCTGCCATCATGACGGCATTCCTCGGCTATATACTCGTCGTATTCGCTCTCCTCATCGATCTCGGTCAGCCCTGGAGGATCTGGCACGCAATTATATTCTGGAATATCAACTCCCCGCTCTTTGAGGTCGCCTGGTGCGTCATGCTCTACTCAAGCGTTCTGGCCTTGGAGTTCAGCCCCGCAGTCTTTGAGCGGCTGCAATGGAAGGTTCCCCTTCGCTTGATTCGAAGAATTCAGATTCCCCTCGTCATAGGGGGAATTGTTCTTTCCACGGGACACCAGTCCTCTCTCGGGACAATGCTCACGCTGATGCATGACAAGGTTCACCCCCTGTGGTTTTCCCCGATGCTTCCTGTTCATTTCTTTATTTCCGCCCTGTCCGTCGGGTTGGCCATGGTGATTTTCGAGGCGTCCCTGAGCGCCAAAGCATTCAACCACGATGTTGATGTAAATGTTCTTGGAGGTCTGGGACGGATGGTTCCCTGGGTCCTGGGTCCCTATCTGATCGCGAGGGTGATCGACGTCATCTTCCGGGGCAATTTTGGCCTTGCTTTCACGGCTTTTCCCCAGAACCTCCTATGGTGGCTGGAGATCCTGGGCGGCGTCGTTCTCCCCATCGTTCTTTTTTCCATGCCCGGTGTGAGAAAAAGCAAAAGCAAGCTCTTCTGGAGCGCCCTTATCGTAGTTCTGGGTCTTATGCTGAATCGATTCAACGTGAGCCTTTTCATCCTCGAAGGACGACCGGGCTACAGCTATTGGCCTCACTGGATGGAAATCGCAATTTCCGCCGGTCTTTTTTCGGCAGCCCTGCTGACGATGCAACTGGCAAACCGGTACCTGCCGGTTTACCATCTTGGTCCGACCGACGATGCCGCGTAACTCGGGCCCGGTCAGTCAGGGAAAACCCTGAGAGGGGAGACGATCCCTTTCCCCGCCTCATGGGCCGACGTTCCGGAATTGCCGGCAGAAAGAGACTGCGCGCGTGACACAGCGCAATCGGGAAAGAATGATGCTCGAAAAACTGAACGGTCGTGAGATCGACAGCGCTGAGATGACCCACGCGCTTGATCTCTACAGGGATATTCTGGCAATACAGGCGTCGGAAAAGGAACGCATCCTTCAGAAGCGTCCATTTGCCGGCCTTCCCGATCGACGCGATGGACAAAGCCCTCTTGTTGGCTTTCAGGATATTGCGATGGACCTGCCGGAGTTTGCCGATGCCTGTTTCCAGATTTTCGGCCTTCTGTCGCCCCACCTGGATCTTGCCGGCGAGGAGGAAGAGTCCCTCAGGGAGATGATCCGGGAGAAAGAGGCCCTGGCCGCACTGTTGCAGCAGTGGTACGAAACATCTTCATTTCCCGAAACAGTTCCCGAGAACCTGCGAAAGGTCCTGTCAATACTCTTGCAGGCGGCCCTTCGTCCCTATCTTGCACCTTTTGCCGACGCTGCGGACCGTATCGTGGATCAGGATTCCTGGCGCCGCACCGTCTGCCCCGTCTGCGGAGGCAGGCCGGACTTCGCTTTTCTTAAAGGAGAATACGGTTCGCGATGGCTTTCCTGTTCACGCTGCGACTTCGAGTGGATCTTTCAGCGGATTCAATGTCCCTTCTGCGGTTCCCGCGATCACGAGGTTCTTTCTTACTTTACGGTCAGCGATGAAAGATATCGGGTCTATGTCTGCGATTCCTGCAAAAGGTATATAAAGGCTCTTGACCTGAGCAATATGGCGGAGGAGTCCCTTATTCCCCTGGAGAAGATTCTGACGGCAGGGCTCGATATACTCGCACGTGAAAAGGGATACCAATAAATTCTTCGACAGACATCGTTCAGCGGCGCCATTTTGGTGGTATTTTCATCATTTTTACTATAAATCTAGACTGAAGTATTACAAGGGGGCTTTTCCACCGGCTTGTTCAATGAAGCCTGGCGGAACATTACGTGCCTGCCGGGTTTTGTTATTGCGGCGTCAACCCGGCGGGACGGCGCGTTTTACGATCGAGAAAGGAGAGATCGCTATGGCGGGCGCAGTGACCTATCAGGACAAACCCTGGTTAAAATCCTATGAAGCGGGAGTCCCGGAGTTCGTCGATTACGAGACGATCGTCCTTCCGGATATCTTCAACCGGACAGCCGCTACATTTCCCGACAAGAAAGCGTTGATCTTTCAGGGTTATGCCGTAACCTTCCGGCAGCTTCAGGACATGGTGGACCGATTCGCGGCCTGCCTTGCTTCATTCGGCGTCCATAAAGGCGATTCCGTGGCGATTCTTCTTCCGAATGTCATTCCCTGCGTAGTGGCCTATTACGCCATCCTCAAGATCGGCGGGGTCGTCGTGATGAACAACCCTCTCTACACCGATCCGGAGCTTCTCCACCAATTCAACGACTCGCGTTCAAAAGTGCTGGTGACCCTCGATCTTCTGGGCAACCGAATGATAAACCTTCGTCCCAAGACTTCCATCAAACAGATCGTCTATACGTCGATCGGCGACTACCTGCCCTTTCCCAAGAATCTGCTCTTTCCTCTCGTGGCGAAGAAGAAAAAACTTGCCGCCGATGTGAAGAGCGCACCCGATGTTTTCCGCTGGAAGGAATGTCTGGCCAGCCACAATCCTCTTGTTCAGAACGCTTCCATTGCTTTCGACGAAGTGGCCATGTTCCAGTACACCGGCGGCACCACGGGCGTTTCAAAAGGCGTCATGCTTACTCATGGAAATCTGAGCAAGCAGGTTCAGCACATTGGCGCCTGGTTTCCCAAGTTCGATAAGGGAACGCAAATCATGCTCGGTGCGCTCCCCTTCTTTCATGTGTTCGGTCTTTCCACGGCGATGAATCTTTCAATCTATATGGGGTGGACCGATGTTCTCGTCCCGCGGCCCCAGCCACAGCAGCTTCTTGAAGCGATCAGGCAGTTCAGGCCGACATTCGCGCCGCTGGTGCCCACCATGTACATCGGCATGCTCAGCCATCCCGATCTTGCCAAGACGGATATGACATGCCTGAACGGCTGTTTTTCCGGGAGCGCGCCCCTGCCCGTGGAAGTAATCCGTGAATTCGAGGAAAGAACCGGCGCCGTAATCGTCGAGGGGTTCGGCATGACGGAGACATGCCCGGTGACCCATATCAATCCATTTGCCGGCGGCGCCCGCAAGGTCGGTTCCATCGGTCTTCCCATCTCCGACACGGAGGCCCGGGTAGTCGATCTGGAGGACGGCTTGAAGGACATGCCAGTGGGAGAGACGGGCGAACTGATAGTCCGAGGGCCCCAGGTCATGAAGGGGTACTGGAACATGCCCGATGAAACGGCGAAGACGCTGCGAGACGGCTGGTGCTTCACCGGCGACATCGCCAAGATGGACGAGGAGGGCTATTTTTACATCGTTGACAGGAAGAAGGACATGATCATCTCCGGCGGTTACAATGTCTATCCCCGGGACATCGACGAAGTCTTCTTTGCCCATCCGAAAGTTCAGGAAGCATGCTCCATAGGCGTTCCCGACGCCAAACGGGGTGAAAGCGTGAAGGTCTTCGTCGTCCTCAAGGAAGGCGAAAGCGCCACCGCCGAGGAACTGATAGGGTTTTGCAAAGATAAGCTGGCGAAATATAAATTGCCGACGGAAGTCGAGTTCCGTAAAGAACTGCCCAAGACGAACGTCGGGAAAGTTCTGCGAAAACAGCTCAGAGCGGAAGAACTGGAGAAACGGAAAAAAGTCGCCGGTTAATCCTCCGGTTGATGTGCCATGTTCTGAGGGGTGCGGGAATGTTTCCGCAACGACGGAGAAACCCGCACCCCCGAACATTGGAAGCGAGCTATGACAACGGTCGAAACTGTCAGGGGAATTGTCGTTGCCTGCCGTAATAAAGGGGTAACGGAGGCGTCAGGCAGGAACGTGCTCTTTATTCACGGATCGGGGTGCGATTACCGTACGTGGGACAGGCAATTCGCCGATCTGGAAGATGGCTGGAATCTCATGGCCGTCGATCTTCCCGGGCACGGTTCGTCCGGCGGCTGCGGCGCCGGACGGGTTTGCGACTATGCCGCCTGGATCGCCGCGTTCATCGAGGAAGCCTCTCTCCGGCGGCCCGTCGTCGTGGGTCATTCTCTCGGTGCGGCCGTTGTTCTTTCCCTTGCCATCGAATATCCTCACCTGATAAGCGCCGTCGTGCCGGTGGGAGGCGGTTCGCGCATGGCGGTGAACCCGGCTATTTTCGATCTCCTCACTGCAGATCCGGCCGCAGCCTGCAGTCTTATCGCCAAGCTTTCTCTTTTCAAGCCCCTGAGGGACAGTCTGTCTCCGTTCCTGGTCGAAATGTTCGGCAGGGGCGATCCGTCGGTTCTGGCGGGCGATCTTCGAGCCTGCGACGCCTTCGACGTGACGGGCGACCTTTCCCGCGTAGTCCTGCCCGTTCTTGCGGTATGCGGCGACAGCGATAAAATGACGCCGCCGTCATTGTCCCGGATGCTTGCGGAACAGATACCCGGCGCCCGGCTGGCGCTGATCGGTGAGTCGGGCCACTTCCCCATGCTGGAGCGGCCCACGCAATTCAACAGGGTTCTCGGAGATTTCCTCGGAATTTTACACTCCTGCCCGGAAGGCTGACCGCTCTTACTCGACGCTTATTATAAGGGAATCCAGGTATTCGGGCGGTTTCTCCAGGCCAAGGAGCGTGAGGATTGTGGAGGCGATATTGGCAAGTCCCGGATTCGTCGCTCTTTTGTTTATGTTGAAACGCTCCGCCTGGGGACCGTGAATAATGAAGGGAACGGGATTCAGCGAGTGGCTCGTCATGACCTTGTAGGCGCCGCCGGGTCCTTGCTGGGGTTCTCCGGTTTTGGAATCCACGGCGATCATCTGTTCGCAATTTCCATGGTCCGCCGTCACGATCACCGTTGCTCCCAGTTCGTCTGTCGCCGCGATGATCCTTCCCAATGCATCGTCCACGGCTTTTACGGCTTCCACGGCGGCGGGAAGCGATCCTGTGTGGCCCACCATGTCTCCGTTTGGAAAATTAATCCGAAGAAAACGATAGCGGCGGGACCGCAACGCCTCAATTGCGCGATCCGCAATTTCCTTTGCTTTCATGGCGGGTTTTTTGTCGAAGGATATCCGGTCGGAGGGTATTTCTTCCCAGACCTCCAGCTTTTCATCGAACTTGGCCGAATTGTTCCCGTTCCAGAAATAGGTAACGTGACCGAACTTCTGGGTTTCGCTCAGGGCGTACTGGGTGACGCCCTTCGATGCCAGGTATTCCGAAAGGGTGTTCTTGAAGGCCGGAGGTTCCACCAGGTAGAGGGGCGGCATGGTCGTATCGCTGTCGTATTGAACCATTCCGGCGAAGACCACCCTGGGGCGCCGCTTTCTCGTGAATCCTCGAAAATCGTCCTCAACGAAGGCGCGGCTTATTTCGAGAGCCCGGTCCCCCCGGAAATTAAATAGTACGACTCCGTGGTTGTCGTCGATCGTCGCACAGGGTTGTTCGGTCTTCGACTCGTCATGGATCACGAAGGGCGGCAAATTCTGATCATCGGCCAGCGACGATTGCCGGAGTTTCCGTATTGCCGTAAGGCTGTCGGGGAAGAGGGGTCCTTCACCGAGAACGTGAGCGTTATATCCTCTTTCAACGATTGACCAATCCGCTTCGTAGCGATCCATTGTCACAACCATCCGGCCGCCTCCCGAAGCCACGCAATAACGGCGTTTTTTGCCCTGTTCCATGGCGCGGCGCCGCACGGACCACAGGTAATCCTCCAGTTCGGCGAAATAACGAAGCGCGCTTAAGGGCGGGACATCCCGACCATCAAGGAGGCCGTGGACGAACGCCTTCTCGATTCCCTCTCTGTCGCACTGCGCAAGGAGCTCCATCAGATGCGCCACATTGCTGTGAACGTTGCCGTCGGAGACGAGGCCTATGAAATGGACTGGAGTGCCGTGGTTTCGCGAATTATCCATGAGCTTCCGCCAGGCGGACGATTGGAAGATCCGGTTGTCGGCGATGGCCTCATTGACAAGCAGCGCGCCCTGGGCAAAGATCCGACCGGCCCCCATGGCGTTATGGCCGACCTCGCTGTTGCCCTGGTCTTCGTCGGAAGGAAGGCCCACGGCAGTTCCATGGGCCTTGAGAGACAGGACGATTTTCTCTTTGTTGAGAAGTTTCGACAGGATCGCAGGTTCTGCAAGATCGATGGCGTTGCCAGGGTAACCCTCGGTCCTGCCCTTATACAGACCCATTCCGTCCAGGATGATAAGGAGCAGCGGCTCTGGCAGGCCTTCGGCGGTTTCCGTTCCTGCGATTTTCTTTTCCATTGCCCCTGCTCCGCTCTTTTTCAATCAATGACTGTTTCGCCTGGGCCTTTGCATCTATCGAAGGCTCAGGAGCTTCCTCGCTATGACGACTCGCTGTATCTCGTTTGTTCCTTCGTAGATCTGGCAGATCTTTGCGTCGCGCATGTGGCGTTCGGCAGGGTACTCGGAACAATAGCCATAACCGCCGAATATCTGGACGCCTTCCACGGCGGCCCGCATCGTCGCGTCGGAGGCGTACATCTTCGCCATAGCTGCTTCCTTCTCGTAGTCGAGACCCTGATCCTTAAGCCAGGCGGCCCTAAGCACCAGGAGTTCCGCCGCGTCGAGTTCCGTCGCCATGTCGGCAAGCTTCCATTGGATTGCCTGGAATGATGAAATTGTCTTGCCGAACTGGACCCGCTCTTTTGCATAGGCCAGAGAATCCTCCAGGACTGCCCGGCCGATGCCTACGGCCTGGGCGGCAATGCCTATCCTTCCGGCATCAAGACCGCTCAGCATCTGACGAAATCCTTCGCCTGGCTTCCCCAGAAGGTTTTCCGCCGGCGCCTCGGCGTTTTCGAAGACGAGTTCCGCCGTCCCCGAGGCCCGAATGCCCATTTTTTCCTCGATTTTTCCCACGGAAAAGCCCGGAGTGCTTTTCAAATCGACGATCAGATTGAGAATGCCCTTGTATCCCTTCGCGGGGTCTTCTGTTGCGGCCAATACGCAATAGTTTGCAACGTTGCCGCTGGTGATGAAAGTTTTCACGCCGTTGATTATATACCGGTCGCCCTTCAGCTCGGCCCTGCATTTCAATGAAGCAGCATCCGATCCGGCGCTCGATTCCGTCAGGGCGTAGCATCCTTCAACCTGCCCGCTTGCCACGGGGGTCAGGTACCGCAGTTTCTGCTCGTGGGTTCCGAAGGCGTCGATGGGGTATCCGTAGAGGGAATTGTTAACCGAACAAATGACGCCGCAACTGGCGCAGCCTCGGGATATTTCGATGAGCGCAAGGACATAGGTCACGGTGTCCATGCCTGCCCCGCCGTATTCCGGCGATATGGCGACCCCCATGAGCCCCATCTCGCCGAGCTTCCGGCAGATCTCTTCGGGGTGGCGGTGCGTTTTGTCCAGCTCTCCGGCGATAGGTTTGATTTCCTCGTTTACAAAGCGGGCCACCATGTCCCGCACCATCTGCTGTTCTTCCGTCTGTGCAAAGTGCATCGACACATCCTTTCTATTCTGAATCCGGCGCCTAGCGGCCCGTAAAGATCGCTTTCCTCTTTTCCAGGAAAGCCTTCATTCCTTCCTTCTGGTCCGCCGTACTGAAACACTGGGCGCAACACTCCACCTCGAGCCGATTGGCGCTCTCCAGCGACAAATCATATCCGAAGGTCATGGCCTGCTTGGCCATTTTCACGGCAAAGGGCGGACGTTCAGCCAGCTGCGCGGCGAACTTCCTCGTTTCTGCCATGAGTTGATCTCCCGGATAAATGCGGTTAACCAGGCCGATTTCCAAGGCTCGACGGGCGTCGATCTGTTCGCATCCATAAATCAGTTCCTTCGCGCGTCCCAGGCCCACGAGCCGGGCAAGCCGTTGCGTGCCGCCCCAGCCGGGGATGATGCCCAACAGGACTTCCGGCTGACCGAACCGGGCTTTTTCGGCGGCGAATCTCACATCACAGGCCATGGCAATCTCGCAGCCGCCGCCCAAGGCGTAACCGTTCACTGCGGCGATCACCGGTTTCGACAATGTTTCGAGATTCCGAAGCGTCTCGTGGGCGAATTCCATAAAAGAAAGTGCGTCTACAGGCGCCATTGCCTGCATCTGCACAATGTCGGCGCCTGCCACAAAAGCCTTCTCTCCGGCGCCCGTGATAATTGCCGCCTTTACGGATTCATCGTTGCGAACCCGTCCTATGGCGTCATGAAGCTCTTTCATCGTATCTGAATTCATCGCATTCAACGCCTTCGGACGATTGAATGCGATTGTGGCGACGAAACCCTCAACTTCATAGATAATATTTGCGTAGCTCATTCCATTGCCTCCCGAATGTATGACATGATGCGGCTCATTGGTTCGCTGAAAGATCCTTTCCGGACGGCGGTGAAAGAGGCTTCACGGGAACGATGAAGGGGAAGCTCGGGAGCTTCCCCTTCATCGTTCAATTGCCGCTAGATCCTCTCAAGGACGATTGCCATGCCTTGGCCTCCGCCGATGCAGAGAGTCGCAAGACCGAGGTTAAGGTTGCTCTTGTTCATCTGCATGGCAAGACTATAGGTGATTCTGGCGCCGGTGCATCCGATGGGATGCCCGATGGAGATGCCGCCGCCGACGAGATTGCACTTGTCCATGGTGATATCGAGTTCCCGCATGCAGGCGATGGCCTGGCATGCGAAGGCTTCGTTCAGTTCCACGAGATCGATGTCCTTCATGGTGAGGCCGAGTTTTTTAAAGAGCTTTCTTGTGGCAGGGATCGGTCCAAGCCCCATGAAGGCGGGGTCGACTCCTCCCGAGGCGAAACCCTTGATCTTTGCCAGCGGTTTCAGGCCCAATTCCTTTGCCTTTTCCGCGCTCATGATGACGACCGCGCAGGCGCCGTCATTGATTCCCGAGGCGTTTCCGGCAGTGACGGTCCCGGTTTTTTTAAAGACGGGCGCCAGCTTTGCCATTTTTTCAAGAGTCGTGTCCATGGGACGCTCGTCAACCTTGAATACGATGGGATCGCCTTTTTTCTGGGGGATCACCACGGGGACGATTTCATCGGCCGTTGATCCCTCTGCGATGGCCTGGCGGGCTCTCTTGTGGCTGAGATATCCCAGTTCATCCTGTTCCTGACGGGAGATGCCGTATTTTTCCGCAATATTCTCCGCCGTGAAACCCATGTGGTAGGCGTTGAAAATTTCCCAGAGACCGTCATGGACCATGAGATCGGTCAACTGCCCATAGGGCATGTTCATGCGGTATCCCCATCGGGCGTCAGCCAGGGCGTATGGGGTGTTGCTCATGATTTCCATGCCGCCGGCCACGATTATATCGGCCTCTCCGCACTGTATCGCCTGGGCGCCCAGAGCAATCGTCTTCATGCCCGAGGCGCAGACCTTGTTGACGGTAATTGCGTTCGTTTCTTCGGGGAGGCCTGCGTATATGGAGGCCTGGCGTCCGGGATTCTGACCCTGCCCTGACTGGAGAACGTTTCCCATCATGCATTCGTCGAAATAGACGGGCTTCAATGACTCATCATAGTCGTAATACTTCTTGTTAATGTCCGTCATGTCGAAATCGCCGAATACATCGGGACGGCAGGATTTGATGAAATCACTGACAGTGGGACGCAATCCAGCCCTCTTGATTGCTTCCTTGATGACCAGGGCGCCGATATCCGTGCACTTCACTCCCTTGAGGGACCTGCCGAATTCACCCACGGCCGTTCGGGCTCCGCTTACAATAACAACTTCTTTCATTCTGACAACTCCTTTCCTTCTCTCTGGTCGTACGAGGCCTCATGGCATCGCCGACTGATATGATTATGATCCGACCCTTGCGGTCGTTCCCATGGGTAGGAGGTTTATCGACAGTTCTTTCTCGATGCCCTCACTTCAGGGTGGATCGTCTCTTTATGCCCATTCTTCCCTGTTCCCCTTTTCCCGTAAATCCTTCGTGGATTCGTCGTTCTAATCAGTATCGGTTCAAAAGCAGATAGTTGAAAAAAGACAGAATAGAAACAAATCGGAAAAGCCAAAGGCTTTGCTGCTGGCGAGCCCCTATGCCCGATTCTTCTTTTTCACGCCATCGCTTCGTTATTGTTCAACCGCGCCGGTTCCTTTCGGTTGCCTTCTGCATAGTCAGTTCTCTCTGATTCGCCGCCGCTTCCAAATATTTCAACCCGAAGAATGCCGTCAGGCATTGTGGAAACACTGCAATCATGGCATCGACGGCACAAACTCCACTTCGCGGGGAGTCTTGAAGGGCGCCAGATAGGTGCGGCAATAGCGGATAAGTTCCGTGTCGTCAAGGGAAAATCCTTCCCGTTTCACGACGATTGCCTTTACAATTTCTCCTCTCATGAAGTCGGGGCTCCCGACGACCTTCGCGTCTTTCACGGCGGGATGCCGCAACAGAATCGATTCCACCTCGGCGGGGTAAACATTGAATCCGCTCGTGATGATCAGGCGTTTCTTCAGACCGGCGAGAAAAATGTATCCCTCGTCGTCGAGTCGGGCGAGGTCTCCCGTATAAAGCCATTCTCCCTTGAGGACCTCTGCCGTCGCCTCCGGTTCATTGAAATAGCCTTTCATGACGTTGGGTCCCCTGACGATAAGTTCTCCCACCTGGCCGGCGGGCAGTTCGCTGCCGTCGTCATCGACGACCTTTACATCCACGCCCGGGGCCGGCGTACCGACGGATCCCGGCTTTTGCGTCATTTCCAGCCTGCTGAAGCTCACGACGGGCGATGCCTCGGTGAGCCCGTAACCCTCGGCAAGCTTTACGTTAAATTTCTCCCTGAACATTGAGATGAACTCGGTCGGTATGGAGGCGCCGCCGGTCATGCAAAGTCTGAGCGACGAGACGTCCCGTGTCTCGGCGCCCTGATGCATGAACATGGCCAGATAGAGCCTTGGAACGGCGGAAATGTAGGTAATTTTCTCTTTTTCGATTGCCCGGAAAATACCGTCGACGCTGAATGTTTCCATCATGACGACGGAGGCGCCGAGGGAAAGGGGTCCGAGCATGTTCGTCGCGGCGCCGAATGCATGGAAGAGCGGAATGACCGCAAGGCCGATGTCGTCGTGGCGTCCCTGGCAGATGCTCTCGAAGAGCAGCGCCTGCGTGCAAAGATTGCCGTGCGTCAGCACGGCGCCGAGGGGTCGTCC
>JAFGGB010000008.1 GCA_016930775.1 Deltaproteobacteria bacterium
ATTGATGCGAAGAATCTGACGGGCGACGGAGTCGTCACCGGTTACGGCCCGGTGAACGGCAGAACTGTTTTTGCCTATGCTCAGGATTTCACCCGCCAGGGCGGCACGGTGGCTACGGTTCATGCAAAAAAGGTCCTCAGGCTGATGCGGCAGGCCCTGAAAGCCGGCGCGCCTTGCGTTCACATGATTGATTCGGGCGGCGTACGGATACAGGATGCCGTGACACGGGACTACAACGACGCATACCCTGCATATTTCTATATACAGAGCATCGCTTCCGGCGTGATTCCCCAGATAAGTCTCCTCATGGGACCCTGCGCCGCCGGCGCCGCCTATTCCCCCATACTCAACGATTTTCTCATCATGGTGAAAAAGACGAGCCACATGTACGTGGCTTCCCCGACTCTGATCAAGGCCGCCCAGTTCGTCGATGTAACTGAAGAGGAGATTGGCGGAGCGTACATGCATGCGACAGTCAGCGGCTGCTGCGATCTCCTGGCGGAGAACGACGAGGATTGCCTGGCGAAAGCCAAGGAGTTGCTTTCTTTTCTGCCGTCGAACAACCGCGAAGATCCGCCTGTCGTTGCAACGGGAGACGATCCCAACAGGCGGGACGAACGGCTTCTCGACATCGTGCCGACGGACGATAAGAGTCCCTACGATATGCACAGAGTGATAGAGTGTATCATCGACAACGGGCGTTCCCTGGAGATCAAACCGGATTTCGCAAAAAATATGATTACGGCCTTCGCACGCTTCGACGGAAGGACTGTCGGAATCGTAGCGAACAACCCTCAATGTCTCGCCGGTTCGATCGACATAAATGCGGCAGTGAAAGAGGCCCGCTTCATCAGGTTCTGCGATTGTTTCAATATACCTCTCATATTTTTGGTCGATACGCCCGCCTATCTGCCCGGCGTCAGCCAGGAGCGAGGGGGCATAATCCGCCATGGCGCGAAGGTTCTTCACGCCCTGTCGGAAGCGACGGTTCCGAAGATTGCCATATGCATTCGGAAGGGCTACGGAGGCGGCCTTGTGGCCATGTGCAATGAGCCGCTCGGCGCCGATCTCCTCCTGGCCTGGCCGACGGCGCAAATGGGCCTGATGGGCGCCGAGGGCGCCGTGGACATTATATACAGAAAAGAAATCGCCTCGGCCGCAGAGCCGGGGGAAGTGAGGCGTCAACGGTTGGAAGAGTATGCGTCGACTTTCGGGAGGTTTCCCTATCACGCCGCCGCCATGCGATGGGTCGAGGACATCATCGATCCCAGGGACACGAGGCGGCTCATCATCGCGGGGCTTCGAACCTACAAGGGAAAAACGGAGGATCGGCCCTGGAGGAAACACGGGAACATTCCCCTCTAGGAATCGGATCGAAAAGAAAGCGGAGAGCGCTGTAATGAAAGAACTGTTCAAAGAAGAGAAATTGGCAAGATTTACAAAAGACATTGTGAAGAAACTGGGTCTCGGCGAAGAGGAGGCCTCCGTCTTCAGCGATTCACTGATCATTGCGGATCTCCGCGGCGTCGCCTCTCACGGCGTCATCCGGCTTCCCACCTATGTCGAGCGGGTGGAAACTGGGGTTTTGAATCCCCGTGCCGAAATGATCATGGAGCAAACCGGCAACGCCGCCGCCCTTTTCGATGCGAACAACGGCTTCGGTCAGATCGCCGGTCATAGAGCAATGAGTTATGCCATTGAAAAGGCCAGGGACCATGGAATCGGTTTTGTCGCCGTGAAAAATTCGAATCATTTCGGCATGGCGGCATACTATGCCATGATGGCTCTCGAAGCGGGCATGATCGGCCTGGTTCTGACGAACTCCTCTCCGGCAATGAACCCCTTCGGGACAATCGTTCCCCTTCTCGGGACCAATCCGCTGGCCATTGCCGTTCCCACCGGCAACGCGAAGCCCATTGTCCTCGACATGTCCACCTCGGTTGTCGCTCGAGGAAAGATACGTCACGCTGCGCTCACCGGCAAGGACATTCCCGTCGGCTGGGCCGTAGACGCCGAGGGCAAACCGACGACCGATGCGAAGAAAGCCCTGAAGGGAAGCCTGGAGCCCATCGGCGGACCGAAAGGATCGGGGCTGTCGCTGATCATAGACCTGCTCTGCGGCGTTCTAACGGGCTCGTCTTTGACGGGCGAGGTGAAAACCGTTACCGATATGAGCGGTTGCGCCCGGACCGGCCACGTTTTTTGCGCCATCAACATTGCACATTTCAGAAATGTCGAAGCTTTCAAGAATGACGTCGATGCCATAATCGCCATGATCAAGGGGCTGCCGGCCCGGACTGCCGGCGCCGTCTACATGCCCGGCGAAATAGAGTTCAATCTTACGGCACAAAGGAAGCAGGAGGGAATACCGCTGGACGAAGCGGTGATCGAAACCTTGAACAGCGTTGCGGAAAGATACTCTGTGGCAAGGTTGTCGTAATTATAACAGTGCGAATCGAAGGAGGTGGTGCAGGGGTTGTATTAGCGGGGGGGAACATAATCGAAAGTCTGTAACGGAAGAGCACCGGCGCAGCGTCGATTATGAAGAATGAAATCAAACCTTGGAAAAAGTTCTCTCGTTGCGCGACCGAAGGGCCGCAAGCGAGGAGCATTGAAATTGGAGGATTGGGCAATGAAAAGAAGGAAAATATTCTCGATAATTATTGCAGCAGCAATGACAATCGCCTTCACGATGATTGTCGTTTCGTCCGCGCCGGCCATCGATTACCCAAAAAAACCCGTTACGATGATCGTGCCTTTCAAGGCGGGCGGCGGAACGGACATCGGCAGCAGGATCGTTGCCAATTACGCAGAAAAGAATCTCGGCCAGCCTCTGATCGTCAAGAATGTTGACGGCGGCGGCAGCGAGGTCGGCGTATCCCAGATGGTGCGATCGAAACCCGACGGATATACAATCTGCGGTTTCAACTCTGCATCGGTGACTCTGACGCTTTTAAGGAAAGCCTCCTATGACGCCCTGAATGATGTTGAGCCCATCTGTCTACTCGTCTCCGATCCCCGGCTCTTTGCCGTCAGGGCCAACGACGACCGCTTCAAGACTGCCGCGGACTTTATAAAATACGCCAAGGAAAATCCTGAAAAACTTACCATCGGCACCTCCGGCGCAGGAACATCCGGTCATCTCTCGATTCTGGTTATGAACAAGGCGGCCGGCATTAAGGCCAAGCCCGTTCATTTCAAAGGGGCCGGCGCATCGAAGGCCGCTTTCCTTGGCGGACATATTGATGCCGTTGCCCAAACTTTCGGAGAAGTGTGGGAAATGGTACGGACGGGTCAGGCCCGGGTCATTGCTCAGGCCACGGAGGAACGGTTGAAGGAACTTCCCGATGTTCCTACTTTCAAGGAAGCGGGAATCAATCTTGTCATTTCCTCGAACCGGGGCCTTGCAGCCCCCAAAGGGACGCCGAAGGAAATCGTCGACAAAATTGCCGACGCTTTCAAGCAAGCTTCTGAAAATCCGAAGTACTTGGAAGACATGGCCAAAATAGGACTTCCTGTAAAGTATCTGGGACCGGAAGAGTTCGGCAAATTGAACAAACTCGAACATGATACCTATTCCGCTATCGCCGATGAATTGAAGAAGAAGTAATCCATCATGAGGCTGGATGGAGCCATGCTCCGTCCAGCCCCTTTTGAAGGGAGTGATTGCCTTGTTAGTTCTCGACAGAAAAATTGCCCTCGCAGCCATTGCGGTATGCAGCATATTTTATTGGGCCACGTTCTCCTATACTCCTGAAATCGTGGCGTTCCCGAGATTTCTCTGTTACGCTTTATACATTCTGGCCGGATTGCTTTTTGCTTTTCCCCGACAGCATTCCGAGTATGCGGCCAGAATCATCTACTCGAAGGAAAAGCTGTTGTCCATAGGAATGCTGATCGCCTACACGATTATATTTCCTTTCGTCGGATATTTCGTGACGACATTCATATTTTCAATGGCATATCTCTGGATATTTCGCCGCAAGGGGCTGGTTGCTTATATTATTTTCGCTGCAATTTATCTCGCGGTCATGTATGTCGTCTTTCAAAAATGGCTCTACGTGTGGTTTCCCGAGGGACTGTTAATCTAAGCGCAAGAAGGTGGAAGGTATGGAAGTCACTATCCTCGACGTAATAAAGAATGTGTTTCAGCTCGGCAATGTTCTCATTGCTGCCGGCGGTGTCCTTATCGGCATCATTTTCGGCGCCCTGCCCGGTTTTACGGCGTCCATGGGCGTCGCTATTCTGCTTCCGGTGACGTTTGGAATGGAACCTGCGGCGGGGCTCATTCTCCTCGGATCGCTGTTCGGCGGCGCCATGTACGGCGGATCGATAGCGGCGATTTTGGTCAATACGCCGGGGACTCCCTCCGCCGCAGCGACGGTCCTCGACGGGCATCCCATGTGCAAGAAAGGCCTGGCCGGAGAAGCCCTGCGTGAAGCGGTCTTTGCATCGTTCATCGGCGGAATATTCGGTGTTACGGTTCTCCTGCTGTTTGCACCCCCTCTGGCCCGCATTTCCCTTCTCTTCGGACCGCCGGAGTATTTTCTCCTGGCGCTTTTCGGCCTGACAATCATAGCAACGATCAGCGAAAAGGCCATATTCAAGGGTCTTATCGCAGGCGTTTTCGGTCTTCTGATAAGCACCATCGGCATGGACCCGCTCCTGGGCATACCGCGCTTTACCGGCGGGATCGTGAACCTTCTTGACGGCATCCAGCTTGTCCCGGCCATGATAGGATTGTTTTCAATTCCCGAAACGATGGAAATGATCCGCCGTCACATGCATCCCGAGGAGGAACGAGCCGAGGAGACCTGCGTAGACATCAGGAGCATCAAGATAGGATTTCCCAAGTTAAAACAAGTTATCAAGTTCATTCCGATTTATATCCGGTCATCCATAATCGGAACGGGGATTGGAATACTGCCCGGGGCCGGCGGGAGCATCGCCAGTTTCATGGCCTACAACGAAACGAAACGGGCGTCCAAGCATCCCGAAAAATTCGGCACCGGCATATCCGAAGGCATAGCGGCTGCGGAATCGGCCAACAATGCGATGGCCTCCGGGGCCATGATTCCCATGTTGACGCTCGGCGTTCCGGGCGATTCGGTGGCGGCAATCATGATGGGCGGTCTGATGGTTCACGGCCTGCAGCCTGGCGCAGAACTGTTTGCCAGGAACGGCCACATCGTCTACACTTTTATCATCGCCCTCTATCTTGCAAATGTTTTCATGCTTCTCTACGGCACGTACTTCGCACCCTATTTTACACTCGTTACCAATACGCCGAGGCATTTCCTGGCCGTCTCAGTACTCTTGTTGACAGTGATGGGCTCCTACGCGCTCCGGGGCAATATTTTCGACGTTTACGTCATGGTGGCCTTCGGCATCATCGGATATCTCATGAAGGTCCACGGATTCAGCGTCATACCGACGGTCCTCGGCATAATCCTGGGGCCCATGGCCGAATCGGGGCTGAACAGCATGATCGCAATTTCCACCGGCGAAAACATAGTTGTATTTCTTGTTGCCAGGCCGATCTCCCTAGTCCTGATTATTTTGACGCTCCTGTCCATCGCGTTCCCCTTTTATCGCAGAATTCGGGAATCGCATAATCCGACGAAGGCGTAAAGCGCCTTGTCGGGAGTCTGATGGGGGACGATATTCAGGCATGACGGAACGGATTGTCACAGTGAAAAAACCGAGGAGAAAGATACTTATATGGCTACACCGAAACTGGCGTTCATAGGATTTGGCGAAGCGGCCTATCATATTTCCAGGGGCCTGCTGAAAGAGGGGATCACGGGGATAAAAGCCTACGATAAATTTATAAATGTGGAACCTCAGGGTTCGCTTATCCGGGAGAGAGCGAAAGAGGCCTCCGTCGAACTGGTTCCGGATTTGCAGGCACTGACTCACGGGAGCGACATAATATTCAGCGCCGTCAGTGCGAATCTTGCCCTGTCGATCTCAGAGGCAGTAAAAGATTGCCTGCGGCCCGGTCAGGTCTTCGCGGACATTAATGCGGCTTCGCCCATGACGAAGGAACAAGCCGCCCTGATAATTGCCCCGACGAAGGCTCTCTTTGTCGATGTAGCAGTCATGGGGCCCGTTCCCACCTCGGGTCATAAGGTATCGATGCTTGTCTCCGGAGCGGGGGCAAAACAGTTCGAGGTTTTGAAAGCCTACGGCATGAATATGGAAAACCTGGGAGAGAAGGCAGGCAGCGCCTCGGCGCTGAAGATGTTCAGAAGCATCTTCATGAAGGGTTATGTGGTTCTGCTTCTGGAAGCTCTCATTGCGGGCCATCGGTACGGCGTGGAAGACAAGGTCCTGGAATCCATTGAAGAGACGCTTCAGCAGGGTCCGTCAATTCGCGAGAATATAAACGGTCTTCTGGGGCGAGGCGTCATTCATTCGGAGCGACGGGAGCATGAAATGGACGAAGTGCTTGCGACGCTCAAGGCCGTGAAGGTCGACGACACCATGTCGAAAGCCGCCAAGGCGAAGCTCCGATGGTGCACCGATCTCAAGTTCAAAGAACACTTCGGAGGCAAACCCCCGGCCGATTTTCACGATATCATGAAGGCTTATGACGAACTGACATCAAAGTGACATATTCAAGGGCATTCCGGATCCTGCATCTATTGCCGGAACGACATTAACCTGCAGTGAACTGCTTGAAGGCTGAAAAAGAAAGGCGACACCAATGGGGAAAACGATTTCTGAAAAAATATTCAGCAATCGTTCGGGACGCGACGTCTACGCGAACGACATAGTCGTGGCCGATATTGATCGGCTGATGGCCCACGACGGCAACGGGCCCCTTGCCATAAAGATTTTCAGAGATCTGGGAGGCGCGAGAGTATTCGACCCGGCCAGAATGGTTTTTGTGCTCGACCACTATGCCCCCAGTCCCAACGAACGAGTCTCCCGCATCCACGATATTATACGAAATTTCGCCGATGAAACGGGATGCAGATTGCACGATGTGGGCGACGGCATCTGCCACCAACTCATGATGGAAAAACATGGCGTCAGGCCGGGCGACCTCGTTGTCGGAAGCGATTCCCATACCTGCACATATGGCGCCCTGAATGTTTTTTCCACGGGAGTCGGCTCCACCGATACGGCAGCCGCGATGCTTACAGGGAAGATGTGGTTCAAGGTTCCCGAAACTATTGCCGTGAATGTCGTTGGCTTGCCGCCGCAGGGTCTTGCGGCGAAGGACGTGATTCTTAATATTGTTTCACTGATCGGGGCCGACGGCGCCGCTTATCAGGCCATCGAGTTCAAGGGGGAGTATGCCTCGGCCATGTCCATGGACGACCGGTTTACCTTTTCAAATCTTGCCGTGGAGATGGGGGCCAAGGCCGGAATCTTTGAATATGACGATAAAACGGGCGCCTGGCTCGATGATGTTGGCAGCGGGAAGGGCGACTATGCGCCCGTTCATTCCGACAGGGACGCCCTGTACAGCAGATCTGTTGCCGTCGACGTGAGCGCGCTGGCGCCGGTCGTGGCGATGCCTCATGCTGTCGACACCATTGCGCCCGTGAGCGACCTCGACGGATTGCCCATTCAGCAAGCCTTTCTCGGTACGTGCACGAACGGCCGGCTGAGCGACCTTGAAACGGCCCGGGGGATTTTGAAGGGCAAGAAGGTGGCGCCGGGATTGCGATTCATTGTCGGTCCCGCCTCCCGCGATGTCTATATCGAGGCTCTGAAGAACGGAATAATAACGGACCTGGTGGAGGCCGGCGCCGTTATCGTTCCGCCGGGATGCGCCTGTTGCGTAGGCGTCGCGAACGGAATACCGGGCGACGGAGACGCTGTCATCTCTACGGCAAACAGGAACTTCAGGGGACGCATGGGAAATGCCAAAGCTTCGATCTATCTGGCTTCTCCGGCAACCGTAGCGGCATCGGCCTTGTTTGGCAAGATAACCGATCCCAGAAAAGTTTTGTGAGGAAAGACATGAAGGGAACAGCGCACAAAATAGGCGACGACATCAACACCGACTATATAATTGCAGGGAAACACAAGCGGGATACTTTCGACGCCGCTCTCATGGCGCCGCATCTTTTCGAAGATCTTGATCCCGGTCTCGCATCGCGCATCAAGCCCGGCGACATAATCGTCGCCGGGAAGAATTTCGGTTGCGGTTCCTCCCGTGAAGCGGCGCCCATGGTGATACAGGCTGCCGGAGTCAGCGCAGTCCTTGCACCGTCCTTCGCCAGGATATTTTTCAGAAACGCAATCAACATAGGTCTTCCTCTTCTACAGTGCGATACGTCGGCCATCGACGACGGAGACCTTCTGGAGATAGACATTGCAGGCGGCGTTATCAGGGATAAGACGCACAAGAAGGACATTTCCTTCAAAAAACTGCCCGAGGCAATGTCGGCCATATTCAGAGAAGGGGGCTTGGTCCCCTATTTGAAGAAACACAAGCAATTTCCGGTGTGACGGAAGATCATCCCATCCGGTTGATCAGAGAGAGTTACAATATGAGAAAGGAACTGCCATGAGCTTTCAAGAGATAGGAAAACCGGGATTTCGCTACAAGGTTGATTTCGAGCGACCTGCCGAAGAGATCATTCGATCCTACCGGACTGTTATGGAGAAAACGGGGTGCCTGACGGGCAATGTGGGCGATTGTCTCGGCAGAGGCGCAGCCATGAATTCCTGCATAGGAAGTCTTGCCAGCGGCATGAAGGTTGTCGGGCCGGCGCTGACCGTCAAGGTTCCGCCCTGCGACAACCTCATGATTCACAAGGCCATGACGTTGATCAAGCCCGGGGATGTCCTTGTCGTCGATGGCGGCGGCAATCACTCGTGGGCGCTGATGGGATTTCTTATGATCAGCACGGCCATCAAGATCGGCGTCGCCGGAATCGTTATCGACGGCTGCGTGCGTGATGCGCAGGAAATCAGAAAATCAGGATTCCCCGTCTTTTCCGCCGGCTTGTCGCCCAACGGGCCGTTCAAGGAAGGACCCGGCGAGATCAATTATCCCGTGAACTGCGGCGGACTGATCGTCAACCCCGGCGACATCATCGTTGCCGATGACGACGGCGTCGTTGTATTGAAGAAAGAATACGCCGCCGCGACGATCGCAGAAGTCAACAAAGTAATAGAGCGCGAAGAAAAACGGCTCGACGAGATAGCCTCGGGGATGGTGATCAGGCCGGGGATCGATGAAATACTTGCGAAGAAAGGCATACTGTAAACCGGTTCCGCAGAGGCGCCGATCCGCCATGGGAGTGTTTTCAGGACATTGAACAGTCGATGCAGCAATAAGGGCGAATCAGCCGCGGTTGCCGTTCACGATATAGCGGTTTTCGACGAAGCCAGAAAACGGGAGATCCCGCTCCGTCTGACATTCCCGGAGGGTGTGGAAAGATTCCCTTTGATAATCTGGTCTCCAGGCTATGGTTTCAACGAAACGCACTACGGCGGGCTCATGAGCTATTGGGCCTGTCATGGCTATGGATGCATGACCGTCGACCATGAAGATATACGCAGTTCCAAGGACTTGCCTACGGAGGTGAACCGGAAGACCCGTCTCGGCGATCTTCTGTGGATTATCGATTCCATTCAGAAGATTATCGGAAGAGTCGGCGGGTTGAGCGACCGCGCCGATGTTTCGTCTGTCGGCATCGGCGGCCATTCGCTGGGCGCTCACACGATTCAACTCATCGGGGGTGCAACGATGTTCGACGAGGTTTCGGGCGCACGGCTGAGTTGCAGCCGCAGCGAGCCCCGCGCCTTTTTCATGCTGGCGCCCCAGGGAACGGGTTTATACTTCGATGAAGATTCCTGGAAGGATTTTCATCGACCGGCCATGGTGTGCGCGGGCACTCAGGATGTATGGCGGAACGGTTCGAGAGACTATACGTGGCGTACGGAGCCTTTTTACCGAATGCCTGTCGGCGATAAATACCTTGTCATCATCAAAGATGCCTTTCACGGTTACGGCGGCATAAGCGGAGTGGCGCGCTGGCGGGCCGGAGGACCAATCAATGAACGTCATCAATCAATTGTAAGGTCTGTATCCCTGCTTTTCTGGGATGCCTATCTCAAGGGAGATCACACGGCCATGGAGTCGTTGATATCGGCGAACCTCGCTGACGATTGCCAGGGGGAAGTTGAGATTGTCGGCAAATAGCCGGTGGCTGAATGAGCGGTTTCTCGTTGTTTTAAATATGTGCGAGGTGTTGAAGTATGGCTATGAAAAAAATCGGCATAATCGGCTGTGGAACAATGGGCGCAGGCATCGTCCAGGTATGCGCTCAGTCCCGATACGATGTTTATGTCAGGGAAATTGATCAGGCGATCCTGAAAAAAGGTCTCGAATCGATAGGCGCATTTCTGTCGAGAAGCGTCGAAAAGGGGAGAATCAGCGAAGCAGACAAGGAAGCGGCATTGTCAAGGATACATGTCGCATCGGATATGAAGGAATTAGCCGACTGCGATCTCGTCATAGAGGCGATCGTGGAAAATCTCGAAGTGAAAAAAGCCCTGTTTAAGGAGTTGGACGAACTCTGCAAGGAAGAAACGATACTGGCGACGAACACATCGAGCTTATCCATCATGGATATCGCCAAACCAATAAAGAGACAGGAAAGGGTCCTGGGAATTCATTTCTTCAACCCCGTCCCCGTTATGAAGCTTGTGGAGATCGTCAGAAGCATAGTCACGAGCGACGAGGTTGTAGAGCAATCGAAGGAATTCGCAGCATCCCTGGGCAAAACTGCGATAACGGCGAAAGATTCCCCCGGGTTCATTGTCAATTATCTGCAATATCCCTTCAGGCTCAACGCCATCCGCATGCTCGAACGAGGCATAGCAAGCCGCGACGACATCGACGCGGCGGCGAAGCTCGGTCTCGGGCATCCCATCGGTCCGCTGGAACTGCAGGATCTCGTTGGTCTAGACATAACCTATGCGGCGGTTGGCTCCATCTACGAGGCGACGAAGGACCCCAATTTTGCGCCGCCGGTGCTGATGCAGCAGATGATTTCCGCAGGGCGGCTCGGTCGCAAGACCGGGCGGGGTTTTTACCGATACAAAAACGGCGAAAAAGCGCCCGATTGAAAGAACAGCCGAGCCATCCGATTATACGCCGGCTTGAAAACAGGCGGTAATCCCGCGCAGGCGAACGGGATGTCGATTAAAAAATGGGGCCGTCAGGCGCAACCCGACGGCCCGGCGATGGAACAATTTTAATCGTTGATTTCCTTGAGAGGCCACTCTCCGCGTTCTTCAAGCGCTTCTTTCAAAACTTCCAACGCATTGTTGACGCAGGGCATGCCGGCATACGTGGAGATTTGAAAAAAAGCCTCGGCCAATATCCGCGGATCGCATCCCACGTTGAGCGCCCCTATGATGTGGAGTTTCAGCTCCTTCGCAGATCGCAGTGTGGCGAGGGCGGTGCAGGCCACGAGCTGCCGCTCCGCGGGGCTGAGAACCGTTCTGGCATAGAGATTTGCCGAGATGAATTGCGACAATTGTCTGGCAAGATCGCGATCGAATTCCTTCCAGAGATAATAGGGCGGTTTTGTCGCGCTGTTGTCAAAGAGCTTTTTTGCAGTCGCCTTAGTAAGTTCCTTCGTATCCATTTTTTCCTGATCCCCTGATTTCATCATTTTACTGTCATTGACTGCGCCATATCATGCGTTGATTTCCATTGCAATGCCAATGGCTGAATTCCCGAGGCGCCTAAAGACGACCATACGCGGTGCACCGATGAATCGTTTGATTAAAAGGGGAAGGTGGGTTATGATTCTTCAAAATAGCGCAACGCATCCACTCGTTTGACAGCTTTTCCCGATTGACGGAGCGTCTTCGTGACCCTGAGAACCAAAACATCTCTTACAGCCGCCGTCATCATCGTTTTGACCGTCAGCATCATCAGCATTGTTTATTTGCGATACCTGGAAGAGTCGATACGAAGCGCTATATACAAGGGACTTGAGAGTGTTTCAACTACCGCCGCTCATGTCATATCCCAATTCAGGGAGGACACCTTCAAGGACATTCAGACCATCGCCCTTGCTCTGGATGAACAAGCCCTTGTCGCGAAGGACGCCGAGACGATCGAAGGCCAGTTGAAACGGCTCTTTGGCCTTTTTCCGAAATTCAAAAACGGACTTCTCGTCCTCGATATCAAAGGCCGACTCTGGCTTGATTATCCGTCATATAAGGAATTCAGAGGCTATGATCTTTCCTTCCGTCAGTACTTCCAGGAAACCCTGAAACGCCAAGAGGGGCTCATAGGCATTCCCTATCATTCCGTCCGCACGGGGCAGCCGGTTCTGAACTTCACGGCGCCCCTCTTTGACGCCGATCACAAATTGACAGGAGTCTTCTGCGGCGTCGTTATCCTAACATCGCCCGAGGCTCTCCAGGTGATTCAGACGACAAGAATCGGCACGCAGGGATACATGTATATCTTCGATCGTTACCGAAACATTATTATCCATCCGAACGCGGAGATGATCCTCAAAACACTTGAACCAGGCGACAACAGAATGATCGACAAGGCCATAGAAGGCTTTGTGGGTGCGGGAGAGACAGTAAACTCAAAGGGCGTTCCCATGCTCATATCCATTAAACAGATTCCCGGTTCAGACTGGTTTGTCGCCGCCCAGCAGCCCACAGAGGAGGCTTTCGCCCCCTTGCATGAAATTCAGGACAGAATTCTTCTTGTCGCAATTCCGGCTGTCGTTGCCGCACTGATTCTTGTTTCCATGATGATGGTCGGGGTGACGAGGCACATCTATAAGCTGAAAAGCGCCGCACTTTTCCTCGGCAAGCAGGAAGTCGATAAAGCCGCCGACGAAGAGGAGGAACGCCGGTTCTTCAGGGATATCGGAAGCATCACAAGCCGCGACGAAGTCGGCGAGCTTGCCGAGACCCTGCAGGGAATCTACAGGAAACTTGCCGGCACCATGAACTCGCTGAGAAACTTTGCCGGCGACTGGGAAAGGACCTTCAATTCCGTTTCCGACGCCATCTTCATCGTCGATAAAGACAACAAGATTCTGCGAATCAACCGCGCAGCGGCGAACCTTCGCAACATAGAACCGAAGGAAGCCATAGGAGAGTCCTTTTATCGACTTATGTATGGAACAAATGGCTTGGAGGGGCTCGGCGAGGAAGCGAACGGCGATGTCATTACGGGAAGACCGGTGAAAAACGAATTGAAGAGCTTCTATTCCGACGACTTCTTCGAAATAATATCGACGCCGCTCGTCAGCGCCGAAGGCGGCATCGTCGGCGCCGTACACATTGTCAAGGACATTACGGAAGCCAAGAAAACGCAGAATGAACTCCAGCGGAGGGAAGAGGAACTCAAAGAGAAGACCCGCAATCTCGAAGAAACGAACATCGCTTTGAAGGTTCTTCTGGAACGCAACGAGCGAGACAAGTCTGGCATGGAAGAAAACCTGCTGTACAATGTCAAGGCCCTTGTCCTTCCCTATCTCGACAAGCTGAAGGCAACGCTGTCAACCCCGCGTCAGCAGCGTCTCATGAGCGCCGTTGAGACCAATCTCTATGAAATTGCCTCCACCTTTTCCCGAAAAATGGCTTTTGAATTCATCCAGCTTACGCCGAAGGAAGTGGAAGCAGCCCACCTTATCCGGCTCGGAAAGACCAACAAGGAAATTGCCGACGTCCAGGGCATTTCCATACGAACCGTAGAATTTTACCGGGAAAGCATTCGAAAAAAAATGGGGATCGCCAACCGGAAAGTGAATCTTCGGGACTATCTGCGCGAACTCGAAAAGGACAGCAATGTCATGGTCGGTGAGCCCGCATCTGCGGGTGCGACGCCGGGCTCATCTAAATCCTTTCCGACGGACAGGCGTAATTCGTAATCCCATTACATATCTAAACTGGCATTATCTTGCGGCGTCCGGCGCCGCCGGTTCGCGAGTTCTTCTCTTGCCCGAGAGAAGCTCCTTCCTCCAATAGCCAGCCGGCGTGGCGGTTCCGTCGAATCCTTCCTCTTATGTAGAATCTGTTCCGATATAAACTATAATCCCGGCTTGTTGACGACCATTATAAAAAAGACGAAGCTGAAGACTTCAGCGCGGCGCCCGTGCAGGTCGCCCCGTTCCTTTCACTGCCGCAGGCATCGCAGCCTTTCCATCATCCTGGAGACGATCATTGAAGAATACGTATAACAACTGGGATTATTTACCGACGCCCGCTGCCGATCAATAGGGGTTTCCTTTTTAATCATAGTAATTCAAACAAGGGGTGCATTTTGATGCAGGAGCATGGGATTGGACGCATGAAAGGTTTGATTTGCGAAGAGAGGAAGGGAGAGGTGCTTTATGGATAAGGTAACGAGACGGAATTTTATCAGGGGAATGTCCGCGGGAACTGTCGCGGGCTATTTCGCTACGACGGGTGTCGCATCGACGGTATTCAAGAAAGCGCTGACGCCCGAGAAGACGTTTGCGAAGACCGATATCGGCGAGTGCAAAAGCGTCACGGTTAAGTGCATTTCCGAGACGAGCTGGTTCAACAACAAAGTCCAGATGGGCGATTTCAAGAGGTGCGGCGGCGGACTGGTGCGCCAGCACGAGGTGAAGTTCACCAATGAAGGCGTGGCGGACGGTTACAAGGGCAGAAATGCCGGGGGCTACAGCACTCTTGTCGACATCGAATTCCTGGACGGTTCACACAAGAAAGTGCTTCTCGATACGGGATGGAACGTGGACTGGATGAATCATCGTTTCGAGGAAGAGGGGATCGACAGGATGCTCCGGAACAAGGAGATAGAATTCCTCTTTGTTTCACATGATCACTACGATCATTTCTGGGGCGTCGAGGCTACGCTGAAGCATTGGCCCGACATCGCCATGATGATTCCCAACACGTTTATGAAAGAAAGCTACGAACTCCTCGCCGGAGGCAGTTTCCCCAACCCGCCGATTTCGAACGCCGTTCCGCATAAGGGAGAACTGATCAAGCACGACATCGGAAAAATCTATCAACTTTTCCCAGGCGTGGTCAGCGTGACCTTCGGCGTACCCTGCGGCAGAGGAGTCTACGGCGAGCAGGTGCTGATCTTTAACCTCCAGGACAAAGGCATCGCCACAGTCTCCGGCTGCTGCCATATGGGACTCATAACCCTCATGGAATACATGAAGCACCATATCAAGGGCGGCGAAGAAGTATACGGGGTCTACGGCGGCCTCCATGTTTCGCCCTACGACGATTGGGATCCCATGAATGACGACCTCGTTCTCAACATACCCAAGTACAAGGTGAAACGGCTCGGCTGCAATCACTGCACGGGGTACATAACAGCGGAGAAGATGATCAAGGCCGGCATTCCCGTCGTCAAGGGAACGGGAAGGAATAAAACCAGGCGAGATATTTATCTCGGCAACGGCGACACATTTGTGCTGTAGGAGGCCTGCAATGAAAGTTAATTACTGGCTCGACGATCGAAAATTGGAGGCGCGGTTCGGACTGCTCGGGTCCGGTCTCGTGAACCTTGTTATCCTCTTCGGAGTATTTCTCGGCCTCTGGTATATCTTCATGAATCCCAGGGGAATTCTCAGAATGTACACGCCCATGTACGGCTATGCATACGTCCAGTGGCTGCTGATCGGCGTCCTTTCGACGGTGCTGATTTACCGGTATTGGCCGGTGAGCCAGGAGTTCCTCGCGGAGAAACATCCTCTCTTCAAGGGGCTTCTTCTCCTGGCCATGAACTTGGTTTTTTCGGTAGTGATGGTCAATGTAGTGTTTCAGACAATCGTCGGTCACATGGGGGTGTCCTATTTCAGCGAAACCGTCCTGGAGTCATTGAAAATCAATCCCTACAATTCGAGGGAATACTCCTCCACGGCGGCGCTGATGATGGGCGCCATGGCCGCGCTGATCATTCCCATATGGTCCCTTCACTTTTACAATTGGCCGGAGCGGGAAATCAAGACGCCAAGCGGCAAGCATACCAGCTTCCTTCTCGTTCTGTTCTTTGTGACCATCGGCTTTGTTTTGGTTCTCCATCCCCATTTCGGCATTCTCTTCTATCCCTGGCAGGAATTCACCGCCGCATTCCCCTGGTGGGAAAAAACCTTTAACACCCTGAGCGGCCGTTTCAACCTGGGCTGGATGGTCTCATGGACGGCGGCGATCTGGTTCATCCAGGTGACCTACGAGGGGTATCCGATAGCCCTGGTGAAAAAACAACCCTGGCGGGCCATTGCCGGCATCCTTGTGACCTTCGCCCTTGCCATGGTCTTCTTCTTCGGTTTCACTCTCTTTCAGGAGATAGTCTGGGGAGCGCCCATGCGGGGAGGCAAATATGTTCTGGCGGTCGACTGGCGATACCTCCATGCCGGGGAGACTGCAATGTTCATGTTGTTCATGGCCCTGATTCACGCCTTCTATTTCGGCAATTGGCCGAGAAAGTTCGCGCTGGAGGTCAACATCCTGGTGCGGACCCTGATCGTATCCGCCACAACCATTGTATTCTACCTGTTGTATTACAAATACAGCCCTCTTCTGCTGGGAACGCAAAAGGGCTTCGGCAACCCGCAGCAGTTTCCGCTGGTGGTGATAAGTCTGCTGGTTTCGCTGCTCCTTGCCCACCATTGGTATTTCGACAGGTGGCCCGGCGAGAAGGCCGTAAAAAATCTGTCCGATTGAGGCGCGCGATGTGAAGTCGATCGATCTGCAGGATTGCCGCACGTCGATCGATGACGACAAATAAAGGCGATGCAAAGGAATGGTCATGGATAAAGGACGGCGCGATTTCTTCAGATCCCTGGCGGCCGATGTAATGACGGCGCTGCCGGCCTTCAAGCAGGGCTACGAAGAAGAAAAATTTTTCTCGTCGACGAAGTACTGCTATGCGGCGATTTCCGAATTGACGACCGAGGAGTTATACGACGCGGCCCGGGAGAAGGGCATCGATCCCGAAGGAAAGTCAAAACTGGAACTGGCGAGAGTTGTCTTCTCGACCGAGAAAATTCCGCGAGCGACGCCATGAGCGAAGATAAACAGCGATCCGTAAACGGTTCCGTCATGTCGTGGGGGAAAACGAAAAGATATGTTGACAGCCTCCTCCACGACATCATGAACCGGGACAATGCAAAGGAACGGTCGAATTTCCAGTATGTCAGCTTCGACTGGAGCGGCCTGCCGGGCTGGTATTTCTGGCCGAAAGGCCGGGACGGCGTGTACGCCCTCAAAGAATTGGAGAATGAGCGGCACGACCGGCAAAACGGGCATAACGCCTGCTTTGCTCTTTACTATTATCCCGCCCTGCACGAAGCGGCGATGGCCGATTATTCGCTCTTCGAGCGGGTTGTCAGAAAAAGCGAACTCTTCGACGAAAACGAGATCCATGTTTCGGGATGCAGCTGCCATCACGGAGAAGAGATCGCGGCCAAACCGACGGCCTGGGGCGGAATTCACCGGTCAAAAGGAATCCCGACCCATTACGGCAGGGAAGTCATGAGCCCGGACCTCTTTGTCGTGGCCTCGGTAGAACTTGAGTGGACGAAGGAACAGCTGGCGGGCTGCACCGTCAGAGCGCCGGAACGATGGCGGACAGTCGTGGGAGACAAACTCGATAGAAACATGCCTTGCTGGGACCTGGCATGGTCCTTCGTCGAAGCGCTGGCATCCGATGTGAACAGGCCGTATACAATTGCAAGGGAAACCGAGGATATTCCCAATGAGGGCGTCGTGAAATCGGCGACCATCGCCTTCAATAGCTCGGCGCCGGAACAAACATGCAATGTTACAGAATTGAGAGCCTAAGGAGAACGATCATGGAAGAACGCAAAGGATACATCCCCGGAATAATAGTGGGATTGGCAATCGGTGTGGTTGTCTTTTTCGCAGTGGTGAAAATACTGGCATTGTTCTAACTGAGGGGGCATCATGCCTCATCCCCGAAGGCGGGTCCGGCGGGCAACATCGGCCGGCCTCGCCTTCCCCTCCATTCGGTGGAATTGAACCCGTAGCGCCTGTCGCACAGGGCGTCGCCCCAACGAATATGCACTGAACCTTTAAAATCGACACCGCAACTTTCCAAAATACATTGACAAAAACCCGTGGCAGTGTTTCTGTAAACAAACAACAATCTCCCTTCGACGGAATGCCGAACCATCAAAGCATGCCGCCCTGAATAACAGAACTGCATCGAAACATATCCGGGAAACCGGTCGAAATACGGCGTTTTTGTTATAGAGTGATGCACGATCTCCATGACTTGCATAAAGTGAGGAGAGGATTGTGTCCCATCATCCAATTCTGGAACGGTACCGGTGGTTTGACCGGCAGATCCGCGACAATCGTTTTCCCAACGCGAAAACCCTGGCAGAACGATTCGAACTTTCACGCAAACAGACGCAGCGGGACATAGAATTCCTCCGCAACCGACTTAACGCGCCCCTTGTCTACGAACCGGCGAAACGTGGCTACCGATACAGCGACGACAGTTTCCAACTGCCGCCCCTTTACGCCACAGAACGGCAGCTTCTGACGCTTCTCATGGCCCGTCATCTCCTTAAGACGGGTGGAGGGCGCCTGGAACGCGACATCGGGTTTTTCGCCGACAGTCTGTTTTACGCCGTCGCCGACCGGAGAATAACGCCGGCCCGTCTGGACCGCCTTTTTTCCGCCTCGTGGAGCGGGAACGCTCCAGCAGAGGCGGAGATTTTCCGGCCGGTCCTGTCGGCCCTCACCCAGGAACGGACGCTTCAGATCCGCTACAGCTCCCCCGCAAGCGAAGATTGTACGGAACGCGTCGTGGAACCTCATCACCTCCAATACTACCAGGGAAGCTGGCTCCTTCTTGCCTGGTGCAGGACAGCCTCGGACTGGCGGAAGTTCTATCTCTCCCGGATGGAATCGGCATCGATACTGAAAGATGCCTTTGCTCCCCGGTCTTCCGAGGATTGGCGGCAACACATCGAAGGGGCTTTCGGCATCTATCAGACGGGCGTAATTCGACAGGTGCGGCTTCGTTTCCGGCCCGCGCGGGCGAAGTGGATCAGGGAACAATACTGGCACGAAAACCAGCGGATGACACTCTTGCCCAACGGCAGCCTGGAATTGAGCCTTCCCGTGGCAGATTTTAGGGAAATAAGACTCCGGGTCCTTCAATACGGCGCCGACGTGGAAGTCCTGGAACCGGAGGAACTGCGAGACATGATCAAAGAGGAAATCGGCAGAATGGCAGAGTTGTACAGAAAAAAATAATATTTTTCTACGAAGCGATTGATGGGACGCGGGATGTCTCACCAAGAGTGGTAAACACGGATGTAATTGTTAGTGATCGCTTCAAAAGTGATGGGGGTATGTCGCACATGGCTGAGCAGTACTATGCACATTCTAAAAATGGTGAGCCGCCGGAATGCTGGCAGTTGTTGGAAGACCATTTAAGCAACGTCGCTAAGCTTGCCATTTCTTTTGCCGGCGAATTCGAGGCAGGCGATTGGGGTTATACGGCCGGTCTCTGGCACGATCTCGGTAAATATTCCATAGAATTCCAAAAATATTTAACATTAACCGGCGATGCGGATGCCAACATTGAGACGAAACTGGGACGAGTAGACCATTCGACCGCTGGCGCACAGCATGCCTTTAAAAATTTAAAAGACCAGGGCAAATTGCTAGCCTATACGATTGCGGGACACCATACCGGACTTCTTAATGGGAAAGATAACGAAGGGTCGTGCCTTTCGAGACGACTTGAAAAAAGCATTCCCTCATGTGATGCCTGCCCGGATTGGATACTCAGCTTGACAGCACTTAAAGGGTTTCCTTTTAGAGTTGATAAAAAAAGATTTTGCTTTCAATTCGCCTTTTTTACAAGAATGATCTATTCATGCTTGGTTGATGCGGATTTTCTTGACACAGAACGGTTCATGGATCAAGAAAAATCACGATGGCGACAAGGTTATCCGTCTCTTGAAATCCTTAATGCAAAACTCCAAGTTCATATGGAACAACTGACTGCAAGGTCTTTACAAACGATCATTAACAGCCGCCGCGCAGACATTCTGAGGCAATGCATTGACGCAGCCAAACGACAGCCGGGCTTATTTTCTCTGACCGTTCCAACCGGTGGAGGAAAGACCATCTCTTCCCTTGCCTTCGCCATTCAACACGCCCTCAGGTACAACAAGAGAAGAATCATATATGTCATTCCCTACACCAGCATTATTGAGCAGAACGCTTCCGTTTTCCGTAATATTCTGGGTGCGGACGCCGTCCTTGAGCATCACAGCAATTTCGATCCAAACGAAGAAGATAACCGTTCCCGTTTAGCCTCGGAGAACTGGGACGCGCCGCTCGTCGTCACAACAAATGTCCAATTTTTTGAATCTCTTTTTGCTTGCCGTTCATCCCAGTGCAGGAAGCTCCACCGGATCGCGAACAGTGTTGTTATTCTTGACGAGGCGCAGATGCTTCCAGTACCCTTATTGAAACCTTCCCTGGAAGCACTCAGAGAACTCAGCCTTAACTACCGGGCGACGATAGTTCTATGCACGGCCACGCAGCCCGCCCTTTCCACGTCAGAAACATTCAGGGATGGACTGGAGAACGTTCGAGAGATTATTCCCGATCCAGAGAGGCTCTACAAGACTTTTAAACGAGTAAAAACCTTAAAATTGCCTTCTCTCTCGGACGAGGAACTTGCGGAAAGACTTAACGAACACAGGCAGGTTCTCTGTATCGTTAATACGCGGAAACATGCACGTCTCCTCTACGAAAATATACGGAATCGAGAAGGCAGCTTCCATCTGAGCGCCCTTATGTGCCCAACTCATCGAACGGAGGTTCTTGATAGAATCAGGGCATCGTTGGCCAACGTAGATATTTGCCGAGTGATCAGTACGCAACTTGTGGAAGCTGGCGTTGATATTGATTTTCCTGTTGTCTTTCGGTCTCTCTCAGGCATTGATTCTATAGCCCAAGCTGCCGGCCGTTGCAATCGAGAAGGGAAAATGACGCAACCCGGACAAGTATTCATTTTTATGCCGGAGTCCGGTCTGCCACCAGGTTATTTTCGTCAGACCGCCGAGACGGCAGAATTGGTTTTGCGTCATCATCAAGATCCTCTATCGCTGGAGACCGTCCATGCATATTTTGAGCAACTCTATTGGTTGAAAGGCAAGGCTTTGGACCAATATCAAATCCTTGCCGATCTTGACGAAGGAGCGAAAAGTGGAAATTTCCCGTTTCGGACAGTTGCTGAAAAATACAGAATTATTCAAGACGGCATGGTTCCCCTTATCATTCCCTGGAACCGTGAAGCAGAAACGATTATAGATGAACTCCGTTACAGCAACTTTCCAGCGGCGGCTGCGCGCAAAGCTCAACGATTTACAATTCAAATTTATCCGCAGATTTTGTACAGTCTGCTCAGTGCCGGCGCCGTCGAACGTTTCCATGACCAATATAATGTTCTAATCAACAGTGATTTATACCGGGAGGACTTGGGCCTCTGTCCCAATGATCCAACGTTTCATGAAATCGAAAATCTTATTATTTGAGTTCAAGCGAATCATTTTTAATTTTGCAGAGAGGAGGTGTTTGCATGGCTTACGGAATCAAGCTGAAGGTGTGGGGAGACTATGCTTGTTTCACCAGGCCAGAGATGAAGGTTGAACGGGTCAGCTACGACGTCATAACGCCGTCTGCAGCCCGTGGAATCCTGGAGGCGATTTACTGGAAACCTTCTATCGTGTGGGCTATAGATCGAATCCACGTTCTTAATCCGATCAAGTTTGACAATGTCAGACGTAACGAATTGGCAGGCAAGATTGCAATGGGAACAGTACAAAGGGCAATGCATGACGGCATATCTCCAGTGGAGGTTTTTATTGAAGACGAACGTCAGCAGCGGGCTGCCTTGATACTGAGAGACGTATCCTATGTCATTGAGGCCCATTTCACATTTGCCGGGGATGAGGACAACAATCCGGCTAAGCACAAAGAGATTTTTGACCGTCGGGCGGCCCGAGGACAGTGTTTTTACCGTCCTTACCTCGGCTGTCGCGAGTATCCTGCCTATTTCGAACCGGTGATCGACGAGATCCCTCGCTCAGCCTTGGAAGGAGAGGATGATCTGGGATGGATGCTCCATGACATCGACTTTGAAAAGGGAATGGAGTCAAAATTTTTCAGGGTGGTTATGCGGAATGGCATCATAGAGGTGCCGAACCGGAATGGAAGGGAGATAAGGTCATGATCCTCCAGGCATTGAACCATTATTATGAACGTTTGAAAGAAGATCCTGAGACTGACATTCCCTTGTTTGGATTCGGAAAACAGAAAATTCATTTTGCATTGGTAATTAATGAAGACGGTAAACTCGTCCAGATTCGTGATCTTCGCGAAAAACCAAAGAACAAACCTATACCCATATCTCTCACAGTTCCGCAAATTGGGAAAAAACGTTCAGTAGATATCGAACCGAATTTTATGTGGGATAATACAGGCTATGTGCTGGGCCGTGATGCCAAGGGAAACGATGCCCGAGCCCTGAAATCCTTTCAGGCCTTCAAAAAGCTACATCATGATATAGGGAACAGTCTGGAAGATCGTGGCATGAAGGCGGTGTTGCGTTTCCTCGATTCCTGGAATCCAGATGATGCCCAAGCCTTGGAAAACTGGGATGAAAAGGCTGGAGCAAACCTTATCTTCCATCTTGATGGCGAGCGGTTGTATATTCATGAGCATCCTGCTGTCAAGCAGGCTTGGATAAAACGATGTGCGGAAGAAAGCTCTGCGTTTATCGCAATGTGCCTGGTCAATGGTGAAACAACGCCCGTCGCCCGTCTGCATCCAGCCATTAAGGGAGTCCAAGGGTCTCAATCGACAGGCGCCGGCATCGTGTCATTCAATCTAGATGCTTTTCTTTCCTACGGGAAAAAACAAAATTTCAATGCCCCGGTAAGTGAAATCGCAGCCTTTGGCTACACCACCGCCCTGAATCATCTGCTTCGCTTTGAGAGCCGGCAGAGGATTAGGATCGGCGACGCCTCGACAGTTTTTTGGACGAACCGTGCCTCACCCATAGAGGGTTTCATGGGGGCAATCCTTGATCCCCGGGGCAATGCTGCCGATCTGGCCGATGTTCGTCTTTTCCTAGAAGCTGTGCGAGATGGCAAGTATCATGCTCCAATCGGTGATCCTGACATCCAGTTTTACATTTTGGGTTTATCGCCAAACGCCTCGCGCCTCTCTGTTCGGTTTTGGCACGTTAGCACTGTTGGAGATTTAGGAATCAAGCTTGGTCAACACTTTCGAGATTTAGCCATTGCCAGAAGCGAAAGAGACCCGGAGTTTCCGGGTATGTGGCAACTTTTAAAGGAAACTGCTGTGCAGGGGAAAACTGAAAATATCGCACCGCTACTGGCTGGAGCGCTGACAAGGTCCATCCTCACCGGTGCAGCTTATCCCCAGAGTCTGCTTTCGGCGCTCATCGGACGAATCAGGGCGGATCAGAATATCAATTATCTACGAACCGCCATGATCAAGGCGTGTCTAAATAGAAAATTCCGCATCCATCAAATTGCAGAGGAGGTTGCTATGTCATTGGACAAGGAATCAACAAATATTGCTTACCGTCTGGGGAGGCTCTTCGCTGTATTGGAAAAGGCCCAGAAAGACGCCATCCCTGGTGCAAACACAACTATCAGGGACCGATTTTACGGTTCAGCTTCGGCTACGCCAAGCGTCGTTTTTCCTCAACTGATCCGTCTCGCCCAGCACCACCTTCAAAAAGCGGAGTATGGAGGCCGATCAGACAAAATGATCGAGGAAGTCATGTCTGGCATTGAGAAATTCCCGACACATCTCAGCCTCGACGAGCAGGGGATGTTTGCTGTCGGTTACTATCATCAACGCCAAGCCTTTTACGCTAAGTCCGAAAACTTGAAGGAGGTCTAATAAAATGAGCAAGATGATCAACAACCGCTATGAATTTGTGTATCTTTTTGATGTAGAAAACGGCAACCCTAATGGAGATCCGGATGCTGGCAACATGCCCCGCATTGATCCAGAAACAAGCTACGGCCTTGTAACAGACGTATGCCTGAAGAGAAAGATCCGTAATTTTGTCGAGATTGTGAAGGGCAAAGAATCCCCCTATGAGATTTACATTCGTGAAAAGGCTATCCTTAATCAGACCCATGAACGCGCTCACAAAGCCGTTGGCGTCGAAGAAAAAGACGATGGTAAAAAACGTAAAGGGACGGCTGAAGAAGTTGAGAAAGCTCGAGCATGGATGTGTGCCAACTTCTTTGATGTACGCACCTTCGGAGCTGTCATGTCAACCGGCGTAAACTGCGGACAGGTCCGGGGTCCAGTCCAATTAAATTTCGCTCGCAGTATAGACGCAATCGTTCCCATGGAAGTCAGCATTACTCGAATGGCTGTAGCGACCGAGAAGGAAGCCGAGCAGCAGAGCGGCGATAATCGAACAATGGGACGCAAGCATGTTGTCCCCTATGCCCTCTACCGGTCGGAAGGCTACGTTTCCGCCAACTTAGCTGCGCAGACAGGTTTCTCCGAGGAAGACCTGAAACTTTTGTGGGACGCGCTTGTCAATATGTTCGATCATGATCATTCTGCAGCACGAGGCAAGATGAATGCTAGAAAATTGTTTATTTTCAAACACGATTCTGCGCTTGGCAATGCCCCAGCCCATAAACTGTTCGAACTGGTTGCCGTTAAACGAAAAACGGATGGAAGCAAGCCAGCAAGGTCGTTCTCTGATTACGAGGTGCTCATAGATCGAGCAAGTGTCCCGGACAATGTCACGCTGGAGGAAAGAATCTGACCTTGCAAATTTATAATGTCGAAGACCTTCTTTCACTATCCGCCTTGCAGCATTTTGTATTTTGCGAGCGGCAGTGTGCTCTCATTTACACGGAGCAGACTTGGGCAGAAAATCGCCTGACTGTTGAAGGATCGATCATGCACGAACGTGTGCACGAGGCAAGCATGGAATCCCGCGGCGACGTCAGGATTGATTACGGCATAGCCCTTCGCTCCTTGTCTCTTGGATTGATCGGCAAGGCCGACGTCATGGAGTTTCACCGGCAACCAGATCAGGAAGAGAAGATATGACCACCCCTAAGGAAACTCTTGCCACGATCCCGCTGCAAAGCGGTTATCGGGGGTAAAAGTTTTACACGACGAAGGAGTAACAGTGGACTTATGATGACTTTGAAAAAGTTTATCGCGGGGCTTGAATCCATCCCCGCGACGACGTCATGGTATCTGGCTGACATCAGTGAATCCAAAGGAAAACAGGAGCTTTTCACAAAGCAATCTCCCCAGCGGTTGAATTCACTCAAGGAGCATGCCCTGATTGAAAGCGCCGTTTCATCCAACCGCATTGAAGGGGTTGAGGTGGAACAAAAGCGCATCGGCACGGTTATCTTCGGCAAATCCCTTTCGCAGGATCGCTCCGAAGAGGAGGTGCGCGGCTACCGCGATGCGCTCAACTTGATTCACTCCCTGGGTTCAAAATTGCCCGTCACCGAAGAGACGTGCCGAAAACTGCATTCGCTTACGCGCGGAGAAATGTGGGATGCAGGCAAGTATAAGGAAAAGGACAGCGACATTATTGAAAAACGGGCAAACGGCACATCCAGCGTCAGATTCAAAACAGTTTCGGCAAAGCAGATCCCCAGGGATATGCAGCAACTTCAGGCCGTGTGGGATGATGTGGTTGAAGAAAAAAGAATGCACCCGATCATCAGTCTTGCCGCCTATAACCTGGATTTTCTGTGCATCCATCCATTCCGCGACGGCAACGGCAGGGTGTCGCGCCTGCTAATGCTTCTTCAGTATTATCATGCCGGAATCGAGGTTGGCCGTTACATCAGTCTGGAACGACTGATCGAGCAAAACAAAGAACGTTATTATGAAACGCTGAAGCTCAGTTCTCAGGGTTGGCATGAAGGTAAGCACAATCCGTGGCACTATATTAATTTTCTGTGCTTCATTGTTAAGAGCGCCTATCAGGAATTTGAAGAACGGTTGGGTAGGATGCCAAAACCTAGGGGAGAAAAGACGGACATTGTGAGGAAAGCAGTGGCCGGTTTTTCTGGTGATTTCAGCGTGGCTGATGTTCAAAAGACGTGTCCATGGGTGGGGATTGATATGATCCGCCGTTTACTGAAAGACTTTCAACATAATGGAACAATAGAGTGTATTTCCCGTGGGCGCGGCGCCAAGTGGCGCAAAACCGGGAATTAGGTAATAACCTTAAAATTAGGTAATAAAGTAGGTAACGGCTATCGATATATATAATCCAGACGATCTCATTATGATTTCCGCTTTGCAGCATTACGCATTCTGCCCGCGTCAATGCGCTCTGATCCACATTGAACAGGTCTGGACAGAGAACCGCTTCACCGCCGAGGGTCGTATCATGCACGAACGTGTGCACGAGGCAAGCATGGAATCCCGCGGCGATGTCCGGATTGACTATGGCGTCGCCCTTCGCTCCTTGTCTCTTGGATTGATCGGCAAGGCCGATGTCGTGGAGTTTCACCGGCAGCCGGATTGTCCGTGGCTGCCTTTTCCTGTGGAATACAAACGGGGGAAGCCGAAGGCGGACGATTGCGACAGGGTTCAGCTTTGCGCCTAGGCTCTGTGTCTGGAAGAGATGCTGACCGTTTCGATACCGGCGGGCGCGCTCTTTTACGGTACAACGCGCCGTCGTCTTGACGTCGTTTTTGACAATGCTCTCAGGCAGGAGACGGAGAAAACGGCTCGGCTTGTTCATGACCTCATCGCATCAGGCGAAACGCCGCCGCCGGAGTATAAAAAGCGGTGCGAAAGCTGTTCGCTCTTAGCCGATTGCCTGCCGAAGACGATGCAAAAAAAGAGGGCGGTTGTGAGTTACATAAAACGCATGCTGAGTCATCCATGAAAAGACATCTCAACACATTGTTCGTCACTACGCAGGGCGCCTACTTAGCCAAGGAAGGGGAGACGATTGTCGTCAAGGTCGAAAAGGACATCCGGCTTCGCCTGCCTGTCCATACGATCGGCGGCATTGTGTGCTTCGGCAATGTCTCGTGCAGTCCCTTCCTCATGGGTTTCTGCGCGGAAAACGGAGTGGGGATTAGCTTCTTGTCCGATCACGGAAGATTTCTGGCGAGAGTTCAAGGACCTGTATCGGGTAATGTCCTGTTGCGAAGAGAGCAATACAGGTGGGCGGACGATCCGGGAATATCGGCGGCTTTGACAAAATCGATTTTGATCGGAAAAATTGCAAACAGCCGCACCGTCCTTAAACGGGCGTTGCGAGACCATGCCGACAAGATCGACATGCAGTCCGTCAGTCATGCCGCCCTGCGCCTGGAAAAATATCTGGAACTTCTCGATAAGGACAACGACCTCGACACATTGCGAGGCTATGAAGGAGATGCGGCCCATATCTACTTTAGCGTTTTCGATCATCTGATCGTGGCGCAGAAAGAGAAGTTCAGCTTTGCGGCGCGGAACCGCAGGCCGCCGCTCGATAATGTCAATTGCCTGCTGTCGTTCATCTATACGCTTCTTGTTCATGACGTGCGTTCTGCGCTGGAGGGCGTGGGTTTGGACCCGGCTGTCGGTTTTCTGCACAGGGATCGGCCGGGCAGGCCGGGCCTAGCCCTGGACATGATGGAAGAATTCAGGCCGTATCTGGCTGATCGCCTGGCGCTCTCGCTCATCAACCTGCGCCGGGTTCAGGGTAAGGGCTTCAAAAAGAGCGATTCCGGGGCTGTCCTCATGGACGACGACACCCGGAAGGCTGTTCTTGTGGCCTATCAGGAACGAAAACAGGAAGAAATCCTTCACCCCTTCATTGATGAAAAGGTGACGATAGGACTGTTGTTCCATGTGCAGGCGCTGCTGCTTGCGCGGCACATGCGAGGCGATTTGGACGGTTATCCGCCGTTCGTCTGGAAGTAAGAGGAGACTGACCGGTGCTTGTCGTTGTAAGTTATGACGTAGCCAATACCGAATCCGAAGGAGCGCGACGCTTGCGGCGAGTCGCCCGGGCATGCCTGGATTACGGGCAGCGTGTTCAGTACTCTGTCTTTGAGTGCGTTGTCGATCCGGCGCAATGGGCGATGCTGCGCCGGCGGCTGATCGATGAAATCAAACAGGAAGAGGACAGTCTGAGATTCTATTTTCTGGGCGCCAACTGGAGGCGTCGAGTTGAGCACATAGGCGCCAAAAAGACTCCTGATCCTGAGGGGCCGTTGATCATTTAAGCGTGTCCGCGAACCCTAAGCGGACAGAAAAACAGTGGAGCTTCGCGGTGCGCATAGATGTCTGTTATAGTTAAAACAAATTGCTGTCAGGTTCTTTGGCAACTGAATATTGAAGGCATTCGAAAAGCGGTTCGCGGAAACTAGTGAAATATGTTTGAAAATACAAAAAGATGTAAGAAGTAAGTCGCCCCCCGCGCGGGGGCGTGGATTGAAACATAAGCTCCAGCCCAGCCTTGAGCGGGTCAATCGTCGCCCCCCGCGCGGGGGCGTGGATTGAAACGTGGGAGAGGGCGCCGATTGAGGAACCTGAACCAGTCGCCCCCCGCGCGGGGGCGTGGATTGAAACATCGTGTTCCCATCGATTGTCACCGACGGCAACCCGTCGCCCCCCGCGCGGGGGCGTGGATTGAAACTCTTCGATTGTCGGAAACCCACCGGTTATTTTCGGTCGCCCCCCGCGCGGGGGCGTGGATTGAAACTGATTTGAATATCAAGTTCCGCTCCGTCGTCCCGTCGCCCCCCGCGCGGGGGCGTGGATTGAAACCTAGA
>JAFGGB010000068.1 GCA_016930775.1 Deltaproteobacteria bacterium
CGCGGTCCTCGGCCAGAGCCGTCCGCGCCGAACGCAGTTCTTTATCGAGGGCAGAGAGGCGCGATTCCTGTTCTTCCATATCGCGCTCTTCGCGGTTGATCTTGTTCTTGATATCATCGATTCCCTTGGAGAGGGAGGCGAGGAGGTTTCGTATGCGGGAGACTTCGGTCAGGCAGTCGAATTGCCGGCCTTTCGCCGTCTCCAGTTCCTCCCGCGCGGCCATTTCCTCGTCTTTTAAGGACTCGGCGTTCCGTTCCTGCTCGTCGATCAGCGATGTCATTTCCACGATGGCGCTCTCGGTTTCACGAACCGTGACGGCGAGGGCCTCGATTTCGCCGGCGGCGGAATCCCGCCGCTTGCGGAGATCTTCTATGTCGGCCAGGTCGCGGCGCCGGCGAGCCGTCAACTCCTCTATTTTCCCCTGGGAGAAGGAGATCTCCTGCACGGCCATGTTTATGTCGTTCTTCAGGCCGTAATAGCGTTCCTGGAGCCGCGAAACTGCCCCGTCTCGTTCAAGGAGTTCGGCCTTCAGCGCCTCGACGGCCGCTTCCTGTCCCCTTAGATTCGATTCCGCGGCAATAACGCGATTGTCCGTTGCGGTGCGGGCCTCTTCCATCGCGGATCGCGATGTTCTGAGGGTTGCAAGGGACTGGAGCGCCAGGTTAAGCCGGGCATCCCTGATGTCTTTTTTCAATTCCTTGTACTTTTCCGCCCGCTTGGCCTGACGGGACGTGGCGGCCAGCTGTGTTTTCACTTCCGAGATGATGTCGTTCAGTCGCGTTATGTTCTGCTTCGTCGATTCGATCTTTCGAAGCGAGGCTTCCTTGCGGTTCTTAAACTTGGCGATGCCCGCCGCTTCCTCGATGAAATGACGGCGATCCTCCGGCTTTCCTTCCACGAGACGGGAGATGCGTTCCTGCTCGACGATGGAGTAAGTCTTGGCGCCAACGCCGGCGTCCATGAAGAACTCCCGGATGTCCAGGAGCCTGCATGGAGACTTGTTGATGGAGTATTCCGTTTCGCCGTCCCGGAAAATGCGCCGCGCGATCTTCATCTCGGAAAATTCGGAGTATTTTCCGGGGAACTTGCGGCCGTTGTTGTTGAGGGTCAGCGACACCTCGGCCATGCCCACGGCCGAGGCGTCGTTGCTTCCGTTGAAGACAACGTCGTCCATTTTCTTGCCGCGAAGGACGGTGACGCGCTGTTCGCCCATGACCCATCGGATGGCGTCGACGATGTTGCTCTTGCCGCAGCCGTTGGGTCCCACGATGGCGCTGATGCCTTCGGCGAAGTTGACGGTCGTCCTGTCCTTGAAGGACTTGAAGCCGGTGATTTCAAGTTTTGTAAGCTTCATGATTGCCGGAAAGATTGCCCGTTATTCGTTGAATAAAACTCCCCCACATTCTGCCTACATCTAGCAAAAGAGGTGATCTTTGTAAAGAAAAAACACAACAAAATGTATGCCTGAAAACAACTATACAATATATAGTGGTGACCTCGACGGATCGACAAATGGGCGCCAACGTATGGCGGGGTCTGAACTTCCGGCGGAGCAAAGAGAGGAGCATTCATGGGAAAATGGGCAAATGGAAAGAGCTTCTGGGGTTCTGCTGCTCCGGGGATCGATGCGCTCGCGGGAAGCAAACATTTTCGGGTTAAAAAAAATCAATCTCTGTGGTAGAGTTCTCCGGCTATGATTCCCCTGCGAGATACGACGCCTTCACGGACCTTTCCCATCGTCAATTTTACGATTATCGCCGTCAATGTTATTTTCTTCATCATTGAACTGCTTCAGCAGGGCGATCTGAACCGCTTCTTCTTTCTTTACGGGCTCGTGCCGGCGCGATATTCCGTCCCCGAGATTTCACAGTATTTTTCGCTCTGGAGCCAGATCGTGCCGTTATTTTCCTTCATGTTTCTCCATGGCGGATTCTGGCATCTGCTGGGCAACATGTGGTTTCTCTATATCTTCGGCGACAACGTGGAAGATCGCCTCGGGCCGGTGAGATATCTTGTATTCTATCTGCTCTGCGGATGGGTTTCCGGTGTAAGCCAGCTGCTCTTCAATATCGAATCCCAGATTCCCACGATCGGAGCGAGCGGGGCAATCGCCGGCGTTATGGGCGCCTACATGGTCCTCTATCCGCGCTCGCGGGTGCTCACACTGATCCCCATATTTTTCATACCTTATTTCCTGGAAGTTCCGGCGGCCTTTTTTCTGGGAGTCTGGTTGCTCATTCAGGTAATCAGCGCCCTCGTCACGGATCCCGGTGCGCCGGGCATCGCCTGGTGGGCTCACATCGGGGGGTTTCTGGCCGGCATCCTTTTTCTGAAGGTTTTTTCCGCAGTGCCGGAGATCGGTGTATCGAGGAAGATACAAGAGACGACGGCACGAAAGTCTTCACCGCGGCTCCAGGTTGTGAAGCCCGGCGGCGACCCCGATTTCTACGGCGTCATCGATATTACCGCCGACGAGGCTCGAAGGGGCGCACGAAAGATAGTCAATATTCCTCATGGCGTCAGGAAGCGACTGATGAATGTAACCATACCTCCCGGAGTAGGCGATGGAACGTTGCTCAGGCTGGCCGGCGCAGGGGCTTCGGCGGACGGGAACCGTCGGGCTGACGCCTTCCTGAAGATACGTATCGGAAGAGGATGAGAGGAGCACGGAAATTTATGTCAGATGAGACATGGAAGGTCGTTCACACTGCCGACGGAATGGTTAAGGCCAATATCGTCAAGGGGCGGCTTGTGGCTGAAGGGATAGAGGCTCGGCTTGATTACGAGGCCATCGGGGCCATCTACGGATTCACTATCGACGGCCTTGGCGCAGTAAGAGTTCTTGTTCCTGCCGAGGAACTGGAGCAGGCCCGGGAGGTTCTTGCCCAGCGACACGATGATGAAGAGACGGATGATGAAGATGACGGAGAGCCTCTATAGAAGGCCTTCCATTGGTCTCAGGCAGAACAGGCAGGCGCCGTTCTTCAGGTTGTTTTCCGTAATCCTGTAACCATGCCTTCCGATAAGGCGATTTCCGCAGCCCGGACAAAAGGTGCTTTCCCCGTCGTCGCCCGGCAGATTTCCCGCATAGACATAGAGGAGGCCCTCTTCCCTGCCGATTTCAAGGGCTCTCCGCACGGCGGACTCGGGGGTGGCCGGCCGGCCGGTCATCCTGTACTGGGGATAGAAGCGGCTCACGTGCCAGGGGGTTTCCCGGCCGAGCGTATTGATAAAACGGGCGAGGTCGCGGAGTTCCCCGCCGTCGTCGTTCAGTCCGGGTATCAGGAGAGTAGTGATCTCCAGCCAGACGCCCGATGCCTTCATTTTTTCAAGAGCGTCCAGGACCGGCTGCAGCCGCCCGCCGCAGTGTTCGCGATAAAAATCGTCCCGGAAGGACTTGAGGTCCACGTTCGCCCCGTCAAGGAGTCCGTGAAGAACTTCAAGGGCTTCGGACGTCATGTAGCCATTCGTGACGAAGATATTGGCGAGGCCCTTCCGGTGGGCAATCAAACCGACGTCATGGGCATATTCGAAGAAGATGGTCGGCTCCGTGTAGGTGTAGGAGATGCTGCGGCAGGATGAACGAACGGCGGCGGCCACGATGTCTTCGGGGGAAGTTGCGTTGCCTATGATGCGTCCCGATTCTCGCGGCGCCTGTGAAATATCGTGATTTTGGCAGAAGGTGCAGCGGAAGTTGCATCCCACCGTGGCGATGGAATAGGAACGCGATCCCGGGTAGACGTGATAGAGCGGTTTTTTCTCGATAGGATCGACAGCCGCCGATACGGGCAGTCCATAAACCAGGCTGTAGAGAACGCCGTCATGGTTCTCCCTGACGCCGCAGATGCCCCGTTTTGAAGGGCCTATGACGCATCGGTGGGCGCAGAGCCGGCAGGCTGCGCTGCTCCCCTCCATGTGTTCATAGAGCATCGCTTCCCTCTTCACCGTTCTGTCTCCCGGGCCGCTCCCGCAACTTTGCCTCCAGTTGGGACGCCCAGACCGAGCCTTTCCCGCAGAGGTTCCTGGATTGTTATCATCGAAACAGTGGCGGGGAAGACCATCGCCGAGAAGATGCCGAAGGGGTTCCGACGCGCCGTAATTTTTTCGTCGACGGAGACCATGGTCTTATGTTCCTGCCAGTTGAGCATTCCCAGGGAGGCCCAGCGAAGGGGGGCGCCGGGGAGAGACGATCTGACAATGTTGCGCATATCCCAGATGGAATAAAGACGGGCCATGGCGGAGATTTCCGGACCGAACATATCCTTCAGGCGTCGCCTGCCGCCGCCGAAGGACCAGGCGTTGTAGAAACCGACGGCGATCGTTCCGCAGCAGACGCGGGCCGCTTCGGCGATGACTTTATGGGGGGATTTGCAAAATTCCAGAACGATCATGCAAAGAACGATATCGAATTCATTGTCAGAGAAGGGGAGATCGTGCCAGTCGCCGCGATGAAAAGAGGCGCGGCCTCCCAATTTTCGGCGGGCGCGATCCAGCATCTGATCCGAAACGCTGTGGCCGGTAACGGTGCAGCCCTGTCTCCCCAGATCGAACAGCAATGCGCCCGTCCGGCACTCAAGATCGAGAACGCGCTCGTCCCCGGAGGGACAGATCATTTCGATCATCAGCTTCCGTTCCCTGAGGTTGCAATAACATCCAGGGGGCGATAGAAGCCAGTTTTCGTAGCGTTCTGTTACCCTTTCGTTAAAGCCGACCATCGAAGACCGGGCTCCTTACCCTCCCATGGTTGACATGGGGCGGGCGCATTTTTTTCTGCGGCTCGGGCAGAGATCCTCCGGCGGTCCCATGGGTTTGTCAGCGATGACCTTCCGGATTTCTTCTTCCAAGGCCCTGTCGTTTGCGCCGTTCCTGATCAGGGCCTTGATGTTAACTTCTCTGTCATCCATAAGGCAGGCCCTGAGATTGCCGTCGGCAGTAAGGCGGAGACGATTGCAGGAGGTGCAGAACTGATGAGACATGGCGCTGATGAAACCGACTTTGCCCTTGCCGTCTTTCAGCCGGTAGGTTCGAGCAGGCCCATCTTGGATTCGACGGTTTGGCCCGTCTTCTTCCAGTCGCCAGCGATCATTGATTTTTTCCATAATCTCGTCGTTCGAAATGAAACTCCCGCCGATTTCGAGAGCGGCATTTCCGACGGGCATGAACTCGATGAATCGCACATGGTAGGGGTGATAATAGGCCAGGGAAGCGAAGTCGAGAGTTTCGCTGTCGTTGAATCCCCGAATGACAACTACATTGATCTTTATGGGATTGAATCCCAGAACGCGGCAACGCTCTATGCCGCGGAGCGCCCGCCTGAGATCTCCGCCGCGGGTTATGTCTCTGTATTTTTCGTGCTGCAGGGAGTCAAGGCTGACATTGATCCGCCCGACGCCTGCGGCGTAGAGGTCTTCGGCGCAATCCTCCAGAAGAATGCCGTTCGTCGTGATGCTCAGGTCGCTGAGTCCCGGCGTATCGGAAAGACTTGCCAGAAATGGTATGAGCCCCCTGCGCACCAGCGGTTCGCCCCCTGTCACCCGGACCTTCACTATCCCGGCGGATATGGCGGCTCGGGCAACGCGGAGGATTTCTTCATAGCTGAGGATGTCGGCATGGCCCAGGAGGGAGAGACCTTCCTTGGGCATGCAATAGCGGCATCGCAGATTGCACCGGTCGGTGACGGAGACTCTTAAATAATTTATAGTGCGGCTGAATCGGTCGATCATAGAACCTTTATCGCATGTCCGGCCGCAGAAGGGGATAGGGTTGGATTATGTACGGAACAGTCTTGCTCCCTGGCGCCTGCGGCACATCGTTGTGATTCTCTATCATAATCGCCGGGGCGGCACAAGAAGGGCCTCAGAAATCGGTCTGAAGCCGGTATGTCACCGTTGCCGATCCGCCGGCCGGCGTCGTTACATCAAAGCGTGCGGTGAAGGCGTCGATCTTGACAAAGGGACGGTTGCTTTCGATTATTTTCCAGTTTCCCCGGAAAGATTCGATCAGGCCGACAGTCACCGGCTTCTCCTTCTTGTTATTCAGAGTGATTTCCCATTGGGATTCCGTGAGGCGAGAGGTTATCTTTTTGTATTCTTTCTGTTTTCGTTCAGCCGTAACGTCGAAGGCGGCGCCCACGGTCAAACGGACATCGGCGCCCGCAGGCTTGTTGTCCAGACGATCCTCGCCGATGAAGAGAAGGCGGCCGGCAGAGTCTCGTTTAAAGAGCCTTACGGCGCCTCCGGGAAGCGGCATTCCAAGATTGTTTTCTCGCCTGTTTCCGAAGGAGATGGAGACGGTTGCAGGTTCCTTTAGTCCTTCCTCGCCGGAAGATTTCTGAAAACGCCCCTGCGAACCCATGACCAGAAATTCCTCCCGAAGATCCACGGCCGAAGACTCGAAGAAAAGGATCTGTTTTGTCTGGCGGTCTTCCAGACTTGTTTTCCAGGGGATGTCGTACCGGTGATATTCGAATGCCGGCTGCTCCTGCAGCGTTGCTGAAACGTCCATTTTCGGAGCTCCTGCGGCTCTCTGTTCCATCATGGAAAACCGCGGCTGAACCCGGTTTACATTGCCGGCGATCAGGGAGACGGCGGCGTCCGTGAAGGATGCGCCGCTTCTGTTGTCGATCGTGATCCAGGCGGATAGATCGGCCTGTGCACCCTCTGTCATGACCAGTCTGTAATCGGCGCGCCAGGTCATTCCCTCGGCAAGGTATGAAAGTTCCACATCCCTGTCGCCCCCGGTTGCGCTTTCCAGAAGCCACGAGAGGGTGGGCCGGGTGACGAGACCCTCGGGCAGGGCGGGAAGAACCCTTATTCCGGGATATCCCAGGTATATTTCACCGCCGATTCGATACACGGGACCCTCTGCGTTGCTCAAGAGCTCCGCCTCCAGGGTGTCCTGCCGGTCCTGAAATTCGTTCCAGCGAATAAGCTTGACGGTCTTGCCAATGTATTTGTCGAGGAGCTTCTTTTCGCTGAGAAGGTCGTAGTCGTAGGTTTTCTCGAGGACGCGGAATCCTTTTCCGTTGTCTTCGGGCCGGAGGGAGACCGTTTCCGGAATGATCGACGATGGAACGCCGGCGATGCTGACAAGGCCTCGTCCCTTTGGGATCAAGAGGGTTCTCCGGTCCTTGACCATGGCGATGTTGCTCGTGTATACGGTAACTTCCAGGTTGGCCCGGCCGTTCCCGGAAGCGGCTGAAGCCTGCGCCGCCTGTAGCGGCAGCGCCAGTGTCATGACGGACGATAGGGCAATAATGCGCAGGAAAATATTCATAGGGATTCGCTCCCTGCCGAGGTGTCGGCTATCGTCGTTACGATACCACAGCGGGCGGTCGATGCAAGAGCGGAGAGCCCGTGCAGTTGGGCGGGTCTGCAATGGCGGGAAAGGGATTAGATATCGGTGAGCAATGGGCCGGAAAATCCCCTGAAGACAGCGGCGATCTTGGCAATCGGCATAATCGCCATTTCCTTCGCGGCCATTTTCGTTCGATTCTGCACCGACGTGCCGTCGCTCATGATTGCCGCATACCGCCTTTCTCTCGCATCGGCTGTCATGATCGTTTTCTCCCGGCAGCGGACGCTATCATTCCGGAGCATCGGCCGGAAGGACCTGGTCCTGTGCATCGCCGCCGGTTTTTTTCTCAGTCTTCATTTCATGAGCTGGATCGCCTCGCTCAAGTTCACCTCCGTGGCCAGCAGCGTTGTCCTCGTAACGACCAACCCTTTGTTCGTGGGAATTCTGTCCTCAATTTTTTTCAAGGAACGCTGCCATGCAGAAGTATCGGCGGGCATCGTTCTCTGCATTGCAGGCAGCCTTTGCATCGCTATCGGCGACGGCGGTATGGAGGGTCTCAGGATATCGGACACAAAGGTCCTTATGGGGGACGGACTGGCGCTTTTCGGGGCGGTGATGGCGAGCTGTTATCTTCTTGTGGGGAGCCGGGTGCGTGAGAGAATGCCGACGGCCGTCTACATGACCATCGTCACCACGGTAAGCGCGTTGATTCTTCTTTTCCTTGCAATTGCGCTGAGGACGCCCTTCACAGGCTATAAGGCCGAATCCTATATTTTTCTGATCCTCCTGGCGGCCGTTCCCCAGCTCATCGGCCATACGTCCATCAACTGGGCGCTCCGGCATCTCAGAGCCAGCATGGTTGCCATTTCGATCCTCGGCGAGGCTATAGGCGCCACGTCTCTAGCCTACCTTTTCTTCGGCGAGACCGTCGGCATACTTCAGGTTGCGGGCATGGCGCTGATCTTCACCGCCATTGTTATTGCCTCCCGCAGGGGAGGAAAGGAAAGAGAGGGCCTGTGGTGAGAATGCCTGAGGAGATCATGAAAAAGACCTGCGCCAGGGTTCTTTTTGCGGTGGCGTTTTTCGCGATTGCCGGCTGCGCCGGGAAGAAGCCCTCTGTCCCTCCTCCTTTTGCGGAGGGGAGGGGAGTGCAGCTTCCGCGGATCGGTTTTATAATCCAGGCGGGGGCTTTCGCCAAGGTTGAGAACGCCCAGAGGCTCACGGACCGATTGAACAGGGATAATCTGAACGCTTATTACTTCGTGTATCGGGAGGGGCTGTCCAAGGTGCGGTTCGGCGATTTTCCCTCTCGGGACGCGGCGCTGAAGGCGGCGGAGGATCTGGAGAGCAAAGGAGTTATCGAAGATCATTATATTGTTGATCCGGCAAATCTTCCCCTTGCTCAAATCGACAGCAGGGGCGAGACATATGTGCGAGAGAGTCTTGCGGCGACGGCAGAGCGGTTTCTCGGCGTTCCCTACAGGTGGGGAGGCCTGTCTCTCGACAGCGGAGTCGATTGCAGCGGACTCGCCATGTCGGTCTATCGTTTGATCGGTCTTGCAATGCCGCGAACTGCCCGAGAGCAGTTCCAATGGGGGCGGAGGCGGCTGCAGTCCGATCCCTTCAAGGGCGATCTCGTCTTTTTCGATACCGGCGGCGACGGCGACGTCACCCATGTCGGTCTTTACGTCGGCGGCGGACGGTTCATCCATGCGCCGGGGAAGGGCAAGGAAGTCCGCGTCGATTCGCTTTCGAATTCCTATTATCGGCGTTGCTACAGAGGCTCGCGATCCTATCTGTGAATTTTTTGTTGACTTTATTACGCGCTTTGTTCTAATAAATACAGGAAATAACACCAGTGGGAGTGACCATGGCAACGGCTCAAACTATAATTATTATTGCGGAGATACCGAAGATGCGCCGGCGCCGATGACCTGGTGATTACGCGAGCGGCTTACTGCTTATCCGCTGCCAGGTTTCTGGCGGCGGATTTTTTTTTAGGAGGAGACGGATGAACGCAACAAATGTACTGCTCTATGACACGACACTGCGGGACGGGACACAGGGCGAGCAGGTGAACCTTTCCCTGGAGGACAAGCTCAAGATCGCCCGCCGCCTCGACGATATGGGATTTGACTATATCGAGGGGGGCTGGCCGGGATCGAATCCGAAGGATCAGAGATTTTTCCAGCTTGCCAGAGAGATGCAATTCAAGCATGCCAAAATCGCGGCCTTCGGGAGTACAAGGAAACCGGCTGTCGCCGTGGAGAACTGCCCAAACGTGCAGGCCCTCCTTGAGGCCGATACGGGAACGGTGACAATAGTCGGCAAGACGTGGGACCTTCATGCGACCGATATTCTTGGCGTCAGTCTCGACGAGAATATCAGGATGATCGAAGAGACGATCGGTTTTCTGAAGGAGCGGGGAAAAGAAGTTGTGTTCGACGCCGAGCATTTTTTCGATGGATTCAAGAACAACCGGACATACGCCCTTGCGGCTATCAGGGCTGCTCATGATGCCGGCGCCGATTACACGGTGCTCTGCGACACGAACGGCGGGTCTCTTCCCTGGGAGGTGGAACATATAGCGACCGATGCCGCCGCCGTTGTGCCTGTGCAGCGTCTTGGAATTCATACGCACAACGACTGCGGGCTTGCCGTGGCGAACAGCCTGGCGGCTCTCCGGTGCGGCGTTAGAATGGTCCAGGGCACGGTAAACGGTTTCGGAGAGCGGTGCGGCAACGCCGATCTTACGACGGTGGTCGGCTGCCTGGCCCTTAAGATGGAAAGGCCGTGCCTTCCGCAGGAATCGATCAAAAACCTTACCGCCTTTTCACGGTACGTGAGCGATGTTGCAAACGTTCCGCCCCTTCGATCCAGGCCCTTCGTGGGAGTCAGCGCCTTCGCCCACAAGGGGGGAGTCCACGTGAGCGCCATAGCGAAGAATCCCCGGGCTTATGAGCAGATGGATCCGTCGCTTGTGGGCAACAAGAGGCGCGTCCTTGTTTCCGATTTGTCGGGAAAGAGCACGATTAAGTACAAAGCCGAAGAAATGGGGCTCGATCTCGGCGACGGGGCAGCCGCCGTCGTTGCCGATATAAAACGACTTGAAGATCAGGGATATCAGTTTGAGGCGGCCGGCGGGTCGCTGGAGCTTCTCATGCGCCGTCATGGCGGCCTCTTCAGGGAACCCTTCAAACTGGAATCCTTCTCCGTCATGGATCAGCGTGCGGGCGAGGGCGCATCGAGATCACAGGCAACGATTAAAATCTCTGTCGGAAGCGAAGATGAAATTGCGGCGGCCGAGGGAAACGGTCCGGTGAACGCTCTGGACTCGGCGCTTCGGAAGGCTTTGTTGAAGTTTTTCCCCGGAGTGAAAGAGTTGGGTCTCGTGGATTTCAAGGTGAGCATTCTCGAAGGAAGCGACGGCACCGCGGCAAAGGTCAGGGTCTTCATCGAATCCCGGGACAAGGCCGATGTATGGACCACCGTAGGAGTATCCACGAACATCATCGAAGCGAGCTGGATCGCCCTTGCCGACAGTTTCATTTACAAAATTTTAAAAGACGAAGGGCGGTCTTGAAGACCGCCCTCATATCGAGACATCGCGATAAGACTGTGCGCCGCTGGCATTAGTTGAGCTGTTTTTTTAATATTTCCTGGTCCTTCAGCGCCGAGTCCATGCGCTTCAAGGCTTCCGTGACTTGATCCATGGGAGCTTTGCAGGCTTTATCGGCCTTTTTGTAATAGGCCAGCGCCGCTTCGTAGTCGCCCCTGCTCTCGGCGCAGACGCCGAGATTGTATGCAAGGGCCGGCGAGGAAGGAGCAAGGTTCAGGGCTTCCTGCCAGAGGATGCAAGAGCGATCCATGCGATTCTTGCCGGCGAATTTAACGCCTTCCGACAGTTTGGATTTCGCCTCGCTTGATTCGATGCCGTCGGTGCAATCCAGGAGGACAATCTCTCTCGTAATGTAGAAAGGCGCGATATCGCGACGGAACTCCTCCTTTGTCTTTTCCTTGGCCCGGCTCAGGAGTTCTTGCCCCGTATCGACGGCCGTCCGGTCTTCGCAGCCCGAGGACTCCTCCGTTGCCGAAATATTCCGGGAATAGAGGATCTGCCCGGTGTTCACATCGATGAGTTTCGGCGTACAGGAGAACTGGGCGATTCTTTTTGTGCAGTTGACGAAATAGGAACGCCAGCGAATGCAGTTTCCCTCATAGGCGTTGCCTCTTTTGTCGTACTTGATCTGCCGCTGTGCGCAGTCCGTTCTCTTTTCCTTATAGGAACTGTCGCTCGATTTTGCCATCGTTACGGCGCCCGTATAAATTCCCTCCGCGCCTACCATCTTGCCAACCTTGGCGGCCGTTGCCGTGTCGATGGCGCCCGAAAGGGAGAGTTGGAGTTCGTTCATAACCTTGTCGATGGCCGATCGTTCCACCAGCGTGAAGTAGGAATCGCTGCCGATCCTCACGTCCGCCAGGATTCCCTCGATTTCGGAGGAGAACTCCGATCCTCCGGCGCCGTTGAAGGGAACCACGGCGATTCGCTTAACCAGCGACGCCCTGTGGTATTTTGCCGGTTTCAGCATGTTTACCTTGATTTTGGTGGCGCAGCCGGTGATTGTAAATGCCATGAGAATAATACACCCCAGGAGCGGCCATGACAACGGGACGGCCTTAAGGGATTGGCGGAATCTCAACATAGAGAAACTCCTTTCACTGTAGTGGATCGAGACTGGTTTCCGGGCAAATTCATAAAGTCCCCGGGGAAAAAAATGATGAATGTCGTTCTGCAACTCTGAATGGAAGAACAATGCCACTGATTTTCTACGCTGAAACATGGCGGCCTGTCAAGAAAAAGCCCCGTTCTTTTTGACATCATCGAGAAGGATAATCAAGTTGACAGTTCGGTAAAATCTATATAGATTGCCTCTACATTCGTGGTATAATGACAGCAAGTATCTGGATGGACAGCGGTTCCGGCATCGATCATGTTACTATCAATAAATAACGACAACCCGCAAATGCGGCTCATACGGAAAGCTGTTGATATTCTCAAAGAAGGCGGAATAATTGTCTATCCCACCGATACGGTCTACGGACTGGGCTGCGATCTATTCAACAAGCGGGGCATAGAGAAAATATACGAAATCAAGCAGCGAAGCATGAATCAGCCTTTCAGCTTTGTGTGCTCCGATCTCAGCGATATAAGCAACTATGCCGTCGTTTCAAATTATGCATATAAAGTAATGAGACGCCTTCTTCCCGGGCCCTATACGTTCATTCTCCAGGCATCCCGCCTTGTGCCAAGAATCCTCCTCCCGAAACGGAAAGCCATAGGCATACGAGTTCCCGACAATAAAATCTGTTTGACTCTTGTGAAGGAATTCGGGAACCCGATTATCAGCACCAGCGTCAGGATAGGGCAGGAAGAATCAATGACGGACCCCTGCGAAATCGAGGCGCGATTGAAAAATCGCGTTGATCTCGTAATCGACGCGGGGATTCAGTCCACCGAATTATCGACCATTGTAAGCCTCATTGACGACGTGCCGGAGGTGATCAGGTACGGCAAGGGTGATGCAGACGTTTTCTAGAAAGGATTCTGATGACCAAAAAGATGCTCATCAACACTATCGATGAAGAAGAGAGCCGTATGGCTGTCATTGAGGAAGGGGCGCTCATTGAATTCAATATCAAGACCTCTGTCAAGGAACCAACGACCGGCAATATCTACAAGGCTGTCGTTCAGAGGGTTGAGCGGGGACTGCGGGCCGCCTTCGTGGATTACGGGGCGAAGAAAAACGGATTTTTACCGCTCCGCGATGTAAGCCCCGATTATTTCAAGGATGACAGCACCACGCTGCCCGTAGGAACGCATGTGCTCGTGCAGGTTCTCCGAGAGGAGAAAGACAACAAGGGCGCCATGCTCACGACGTACATTTCCCTGCCGGGCCGTTATCTCGTCCTCATGCCCAACCGGAACAAGAGCGGTATTTCCCGTAAAATAGAAAGCGAAGAAGACCGCAAAAAACTCATGGAACTCATGGAACAGATATGTCAGGACGATGCCATGAACTTCATTGTCCGGACGGCCGGCTGGAACCGCACGAAGCAGGAACTGTCCCGCGACTATCAGATGCTCCTGAGAATGTGGAGCGATCTGAAGCAAAGCGCAGAAACCGCTTCCGCCCCATCTCTGATTTATCAGGAAAGCGATTTTGCCGTCAGGGCTCTTCGGGACTACTATACGTCGGATATCGACGAGATTCTCGTGGATGACGCAGAGACCTGCAGGAAAATGAAGGCCTACTGCAAGACCATCTCGCCGCGAACCGTAAGGAACATCAAGCTCTTCAAGGAGGAAACCCCCATCTTTGACAAGTTCAGGATTGAGGATCAGATCGACGCCATTTACCAGGAACGGGTCACGCTGAAGTCCGGGGGCTATCTCATAATAGAACCGACGGAAGCGCTGATAACCATCGATGTGAACTCAGGAAGGGGCTCGAACCGGCGCGATGTGGAGGAAACGGCCTTCAGAACGAACATCGAGGCCGCCGAGGAAATAGCGCGGCAGCTCAGGCTTCGAGACCTCGGGGGACTGATCGTCATAGACTTCATCGACATGATGGATTCCAAACATATCGCCGAGGTTGAACGGACATTCAAGAATGCCATGAAGATCGACCGGTCGAGAATCCAGATGTCCCGCATATCCCGATTCGGGCTTTTGGAACTTTCCCGGCAGCGCAAACAGACGGCAATCCAGGAGGTCAGTTACACAAACTGCCCCCATTGTAACGGTCGGGGCGTCCGGCCTTCGGTGGAATATCTGGCGTTGAACGCCTTCCGGAAAATAAAGACCGAGACGGTGAAATCACAGCATGCCTCCATCAAGGTGGTTCTTCCCAGGGAAGTAAGCGACTATCTCGTGAATCACAAACGGGAAGAAATCAGCAAGCTGGAACGCCAGTACCGGATCGATATTTATATTACCGGCAGCTCCGAGATGGTCTGGGGGGAATTCACCTTTCAAACGTCTGCCCGCTCAGTTATTGAAGAGGCGGTGGCGCAGGAACTGGATCAGGCAACCGAGCGTTCCGGCCAGCAACCGGGACAGGAACGGAAGGAAGGAAGACGGCGCCGTCCCAGGGGGCGAAGGTCCCGGGGCGCCCGCCCAGGCAACGACAGAGATCAGGCGCCGAAGATGGAACCTGAAAACGCGCCGGAACCGGAACAGCGCCAGGGAGGGGCCGAAAACAGGGAGGAGCCGGGTTTTCTGCGGCGCGTACTGGAGATCTTTCGATAAAGAACCGTTATCTGGTTCGATGATTCGCGCTTGCGTCCGGATGAGCCAGTTCGCCGGACCGGCGGGTCGCCGCCTCGACTGCCGACATCAGTGTGGCCCTGAGCTTGCCTTCTTCGAGAGCCTTGATCCCGGCGATGGTTGTGCCGCCGGGCGACGTGACCATTTCCTTGAGCTGGGCGGGCGTCTTGTCGCCGGCAAGGCACAGCTTGGCGGCGCCAAGAAGGGTCTGCGCCGAGAGCCTGAGCGCCGTTTCACGGGGGATGCCGAGGAGAACTCCGGCGTCGGTGAGCGACTCGATTATCAGGAATGCATAGGCCGGACCGCTGCCACTGAGACCCGTGACGGCGTCCATCAGGATTTCCTCGACGATAACTGTCGTTCCCAGGGCATCAAAAAGAGTTCTCGCGGCGATCAGGTCTTCCTGAGAGGCGTGAATCCCCTTGCAGAGGGCCGTGGCGCCTTCTCCGATGAGCGCCGGTGTATTGGGCATTGCCCTGACGACGGGAACGCCCGGCGCCAGGAGACCTTCGATAAAGGCCGTGGGAATGCCCGCCGCAATGGAAACGATCAACTGCTCCCGGTTTATCGTTTTGGTCAGTCCCTGAAGGACTTCTTTCATGATCTGCGGCTTTACTGCAAGAATAACCATGCCGGCGCCATCTGCCGCTTCCCCGTTCGACGAAGTTGCCGTCACGCCGTAGCGCGACGAGAGATGGCTTCGCCGTCCCGGAGAGATATCGGAGACCCTGATGTCCGCGCCGCGAATACCCGACGATTCCGTGAGAGCCCTGATAAGAACCTCGCCCATGTTTCCGCCGCCTATCAGCGCAACCGGTTTTCTTCTGTTCATAGCCTTCCTCCCCCGGAAATCCGGGCTTCTTTGACAATCGCGATCATTCTTGCAGGATGTGTGGGGAAATATAACCCTTGACAATCAAAGTATCAATCATTAATTATGAGCCAGTCCAAATTATTCGAGGGGTTATCTCATGTTCGTCTTCGGTAATTTTATCATGGCTCTGGCGCACATCGTCGATATCGGCCTAACTGTCTACATGTGGATGATCATCATCAGGGCTGTCATATCCTGGGTCAATCCCGATCCCTACAATCCGATCGTCGCCTTTCTCTATCGCGCCACGGAGCCGGTCCTCTATTACGTGCGGCGATGGCTGCCGCTCGGCGGGCTGGGCATCGATCTGTCGCCGATGATCGTTATTTTCGCAATCATTTTCCTCCAGAGTTTCCTCGTTAAGAGCATGCTCCAGCTTGCTCTCTACTTTAAATAGCAAGGATGCACCCCTTACGTTGATTCCGCTTCGCGAAACTCCCGAAGGAGTAATTCTCTCCGTCCGCGTAGTTCCCCGGTCGGCACGGTGCGGATATGCCGGCGTGCAGGGCGATTGCATAAAGATTAAAATAGCGGCCCCCCCGGTAGAAGGACGGGCGAATGCCGAATGCATTGAGTTCCTTGCCGGCCTTTTCGGAGTGCGCCGCGATCGGGTGGACATCATCGGCGGTCATTCTGCCCGCCTGAAGCGTGTTTTCATTGAAGGAATAACCGGAAAAGACATCGAGCGGGTTCTCGACCGGTAAGGAATCGGCGCCATATATGGCAGACAATCAACAGCAAGTCGCACGTGAAGAGGGGCGAGTGGTCAGGGCTGCCGGCGTCGTTGGCTGCGCAACACTAATAAGCAGAATCTTCGGCTATCTTCGCGACGCCGTCGTGGCCGCTCTCTTCGGCGCCGGTCTTGCCACCGACGCCTTCTTCGTCGCCTTCCGGATACCGAACCTTCTGCGTCGCCTCTTTGCCGAGGGATCCCTCACTATATCCTTCATTCCCGTCTTCACTGAGTATCGGGAAAAGCGCTCGCACGAAGAGAGTCTGATCCTGGCGAATGTCTCCTTTACCCTCCTTGCCGTTATTCTCGCTGCGGTGTCGGCGGCGGGAATGCTTCTGGCCGGGCCGATAGTCCGCCTCATCGCTCCGGGATTCGTCGATGATCCCGTAAAGCTCGACCTCACAGTTTTCCTGACACGTTTCATGTTTCCATACATCTTCTTCGTTTCCCTCGTGGCGCTCTGCATGGGCATACTGAACTCCCTCCGGCATTTCGCCGTGCCGGCCCTTTCCACGGCTGTACTTAATATTTCGATGATCGTCTGCGCCTTTGCTTTCAGGCGATGCTTTTCCGAGCCCATTGTCGCTCTGGCCGTGGGTGTCATGGCGGGAGGTCTCTTGCAGCTTCTCATGCAGTTTCCCGTACTCATGCGAATGGGCGTTCCCCTGAAGCCGAACTTTCAGTTCAATCATCCGGGAATACGGCAGATAGGCTGTCTCATGGTTCCCGCTCTCTTCGGCGCCGCCGTTTACCAACTGAACATTTTCGTGGGGACTCTCCTGGCTTCATTTCTTCGGGAGGGAAGCGTTTCCTATCTGTACTACGCCGACCGTCTTGTCGAGCTTCCCCTGGGCATCTTCGGCATAGCTGTCGGGACGGCTTCGCTGCCGAGCCTCTCGGAGCAGGCGGCCCGAGGCGATGTTGAGGGATTGAAACGGACCGTAGACTTTTCCCTCCGTCTCATACTATTCGTCACGGCGCCCGCCATGGTTGCACTGATAATCCTTGGCGAACCCATAATTTCAGTCCTCTTTCAGCGGGGAGAATTCAATTTTACCGCCACGACGCTGACCAACCGGGCGCTCCTCTGTTATACGCTGGGTCTCTGGGCTTTTTCGGGAATCCGCGTCGTCATAGCCGCCTTTTACGCTGTTCAGGACACAAAAACTCCGGCCAAAGTGGCGGCGCTTGCCGTGGCGACAAACATAGCGGCAAGCTTGATTTTCATGTTTCCCCTGGGTCACGGCGGATTGGCCTTGGCCACATCGATAGCTTCGGCCGTTAATTTTCTCATGCTCATCCATTTGCTCCGCCGGAAAATCGGCCCCCTCTTCGCTCCGGATTTCATGATTTCGCTCGGCAAAATAGTTCTCTCTTCTACGGTGCTGGCGGTCTTCCTTTTTGCCGTCCTTGCTCTTATGCACTGGGACCCGACGGCGGCCTTCCAGCGGCGGGCGTTGATTCTGGCGGCAGCCGTGGCGGGCGGCCTTATTTCCTATCTGCTGGCCGCCCTGGCATTCGGGAGCGCTGAAGCTCTTATGCTCCTGAGGGGTCTCAGAAGGAGCCTGCGCCGCCGGTAAGCATGGACGCAAGGAATGTGCGTTCATCGATGCCTGACGGCTCGTCGGCGTATTGACTTGAAGGGATCAAAATGTTACGGACAGTGCGCAGTCGCAAGGAATTCTAAAAGAAGGACCACGTCATGCTGGACCTCAAGTTTGTCAGGGAAAATCTGGAAGCAGTGCGCAGGAAGATGACCGATCGGGGGCAGGACATCGATCTCGATAGGTTCGCTGAGTTGGACCTGAAGCGTCGTGCGATTCTCCAGGATGTAGAGACGCTCCGGAGCGAGCGAAACAGGGTTTCCAAGGAAATCGGAGCGCTCAAGCACAAGAAAGCTGACGCTTCGGAATTGATTGCCCGAATGGGATTCGTTTCGAACAGGATTAAAGAGCTCGAAGAGGAACTGAAAGGAACGGAAGAAGGCCTTCAGGACTTCATTCTGAGAGTGCCGAATCTTCCCCATGAGACCGTGCCCATAGGCGCCGGTTCAAGCGACAATCCTGTCGTCAGGATCTGGGGGGAGAAGCCGGTTTTTTCCTTCGAGCCGAAGGCCCATTGGGAAATCGGCGAAGATCTCGGAATACTCGATTTTGCGCGGGCTGCAAAGATAGCTGGCGCCCGCTTCGCTCTCTACCGGGGGAAGGGCGCCCTCCTCGAACGAGCTCTTATTAATTTCATGCTCGATCTCCACACCCGCGAACATGGATACATGGAAGTGCTCACGCCTTTCATGGTAAACAGCGACAGCATGACCGGGACGGGGCAACTCCCGAAGTTCGAAGAGGATCTTTTCAAGATAAGCGGAACGGACTACTACCTGATACCCACTGCGGAAGTTCCTGTAACGAACATACACCGCGAGGAAATCCTCGAAGAGAGGGACCTCCCGTATCATTATGTGGCCTACTCTCCCTGCTTCCGCGCCGAGGCGGGATCATACGGCAAGGACACCCGTGGGCTCATCAGACAGCACCAGTTCAACAAGGTAGAGCTGGTCAAGATCTCGACGCCCCATGCCTCCTATGACGAACTGGAGGCTCTCACAGGCAACGCCGAAGAGGTTTTGAGGCGTTTGGGAATTCATTACCGCCTGGTAAGTCTCTGCACGGGGGATCTGGGCTTTTCAGCGGCAAAGACCTACGACCTGGAAGCCTGGCTGCCGGGACAGGGCGCCTATCGGGAAATATCCTCTTGCAGCAACTTCGAGGATTTCCAGGCTCGGCGGGCGCAAATCCGTTACCGTCGCGAGTCCGACGGCCGTGTGGACTTTGTCCACACGCTCAACGGTTCGGGCCTTGCGGTGGGGAGAACGCTCGTGGCCGTCCTGGAAAATTACCAGCAAGAAGACGGCAGCGTAATCATTCCCGCTGCGCTTGTTCCGTACATGAACGGTGTTGACAGAATTGCTCCTGTCGAGTAGACTGGGCGCCTTTCTGTGGCGGGCGCCGAAGGTTTCGGAGGGATGGCCGAGAGGTCTAAGGCGGCGGTCTTGAAAACCGTTAACCGAAAGGTTCGCGGGTTCGAATCCTGCTCCCTCCGCCATTTTTAGTGATTGCCACCATCCGCGGAGAGATGGCTGAGTGGCCGAAAGCGATCGCCTGCTAAGCGATTGTACGCCCCATAAAGGTGTACCGGGGGTTCGAATCCCCCTCTCTCCGCCATAGATATCAAGACTGTTCGCTTCCGGTTCGATGAAGGGCTGGAAATGGAAGTTCCACCGGCTCCGTTGATTCAAAGAGCCGTAGGCGCTATGTGCGGACAGTTCATATTTCTATCGGGCTGTTCCGGCGAACAGCCCGATTTTTTATATAATCCTGACCGTTTAGAAATCACATTATGAGATTGTCCTTGTTAAAATAGTCTGTCTCGAAGCTGAACTGCTTGTTTCTGAACAACCCGATGCATGCGGATACTGCGCTGATATCGTATAATGCGCCGGCATTGCGTTCTATTTCGTCTAATGCCGCATGGAGGCCGATGGCCGGACGGTAGGGTCTGTGGGACATCATGGCTTCCACCGTGTCGGCGACGGCTATGATTTTGGCTTCACTAATGATTTCACCGTCATTGAGGCCCTGGGGGTATCCCGATCCATTCAGGCGTTCGTGATGCTGGTGGATGATTGTCGCCAGCGGCCAGGGAAACTCGATATCTTTAAGCAGTTCAAACCCCACCAAGGGGTGTGTTTTAATCAATCCAAATTCCGAGGCAGACAGCGTCGAGGGCTTGACAAGTATTTCGGTCGGGACCGAGATTTTACCGATGTCGTGAATCATGGCGGCAAAATGCAGGGCCTCCAGAGAGTTTTTTGAAAAATTGAGTTTCCGCCCGATGGCGGCGGCAAGCAGCGCCACTCTTTTCTGATGTCCGGCCGTGTAGGGATCTCTGATTTCCGATACGCGCGAAAGAAGCTTGATGGCGCCTATAAGCGTTTCATTGGTTTTTTCATGGCTCAGGAGGAGAGCCTTTTGAGCCTCGCAGCGTTCGCGCCGCATTTGAGTCTCCCGCAACTCTCGCTCGATCGCCGGGGCGAGGCGATTGAGGCGGTTTTTCATGACATAGTCGTGGGCGCCGGACACCATCATTTCGACAGCGACTTCTTCGCCGATTGTGCCAGAAACCACAATGAACGGTATGTCAAGATTGTTCTCGCGGTAACAGGCAAGTGCGTCGCGGGCGTTCATGCGGGGAAGGGTGTAGTCGCAGAGAATGAGGTCCCAGGAATCCCTGTCGAGCATATCCCTCAAAGCTTCTTTCGTTTCGATGCGATGAATGTCGAGATTGAATCCATGTTTCCGCAGAAATCTCGTGATGAGAAGACAATCTTCTTCGGAGTCCTCGATAATCAGCGTCTTTAACGGCGAGCTCATGGCTGTATCCTTACGCATGGCGGCGGTTCGTTGAGAACGAGCCAATAAAGGCCGAGGTGGTTCACGGCTTCAATGAAACGATCGAAATCGACGGGTTTGCGAATGTAGCTGTTGGCGCCGAGACTGTACGATGTTACAAGGTCCTGCTCCTCGCTCGACGAGGTGAGAATGACAACAGGTATGAGTTTCGTGCGCTCATCCCGCCGTATTTCTCTTAAAACCTCCAGGCCGCCTATTTTAGGCAACTTAAGATCGAGCAAGATGACAACCGGTTTGTCGTCCGGATTGCGGTCGCGATACTTCTCTCGGGAGAAAAGGTAATCAAGAGCCTCTTCTCCGTCCGTAACTACATCGATTCTGTTTGCGATCCTGTTTTTTTTCAAGGCCCTCAGCGTCAGTTCGATGTCATCGCTGTTGTCTTCTACCAGCAAAATTTTCCCGCCACTCTTCTTCATTGCATGCACTCCTGTTCTTCTGTTCTGCCGCCGGGAATTGTAAAGAAAAACGCTGCCCCGGCATCGATGGCGCCGTCCGCCCAGACTTCTCCTCCATGGCGGCCAATTATTCGCTTCACTGTGGCGAGGCCGATGCCGGTGCCCGGGTAATCCTTTGCGGAATGTAGACGCTGAAAGGCCGTAAAAAGCTTGTCCTTGTATTTTGGATCGAATCCGACGCCGTTATCTCTTACATAGAACCAGGATGTGCCGTTCATAACTGTCCGGCCGAATTCAATCGTCGGATTTTCCTTTGCGGCAGTGAACTTGACGGCATTGTCAAAGAGATTGCGCAAGACGATCGTCAGCAGTCTCGGATCGCCGGTCGCTGAAAGTCCTTCGGGAATCTTCCAGGCGATTCTTCGTTTCGTTTGTTCTTCCGTTTCCCGTGCCGCCGTTGACGCTAGGCTGCTGAGATTGATTTCGACAGTGCGCATGTCCACCCTTGTGATGCGCGACAATTGCAGCAGGTCATCGATCAGAAGGCCCATTCGTTGTGTCGCCGCCCGTATCCGTTTCAAATGATCCCGGCCTGACGCGTCGAGCTTGTCCTCGTAATCTTCCATTACGGCCTGGCTGAAACCGTCGATGCTCCTCAGGGGCGCCCTCAGATCGTGAGAGACGGAGTAACTGAAGGCTTCCAGTTCCTCGTTGATGTTCCGGAGTCGAGATGTCCGTTCCGCTACTTTTTGTTCGAGCGTAAGATTCAACAGCCTTAGCTGCTTTTCCATTTCCTTCCGTTTCGTCATATCGACGGCAATCGAAAGCATCCCCGTGATGTTTCCTTGCTGATCGTGCAGGGGGGATACGGATAAACTGATTGCGACGGGCGAACCGCCCTTTCGTTGCCGTTCGAGTGCGACATCGGTCAACGATTCGCCTTGCATTGTGATGGAATGAAGCGCTTCATATTCGCTCATGCTCTGTTCCGGCACAGTCGGCAGAAACTTGCCGAGGACTTCTTCTCGTTTCCAGCCGAACAACTTCTCGGCAGCGGGGTTCCAGATAGACTTGATGCGTCCGTCCAGATCGAGATCATAAATTCCCACGGGCGCCGAATTGATGATCATCGCGAGGTGTTGATTCCGGTCGTAAAGAAGTCGTTCGGCCGTCTTCCGTTCTGTAATGTCGCGGATAATGTATTGATAATATGTGATCCCGTGACTCACGATCGGCCGAATGCTTGCTTCGGCGGGGAATATGGAACCGTCTTTTCTCTTGTGCGTTTCCTCTATCAGCAGGCTTTCGCCGCGTTCCAAGGCCTGCCGGCGCCTGGCGACAATCTCTCTCGACGGAGACTCGATCAACCGGCCGTAATCAATTCGCAGGAGTTCTCCCAGGGAATAACCGTACGAACTTATTGCCCGATCGTTCGCTTCGATAATGTTCCAGGAGTCGTCAAGAACGATGATGATGTCATTTGCGTATTTCGTCAGATACTCAAAGTGTTCCGTCAGGGCGTGCCGTTCCGCGAGAGCTTCATACTCGCTCCGCAGCCGATCGAGGCGTTCGCGGTGAAAGTAATATATAATAAGGCTGAAGGCGCCCAGTGTCAGCAAAACGATGATTGCCATTGTTTTGAACAAATCCGTACGGAGAGGACTGAAAACCTCGGATTCGTCGATTTTGCGACCATGAACCACGGCGTATCGGGAATGGCCAGTACGAGGGCCATGACCTTGATCCCCCGGTAATCGAATCCACGCACGAATCCCTCTTTTCCCAGAACCGTCATGGCTGCGGGCAGCGCCGTCTTGGCGAGGGGAAAACGGAGTTGAAGCGCCGTATTTTTCTGATGGCGCAATTCGTTGAGGAAAACCACGTCATCGCCTTCTCTCCGCACCAGGAGCGTTTCCAGAGAATCACTGTCTATAGGAACCGACTGGATAAGCGGGTAGAGCACTGCATAGGGATCTATGGCGACGATGAAGAAGGCTGAACTCGTTGATTCAAGGCCTTCAAAAAAAGGCACAATCATGGAAAAATGAATGCGGCCTGTCGTCGACCGGTGAAAATCCGTAAAGTGGGGCGCGCGTTCTTTTTCCGCCTGCGCCGCCGCGGCATGCAGTAAATCCGGACATGCGGTTGCTTGAGAAGCAGTTGTGAGAAGAATGTTAAGACTGGAATCGGCGAGATCGATATCTTCGTATTCGTAGGCGCTCCTCATGATTCTCATTGTCGTAAGAATTTGATCGGACAAATGACGAGATTTTGGATTGCGAAGGTACGCAGCGACAGCCTGTCGCATTATCGGCGTCATCAGGACGGCCAGCGCATCGCCGAGGCGCTCTTTCTTCCATCGGACTATCTGTTGCGTTTTCAGGGACGATATGGAATTGAGGATGCCTTGATATTCCTCGATTTGTTCTGAGATTCGATACCGGTGATAAACGATTCCGAGGGCGAACAGGCAGACGGCAAAGATTATAAAAATTACGACGATGGGGTAGGGGATGCGGTATAACCATGGCGCTTTAGCATGTTCTGTTGATATTGATTTACTCAGGCTCATTGGCTTCTTCCCGTTATTGCGCCGCAACCGGCTGCCGTAGGAAGAACCGACAATGACAGAGAAGGTTAAATCTTCTCATGCCGTACCGGTCATACCGAAAAAGCGAAGAGATCATCAGATATTTGAAACGATTATATAGATGCTCGCCCGAAAAGCAAGAAGCATTTCATCTGACAACTTTATAACTATTTGATGTTAAAGTTCAATCGATCCAAGAAGGCAGTGTTTTAAATTATAGAAATGAATGAGTAATACAAAGAAATCCGCCCATTGCAGCCGACCGAACTTATTCGACGATGTTCGGGATACTGTAGATGTGAGAAGCTGTTGTAGATTGGTTGTTCAGAGAGAAGATCCTGCGAACGCTCAGGCGGTGAGATGTTTCCGCGCCTGTTTCTCCATGTACATCCGGCTATCGGCCAGAGAGATTAATTCTTCTGTAGTTGTCTTGCTTTCACGAGTCAATTCGGCGACGCCGTGACTGGCGCTTAGAGAGCCAAGAAGTCGCCATGACGTTTTCTCTTGCTTGATTTTATCTTCAACTCTTTGCCATATGACCTCCGCGCCGGCACTGTCCGTGCTGGGGAGAATCACCATGAATTCATCGCCGCCAAGCCGGCAGATGATATCCGATTCCCGCACAACGGTCTTTAGAACATCGATTATTTTTAAAATTGCCGTGTCGCCTTCCTCGTGGCCGTATTGATCGTTGATCGTTTTTAAATTGTCTATATCGACGTAGCATATAGCAAGACTGTTGCCGGTGCGCCTCGCGAGACTCATGTGCTTTTCAAGCAGAGAAAGCCCGAATCGTCTGTTGAATACGCCCGTCATCACATCGGTGGTGGCATAGAGGACAAGCTCGTCCTGAAGTTTTTTACGATCGGTGATATCAAGTATGACGCCATCGAGGTATAGCAAATTTCCCCCGTCACTGAATACGCCCTGACCTTTTTCATACACCCAGCGAATTGAGCCGTCACGATCAATGACTCGGTATTCCTTCGTAAAGGATTTTTGCGCGCAGACTCCCTCCTGCACCGCCTCATCGACAGGCGAACGGTCTTCCGGGTGGATGATGCCGGCGTAATTCAAGGGGCCGCCACATAAAAAATCCGAGGCGTGAAATCCCGTTATTTGTTCAACGCCATCGCTTATGTATTCCATGGACCATTCTGCATCGTTGGCGCATCGATAGACTATTCCGGGAATATTGCTGACGAGGGTTTTAAAATGAGCCTCGCTTGCCGCCAATTCCGCGGTTTTTCTTTGCACCTGCGATCGGAGCGACCATGACCATGCGAAAAGAACCGAAATGACTACGGCCACCAAACCGACAACGATGGCGAGGATTTTCATTGCTTCAGCGATGGAAAACTCGGGACGACGCTGGATGAACCATTTTTTATTTAATCGTTCGATAGTTCCATCGCTCTTCAAAGCGTCTATGGCGCTATTCAACGCCTCGATCAATTCATAGTTGCCTTTGCTCACGGCAATGCAGTAAAGACTGGGGAGAATAGGCGGTCCCACAACCTTGACGCCGCGATAGTCGAATTTGCCGATTATTTCCATGCCGATTGAATAGGGGGCGAGAACAAAATCGTCTGTGCCCTCTTCGATGGACTGAAATGCCGCAACAAGCGTATTCATGTACCGGGTTCGATCGGAAAGTTTCATCGGTACGATAAATTGGTATATTGAGGCGTCGCCTCTGAGCGCGACAATTGTCCCGCGGTTCAAATCGTCGAAGTCTGTGAACCGGGCGTCTTGACGGGCGAAAATGGCATATGATTCCAGCCATACCGGGATTGTGAAATCATAGAATTCTTTGCGTTCATCCAGATATACAATGCCGATGAGAGCATCGACGCTGCCGGCTCTGAGATTCAGTATCGCTTCATCCCATGGTTTAAGACGATATTCAACTTCGATTTTCAGCTTGGCCGCAAGAGCGTTCATGATCTCGACATCGTGTCCCTGCGGCTTCCCATTTTCATCCAGAAAGGAATAGGGAGAATAATTACTATTTCCCGTGACAACTATCCGTTTGGTTCTTATGCCTGGCTTCTGCATTGTGTTGAAATTTATATCTTCTCCCTGTGCTGAACAAGGAATGCATACTGCAGCGCAAATTGCCAGCAGAAGAACCAGAGAGTATGCTTGTTTGGTATTCATCGGATTTTTTGTTTACTATTGTTGCACGACACAATGACTCTACCATATCGTATGCACCAATCAAAATAAAGCCTTTTGAAGGAAAGCATGATCATGCAGAAACACCCGGAGGTTTTTGTCAATGTGCGGTCCATGTAACCGGCGGATAATTAATTAAAGAGTTCATTATGCTTCTGGAATCGAGAGTAAAATATGCGTGCGGGACGCCGGACCCTTCGGTAAAAGAAGAGTTGACAGTAAAATTATCACAGTATATAAGGACTGCCTGTTCTCAAGGAGCGCCTGGAGAGGCATAAGCCAGCAAGAGAACAGCGTAAAAAATAGACTGATAAACATTACGGCATAAAACGCGCCCATAGCTCAGCTGGATAGAGCATCGGACTACGAATCCGGGGGTCGAAGGTTCGAATCCTTCTGGGCGTACCATGAAATCAAGGGGTTATGAACAATGGTTCGTAACCCCTTTCTTTTTGATTCTATTCTCTCCCCATTTCAAAATATTTCTTGTCCCTTATTCCTGTCAATTTACTTATGGTCGCAAAGCAGACAGGAGGGGAGGGAGCCGACACAGGCATTCTTGTATGAATAGCCAACATCCAGCGACACAAGGGGGGCATTTTAGGAAATAGCTTTTATGGATATTTGTTCCTCACACGCGCGTATAGCGGCAACAAATTCTTCCTTCCTGCAAGGTAACGAGCTTTCTAATCAGAATCACAATGCATTAGTAATTGACATTAAAGCCTAATTAGCTAAACAATTTTTTTTAGTTCCCTTCAATGGGCGATTCTTGCCGACTTGTAAAATCAGCAGAATGTTGTACCGAACCTGTAGGATTGCTGTACTGAAAGTGGCTTCATATGATTGGAAAAGAAGAAATGCGTCGTTATTGACAGTTCCTTTCACCTACAAAAGCCTTAGGATCATTTCAGTAGAAAATCGATTATTGCCCTTTGAAAGTCTAGCCGCAATATTTCTTGACAAGATACCATGACAGAGTTAATGGTCCAGCATACTGTATTGATTTTGCATGCAGCATGTGTGCCGTGAACAGCTGTAATGGCCTGCGGGGAGATTATGGTCTGATAACCTGAAGCCCTGTTTCTCAAAAACGAGAGGTGGGGCTTTTCTTTTTTCTGAATGAAAATATGATTGCCGTTTTTCCCATATATTGCCAACTTGCTTTATGGCCTA
>JAFGGB010000069.1 GCA_016930775.1 Deltaproteobacteria bacterium
GCCTTACAATCAGTACTATTTAGGCTTGGATCAGTCGCGACAACCGTTTTTCAAGATGTCTGAAGGCAAGCAGGGGCTGTTTGTTTCGCAGCCGTTTTTTTCCGTTACAACGGGTAAACCGACCGTAACAATGGTCATGCCATTGGCCCATGGCGATATGATGGTCGGTGAACTCAGCCTGGAAGAGCTTCAGGTGGCGGTGGCGGCTGCGCGCAAGAAAGAGAGCGCCAACGCAATTTTTGTCCTGGACCAGGCGGGCGTTCTCCTGGCGCATTCTCAGGGCGAATTGATAGTGCAACAGATTGCTGTCAGAAAATTGCCGATTTTTCAGAGACTCTTGGAAAACGAAGCGACCCTCCACTATCGTTACAATGAGAGATGGATGCTGGGCAGCGGCGCCCAGATAAAAAAAACGGGATGGATGGTGCTCGTTCAGGCGCCGATGGCGGTTGTGTATGGGCCATTGTCCAAAGCGGCCGTTCCTATCGTTATTTTATGCTTGCTTGTATGGGGCAGCATGATGTGGTCCTTCGGACACAGGTTCAGGCAGGACGTTGTTGAGCCCCTGGCGGATCTTTCCCGGACGGCAATGGCGATATCCAACGGAGATTTAGGGCAGACGGCCCACATCAGGAAAAATGATGAAATCGGGATGACGGCGAGAGCATTCAATCTTATGACGGCGCAGCTTCGCGATGTGATCAGTCACTTGGAGGAAATGGTGGCAGATCGCACTGCAACGCTGTCGGAACGCACTCAACAACTGCAGGCCCAGGCAATTGAGCTGGCCCGCTTAAAGGAGGTCGCCGAAGCCGCCAACCGCGCCAAAAGTATTTTTTTGGCAAACATGAGTCATGAACTTCGCACTCCCATGAATGCAATCCTGGGATACGCTCAGCTCCTGCAGAGAAGCGCCAAACTTCTTGCCGAACAACGCGAATACATAGACACCATTAACCGCAGCGGAGAATACCTCTTGACGCTGATCAATGATGTCCTGGAAATATCAAGAATCGAGGCGCGGCAGATTACCCTGGAAGTCGAAACTTTCGATTTCTATGCCATGCTTCATGATCTGGAAAACATGTTTTCTTCCGGAATCATCGCCAAGGGTCTGCAGTTTGATATCATCGGTATTGACGGCTGTCCGCGCTATGTCGTCGCAGACGAGAATAAACTTCGGAAGGTTATGATTAATCTCTTAAGCAACGCCGTAAAGTTTACAATGCAGGGCGGCATAGCCGTGCGTGTGAGTTGTCGAGCCCCGAAAATCAACGGTGATTGCACCAATGAAGCTGCAAAGCCTTCCGTGAACAGAGTGTGTCGGAAAGATGATAAAGGGGAATGTGTCGAGGACGATCGGATAGCTCTGCACATCGAGGTGGAAGATACGGGAGTCGGCATTGCCGACAATGAACTGGACAGGGTGTTTCAGTATTTTGAGCAGACGGAAAGCGGGAGAAAGAGCAAAAGCGGCACGGGATTGGGATTGGCCATCAGCAGGGATTATGTCCGCATGATGGGAGGGGATATTTCCGTTGCCAGCGAAGTGGGAAGAGGAAGCACGTTTCTTTTTGAGATAGATGTCAGAAAAGGCAGCGGGGCCGATGTTAAGGAGAGTCCCCCGCGGCGATGCGTCATCGGTCTGAAATCCGGTCAAGACGTACCGCGAATTCTGGTGGCCGAAGACCGGGAAGATAACCGCAACCTGCTGATAAAGATTCTCAAAACGGCGGGATTCGAAGTTCGCGGAGCAGCCGACGGGAGAGAGGCGCTGGATATTTCTCGGCAATGGCGGCCAAACTTAATTTGGATGGATATTCGCATGCCTGTCATGGACGGTCTGGAAGCCACACGGCGAATCAAAGAGCAGGAACAGGGAGCGCCTATAAAAATTGTAGCCCTCACCGCCCATGCCCTTGTAGAAGAGCGACGTGATATTTTGGCTGCCGGGTTTGATGACTTTATCCGGAAGCCCTATCGCGAACAGGAGATTTTCGAGATTATGGCCCGTCACCTCGGTGTGCAGTATCTCTATGAAGAGGATCAGGCACTGAGAGAATCGATTGGCGATAATGCTCAATTGCGTCCCCAGGACCTGGCTGTGCTCCCGATAAATCTGCGGCGCCGACTTCGTCAAGCTGTAATCGAACTAGACACGGAAAGGACCTTGTCGCTTATCGACGAGATTATTGAAGGCGCCCCTCTGATTGGAAACTCTTTGCGGGCTCTCGCTCGAGAACTCGATTACGACCGCCTGTTAAGTCTCCTTGACAGCGCTCCTTCTTCGTCCGGAGAATCATTGTGATGGCTTCTTCCTTGTCACAGGAACAAAAACGACCGGAAGTGCTTGTCGTCGACGATACCCCGGCAAGCCTTCAGCTTTTAACGGGCATACTTCAGAATGAAGGGTACGTCGTGCGTCCCGCTTCCAGCGGCAGTCTTGCCCTGCAATCAGTGACTGCCAAGGCGCCTGATCTGATACTGCTGGATGTAAAAATGCCCGGAATAGACGGCTACGAAGTATGCCGTCGTCTGAAAGATCGAGAGTCAAGCCGAACGATTCCTGTTATTTTCATCAGCGCCCTTGATGAATTGATGGATAAAGTTAGGGGTTTCGAAGCAGGGGCTGTTGATTACATTACAAAACCTTTTCAATCCGGAGAAGTGCTCGCCAGGGTTAAAACTCACCTGGAATTACGGCGCCTTCAGTCGGATCTGGAGCGTGCCAATGTGGAAATGGAAGAACGAGTTCGACGAAGGACGGCCGAACTGGCGTCGTTAAATGAAGCGTTGCAAGCCTCGGAACGAAACCTGAATATAAGGAACCGGATCGCCACCATCTTTCTCACGGCGTCCGATGAAGAAATGTATGAGGAAGTTTTGAAAGCTGTTTTGGATGAACTGAACAGCCGGTACGGCGCCTTCGGCTACCTTGCTGATGACCCAGGGGCTTTCCTGCATGTATTCATGGAAAGAGTTCCCGGAGGCTGCCGCCGCATTCCTGACGAAAAAAAGGTTTTTCATCGAACAACATGGGGCCCCATCTGGAAACAATCCTCCAGGGACCAGCAAATATTCTGCTCCAATGAACCTTTGCGGGCGCCCCGAGGTCATAGAGCCATCTCCAGAGCATTGAATGCACCTATCATTCATCAGGAAAAGCCTATTGGGAATCTTTCGGTCGCAAACAAGGAAAACGATTATGATGAGAACGATCAGGCGCTGCTTGAGACTATCGCCAGTCATATAGCGCCCATCCTGCACGCGCGACTGGAAAGAGACAGGCAGGAAATAGCGCGAAAGAAAGCGGAAGAGAACCTCAATCAACAGTTTTTATTCCTTCAGCAACTCATCGATACCATTCCGAACCCCATTTATTTCAAAGATGCCGGGAGAATATATCGGGGTTGCAACAAGGCCATGGAAGAATTCCTGGGCGTAGACCGAGATAAAATCATTGGAAAATCGGTTCATGATATATATTCAAAGGAACTTGCCGATATTTACGACCGGAAGGACATAGAACTGCTCGATCATCCCGGAATTCAAATCTACGAATCTCTTTCCCCCTACAGAGACGGAACTCGAAGAAACGTGGTTTTCAACAGGGCTGCCTATTGTCAGCCAGACGGAACAGTGCGCGGATTAATTGGCGTCGTCGTCGACATTACTGATTACAGACAAACGGAAGAGGCGCTCCGCGGGAGCGAGGAGCGCCTTAAAAAAATACAGGATTCATTAAACATCGGAATAGTCGTCATCGATTCCGAAACCCGCAAAATTTTTGATATCAATCGAGCGGCCGGGGAAATGATCGGCGCCCCGACAGAACGCATAATCGGAACCGTGTGTCATAAATATCTCTGTCCCGGCGCTAAGGGGGCATGCCCCATTGCAGATCTCGGCCGGGAAATGGACAATGCGGAATGTGCATTGCTCAACGAAAGCGGGGTCGAAATTCCAATCCTGAAAACCGTTACGGCTATGACATTGCACGGCCGGAAATATTTTCTGGAGAGCTTTATCAATATTGCAGAACAAAAGAAACTCGAATTGACGCTCGCAAAAGCGCAAAAAATGGAGGCCATCGGGACTCTGGCCGGAGGAATCGCCCATGACTTCAATAATATTTTATCTACGATTTTGGGTTTTGCCGAACTTGCAAAAATGCAGCTAATCGATGGAGGATCTCCGGAGGAAGATCTTGATGAAGTGCTCGGCGCCGGCCTCAGGGCGCGGGATTTAATAGCTCACATCTTGACCTTCAGTCGATTGACGGAGATTGAAAGACAGCCCATAGAAATCGTTCCGTTAGTCAAGGAGACTGTAAAGTTTCTCAAGGCTTCGCTTCCTGCCACGGTGGAAATCAGGACTGGGCTGGCCGTATCCAACAGCGCGGTTGTGGCCGATCCCACTCAAATACATCAGGTCTTGATGAATCTCTGCACTAATGCGTTCCATGCCATGGAAGGCAAGGACGGCGTTCTCTTCATCGAGCTGAAGGAGATGACATTGCCCGACAAACAGTCTTCTTCTTACCGGGATTTGCCGTCGGGAGAGTATCTTCAATTGTCCGTCAGCGACACGGGTCACGGAATCCCGAAAAATATCATCGACCGAATTTTCGACCCCTTTTTTACTACAAAGCAACGGGGTGAAGGCACCGGAATGGGCCTTTCCATCATTCACGGGATAGTCAAGGATATGGGCGGCGCCATTTCCGTCGACAGCAAGATCGGCAAAGGGACGACGTTTCATGTCTTGTTTCCTAAGCACCGGGGAGATACTCGTAAATTACAGAATTATCAGAGTGTCGTCCGAAGGGGAAAAGGAAAAATACTCTTTGTTGACGATGAGAAAAATATTGTCATCGCGGGCCGGAGGCTCCTTGAAAGAACGGGTTACGATGTCGTTACGACGACGAGCAGTCTTGAAGCTTATGAAATTTTTAAAAATAATCCCGGCTCGTTCGATCTTGTCATGACCGATATGACCATGCCGAAAATGAACGGCATTGAGCTGTCTAAGAAATTGCTCGAAATCAGGCCGGACATTCCTGTAATATTGTCCACGGGTTTTAGCGCCGGGATATCGCGAGACATGATAGCTGATATAGGAATACGCCAATTGGTCATGAAGCCAATGATCATCAGTGAAATTGCTCATGTCATCGAAGAAGTCCTGACCGGCAGAGGGGAATAGACATCGCTATGGCCAGATTGTTGATTGTTGACGATGACCCTAAGATATGCCTCGTTCTTTCCCGGATGGTTAAAATTATGGGACATGAAGCCGTGATTGCCAATACCGTGAAAGATGCCCTCAATCTAAGCGCCGGGTGCGATGTAGATCTGATCTTGTTGGATCTGGATTTGCCCGATGGAAACGGTTTGCAGATTTTGCCCGACCTGCTCAACGCTTCCTCTGAACCGGAAGTGATAATAATATCGGGAACCGGAGACATTCGAGGCGCGGAGTTGGCCTTCAAACACGGGGCATGGGACTATGTTCGCAAGCCCTTCGTTTTCAACGAAGTATCCCTGTCAATAAAAAGGGCGCTCCAGTATCGACAGGGGAAAAATATTGTAAAAATCCCCGTGGCTCTTAATCGTCTAGGCATTATCGGGGATTCCTCGGCTATTCAGCGGTGCCTGGAAGATGTTGCCAGGGCTTCGGTGACCGACGCCGGCGTTCTCGTGTGCGGTGAAACCGGCACAGGAAAGGAACTTTTTGCCAAGGCGATTCATGTGAACAGCGCCCGATCGTCGGGACCGTTCGTGGTGGTCGATTGCGGAGCATTGCCGGAATCGCTCATTGAAAGCATCCTTTTTGGTCACGAAAAGGGCGCTTTTACAGGAGCAACAAAGAATCAGGACGGCCTCATACAGCAAGTTGACGGGGGAACATTGTTTTTCGACGAAATCGGCGAACTTCCCATACGCGCCCAAACCGCGCTTCTGCGAACGCTTCAGGAACATAAAGTGCGGCCGTTGGGAGGGAAGACGGAAACACCCGTTAATTTTAAGTTGATTGCAGCAACGAATCGCGACCTGGACAGCATGGTGGAAGAAAAAACTTTCAGGAAAGACCTGCTGTTTCGAATCCGCGCCATAGAGATCAGTCTTCCGCCTCTTAGGGAACGCACGGAGGATATTCAACAAATCACCGTCACGAAGATTCATGAATTCTGCAGGCGTTACGCGATTGCCACGAAGGGCATCTCGCCGGAATTTCAAGATGTGTTGACCGCATACAACTGGCCGGGCAACGTTCGTGAACTCCTTAATGTGTTGGAGTATGCTCTTGCTTCGGCTCGTCGCGACTCTGTCCTGTTTCCGAAGCATCTTCCGCCGCAATGCCGCACCGCCCGGCTGGATTTTAATTCGATAGAGGACTTGAAGAGTCGGGAACGGCAGAGCGCCCCGGAAGACAATGACCAGGAATTCGCCATGTTCTTCGATTACCGGGAGAAAACTGAAAAGGCATATCTGCAAATGCTTCTGGATAAAGCCGAAGGCAACCGCAAGGAAGCGTGCAGATTGTCCGGACTTTCTCAGTCCCGGCTATACGAGCTCTTAAAAAAGTACGAGCTTTCACGTTTCAACCGATAGCCCAGAGTTGCCCCGCAGCCCAGATAAACAACCGCTCTGAGGATCATTTCCCAATTCCGGAAAAACGGAAATATCGTTCCTTCTTCCGGGAAACGGGAGGCATGAGCGCTCTTCCTGCCAAGAGCCGTATTTTTGTAACTCACAGGAATATCTTGTAAAAAAGTTTTCATGATTCCGTGGCACAGTTGGTGCGTATAGCGTCAGTCAACGAGGCAAAAGCCTCTTCTGGCGCTGGTTTGATGTATTGATGGGACAAAAAACTTTTTTTAAGAGAGAGATAGACGATGCGACTCTACCGAGAAAAAACGAACGAAAGGTGGTGATAATGTTTAACGGCCTTTAAAGGTTAAGTCTCAGCCGTAAAAGCGGTAGACCTATCATTGATTCTCCGCACGATGAATGGAGGATTTTCAATTTTTTTTATTTCTTCAGTCAGCGGGGAATACTAACAAAAAGGAGGCAGTTTCATGAAAACAATTATCCGATGGTGGCTCCGGGTTATTCAGGAATACCTGCCCGACGCCTATGTTCTGGCAATCTTTCTTACTTTTGTAACTCTTGTCATGGGAATTTTTGTTGCCGATCAGACACCGCTTCAGATGATCATGCATTGGGGAGGCGGATATCCCTCGCTCTTCAATTTCGCCATGCAGATGGTCATGATGCTTCTCACTGGTTTTATTATAGCCCTCGCGCCGGTGACGCAGCGGGGACTTGACTGGGTGACAAGCAAGGCAAAAACCCCGACCCAGGGAGTAGTGATCGTCGGTTTGATTTCCGGAATTGCAAGTTATTTCAACTGGGGAATGGGACTTGTCGTGGGCGCCTTCGTCGCGCGGGCCATGGGCGCCAAGGTCAAGGGGCTCCACTTTCCCCTCATCATTGCGACTGCGTACGCCGGCGAGGTCATCCGCGGGCCCTCGTCGTCGATTCCTCTGGTTACGGCCACAGCCAACAGTTTCATGGCGAAAATCATAGGCTATACCGTGCCGGTAACCGATACGCTCTACACATGGTGGAATGTTGTTCTCACCGTGGGCGTCCTCTGCCTTCTCCTGGTCGCCTATACGCTCGTTCAGAGAGCCGTTCCGGAAGTGATCCAGTTCGTAGAGAAGGAAGGCAATAAAGCGCTTCCGGTCGAAAAAGAGTCGAAGAGGAAAAGCTTTGCAGAGACGATGGAGGGAAGCTACTGGACGAATGCGGTTTTCGGCATACTTCCCCTCGTGTACGTCATCATGACCTTCTACAAGAAAGGTTTTGATCTGAACCTTAACATAGTCATTACGGTCTTCCTGACCATCGGCATCTTCCTTCATAAATCGCCGAACACTTATCTGGCGGCGATTAAGGAAGCTGTCGTTGCGACCAGGGGCATCATCATCCAGTTTCCAATTTACGCCGGCATGATGGGAATGATGAAAGGTTCTGGCCTTGTGGAGATCATGTCGAACTGGTTCGTCAGCATGTCCACTCCCGAGACTTTTCCCCTTTGGACATTCCTTTCGGCCGGTCTGGTGAATATCTTTATTCCTTCTGGCGGAGGCCAGTGGGCCGTCCAGGGTCCCATCATGGTGAAGGCTGCAATAAAGATGGGCGCCGACCTGCCAAAGACGATCATGGCCTTCTGCTGGGGCGATTCCTGGACGAACCAGATCCAGCCCTTCTGGGCGCTGCCGCTCCTCGGCGTTGCGGGACTTTCGGCTCGCGACATCATGGGCTACTGCTTCGTATTTTTCCTTCTGGCGGGCCTGTTTATTTCGGGCATGTTTATGTTGCTAATGCTCATCTGATTCAATGATGAATTTCATGGCGGGGGATGGCGCAGTCATCCCCCGCTCCATCCCTTCGCAATTGCACTTAGACTTGATGCAATCAATCGAACAATGAAATTCTTTCACGAACAACGCATTTCAATGAGTAAAGATATTCGCTTTATTCATGGATTGCCGGGCTGTGGTCCACAGTGAGCAGTCCCGTGGCCTCGTCATGAACGGTACGGGAGTTGCAGCGCCAGTTGTCATCTTCCCGAGGATGATCCGCCCTGAAAAAGGCGCCGCGGCTTTCTTTCCTCGCAAGACCGGCGGTCAGTACGGCCCTCAAGACGAAAGCAGCGCTAGCAAGATCTTCAAGAATCCTGCGTTCACGCGGCGATGCCGGAATGATCGAGGCGATTTCTGCAGCAACCGATTCCGTTTCTTTCAAGCCTTCCTTCATGCCGTTTTCATTGCGCACTATTCCGGCCCGTTTCCAGGCAATCGTTCCAATGTTGGCTTTGAGACGGCGGAGTCGTTCCATCGACGAGCTTGAAGCGTAGGCCGCGAAAGGGCATTCTTCGCCGCCCTCATCTTTGGCGGTTCCTTGCGCCGCATAGTCGGCGCCGCCTCTGCCGGCAGCTCGTCCCGAAACTATGCATTCCGTCAATGCGTTGCCGCCTCTCCGGTTGGCGCCGTGAAGCCCCCAGGTGATTTCTCCGCAGGCAAAAAGACCGGGAAGGTCGGTCATACAACTGTCGTCTATTTTCACGCCGCCCATGAAAAAGTGCGCGCCCGATGATACGGCCACTGGTTTTCTTCGAATCCGCGCCCCCATTTCCGGTGCGAAAGGGGCGAGTTCCCACCATTCCGATGGAACGCCGGAATAATCGAGGAAGGTTCCCGATGCTTCGCTTTCGAAAACGAGCCTTGACAGCACGTCGCGACTGAAATGGATGGCATCGGCTACGCTAGCGGCCCCGGCGGCGTCGATCAGATCTTTGCCGTCGCCGCTTACAAGCCTAAGCTCCTTCGGGTAGGGCGAAGGGACAATAAAGCCGGGGAAGCCCGGTTCCGAGAGGACGAGCGGATAAAACTGAACGAATTCCATGTCCCGGAGGGCGAGGCCCGCTTTCGACGCAAGACGATAGCCCTGGCCGACGATGGTTTTCTGATTGTCGTTTCTGCCGTAGAGGGCGCCGGCGCCGCCTGTGGCAAGAATCACCGCCGGCGCTGCAATCGACCGATTTTCCCCCTCGGCGGAGAAGCCTTTTACTCCCCATAGGGAATTTCTGTCGGTTAGAATATCCGTAACGTAGAACCCTGTGAGATATCTAAGCGAAGAGGCCCGCCGTATGGCGGTCTCAAGAGTTTTCATCAGGGGAATTCCGCGAATGACATGGGGTAAATCGGTCTTCACAATCCGGATATCCGGTTTCGTCACGAATTCAAGTCCAATGGCCTGTAGAAAGTCGAACGCCGAGGGCATGGCCGCCGCCGTGGAACGGACTCGCTCAATGCTGTTGATGCCCTTGCCTGTCGACAGTATGTCCTTCACGTAACGATCTTTATCGTAACTTTCCGAAATGTTGGTGAATATTCCATTGGCGAGAACCGAGTTCGTTCCGAATCCCAGGGGGCCCCGCGACAGGAGAATCACGTCGGCCCCTTCTTCGGCGGCCGTCAGCGCTGCGATTAGGCCTCCCAGACCTGCTCCGATTACGACGACATCGGCCTTGTTTTCTGCGAGGGGATTCATTCTGACTCTCCTTTCTTAGATTTCAGATGTTCAAGAATAATGGTCATCAATCGGCGGACCGTATTGTCGTTCATGCAAAAGAGAGGTATTTCCTCGAGCCGGCCGTCCGTCAAGCTGATGAGAAGATCATGCGCCTTTTTCCTATTCAGTTGAGCTATCGAAGCCCATGGAATTGTTTTCGTCGGTCGTGAATGCAGCAATCCGTCACGGATCACAATCTCCGTTTCCGTAATAACGATATAGGGCTTGTTCCACGTCCTGATCGCAGATGCGAGGCAGAAAATCCCGAGAGCCAGGGAAAAGAGAGCTCCCCACCGTTGATTGTACTCCGTGATCTGAAGATACGTCATAGCCGGAAAAAAAACAGTACCCGCCAAAGCGTAATACTTCCAGTAATTGCGCAAGACAATGTTTGTTGAATTCATTTCTCTTCCTGTATTCAGCTGCAACAGAGTTTACACCGCTATCGGCGGCCTCTTTCTCCCGTATTCCGTCGCTTGTTCAAAGGCGCGGGCAATCTGTAGAACGCCGAAATCGTCGTGGTGTCTTCCCACAATCTGAAGTCCTACGGGCAAGCCCTCGGCGGTAAAGCCGGCTGGGACGGATATGGCGGGATTTCCTATAGTTGAAATGTAATAACAGGATCTCATCCAATCGATGTATGTTTCCATGACGACGCCGTCGATCTCCGTCACGTAGGGCGCCGTGACATCGAATGGAGGGACTTGGCTCACGGGCAGCATGAGGTATTCATAGGTTTCCATGAATGTGCGAACCCGGTGATACAGTTCTGTCCGTTTCCGTTCCGCCGCTCCAATCTCGGGACCGGTGAGACGCATGCCCTTCTCGATATTCCACACAACAGAATCCTTCATGCGGTCCCGGTGCTTCTCCAGGAGGCTTCCGTACATGAATTCATAACGCCAGGCCCGCAGGATCTGGAAAATCTCGTCGGCATCGGAAAAATCGGGGAAAGCCTCCTCGACGATGCAGCCGAGATCCTGGAAAACTTTCACTGAATTTCCAAGAACCTCCGTGACTCGCCGATCCACGGGGAGACCTCCGAGGCCGGGGCTCCAGGCGATCCGAATATTTTTGAGTTTCCGGTCCAGCGGTCTGCCAAAGAGACTGCCCGGCTCCTCAATGGCTATTGGAGACCGGTGGTCGGGGCCGGCAATGACCGACATAAACAAGGCAGCATCTTCGACAGTCCTCGCCAGGGGCCCCTGAACAGCCAGGTTGTACCAGGCGTTCTGCGACGGCCAGGAGGGAATCCTTCCCGGCGAAGGACGGAATCCGACGACGTTGCAAAAACTCGCCGGATTACGAAGCGACCCACCGAGATCACTGCCGTCCGCCAGGGGAACCAAGCCGCAGGCCAAGGCTGCTGCGGCGCCTCCGCTGCTTCCTCCGCAGGTTTTAGAGGTGTCGTAAGGATTGACCGTCGCCCCGAAAACAGCGTTGAATGTCTGGGACCCTGCGCCAAATTCCGGCGTGTTCGTCTTTCCAAGAGTAATCGCGCCGGCCCTTTTCTGTCGTTCCACGATCAGGGCGTCATTGTCGGGTACGCAGTCGGCGAAAATAGGAGAACCGAACGTGGTGCGAAGACCTTTGGTGGGAAAAAGATCCTTGTGAGCCGTGGGAAGTCCGTGAAGAAGGGCTGGTTTATCTCCTCTCGCCAGCCTCCGATCGGCTGCGTCGGCCTCATCGAGGACTTTTTCCTCGGGAACAAGAGTTACAATGGCGTTGACTCTCTGGTTGACCTTTTTAATTTGTTCCAGGTGCGCCTCCGCCACCTCGCGAACCGAAACTTCCCTCGTCCGTATCATCCTTGAGAGTTTCACGGCCGACTGAAAACATAATTCCGACGACATTGAAAAATCCTTTCTATATGTATCTGGGGCCGGAATCGCAAATCCAGGTGACTCACTATGCGGGAGTGATGCCTGGCCAGTCTCTTGCTACCATAAACGATGAAGCCGCGAAGGTCAAAAGGAATCCCTGCGACTATGGCAATCTGCCGCTATAAATCATCATGAAAACGGCGGTCATGGTCTGATGTTCCAATACCCAGAAAAATTCAGCGAGAAGGGGATTGATATTCTTAAATGATACTGCGTCTGCGGTATGGGGGTGAATCTTAACTGCTCGCAGATTTGCTGTTCTTCCCGAAAGAGAGCATCTCGCGATTGTGACGGTTATGCTTTGCTTCTCTTGGCAAGGAAGATCCCATGACTGTAAAGCCCTTGCCTTCGTTTAGTGCTTGTGTCAATGTATTTCAAATTGACGGGATTCATAAAGCGGGAACTTTCACCCCATAAGTTCACAGGCGTGCCGGGCGTACGCCAGGTTAATTCAACCGAAGCAAATAGCGGGGTTAGGCGGCTATCGATTTCCCGAACCAAGAAGCAGGCCAATTCGAAAAGGACACATCTATGAAAGAATTGAAGGGCATGGCGGTTCTTCTCACTGGCGGGTCTCGCGGGATCGGCCCAATGCTGGCTGAGGCCTTGGCAAACCGCGGCGCAAGCATTGCGCTCACCGCTCGTTCGACGGACGCATTGCAGGATGTGGCGACGCGCATAGGAAAACTAGGGTCCAGGGTCGTAGCGCTGCCCGCCGACCTCGGAAACTCATCGCAACGCGAACAGCTTGTAGCGGATGTCTTGAAGGAATTTGGAACAATTGACGCACTGGTGAATAACGCGGGATTGGAAACGGAAGGCGCCTATGCAGAATTGTCATGGCCGGCAATACGGGAGACAATTGAAGTGAATCTTGTCGCTCCCATGGCGCTGACGCGCCTCGTTCTTCCAGGGATGATCAAGAACAAGGCGGGTCACATCGTCAACATAGCTTCCATCGCTGCCAAGAGCGGGGGGCCGTATGCTGCAACCTATTCCGGAACGAAAGCTGGTCTGGCGGAATGGACGCGCGCGCTCCGGTTGGAGTTGGCCGGCACTGGAGTGCAGTGTTCAACGATTTTTCCTGGATACGTTCTAGAGGTTGGCATGTTCGCCCGATTTGGCATGAAGCCGCCCTGGATCGTTGGGTCATGCGCGCCTTCTCAGGTAGCAAAGGCGGTCGTTGATGCGATCGAGAAAGGCAGCGCAGAAAAAATAGTCAACTCACGTCCGCTCCGGTATTCTTTTATGCTGAATGAATTGTCTCCTGCATTGGGCGATTGGCTCATGCGCATTTCCGGTGTTGTCGACTTCCAGCGTCGAAAGGTTGGCAAATAAATCAGCCGAGGAATAGTCGGAAACAGCCTCTCATTCTTTGGTTTCAGTCAAGACTGTCGAGAGGCAAGCCCGGAAGGTCAGCCGCGATAAAAGATATGGCAAAACAATCAGCAGTCGGTCCAATTCCTCCCTCGCATTCGTTGAGGAGTTTCCGATCAAACAGCTTGCGTAAAGAATAGGCTCAATTGGAATTAATTGGACACTCCCTCGCATCTGGTATAATTATGCAGCAACGCGGCAGACTGCCTGGTTTGTTCTGCCGATTCGACTGGCAACCCGCTGCATCCATAAGGACACGCCGTAATGAGCAATGACACGTCAGACCCACTATCGCCAGCCTTTGTTCTCCCATTCAACTCGGCTATTCTCGGATCGGAATATCAGCCGCTGAAGCCAGGCATGACGGCGCCCTTCAGATCCCCTTGCTGGGTGATAATACGTGACGCTTCTCTGGTAGTTTGTGAGATTGACGGGGAGCTCCAGTTGCCGGAAGGGGAACCGCCGCCGTGGTGTCCGACATCATCTGATGCGCTTTGTATAGGCATGTGGCGCGATCGGCCGCTTCTTGCCCTGTCATTGGCTAACAATGTTGAAATTGCTGCGCCATACCAAACCATGCCTTTCAATGGCCCTGACGCCACCCTTGATGAACGCCTGTCAACCCTGGCGGGCATAGCAAACCAGATTATCAAATGGGAGCAAAGAAGCCGATATTGCGGCTGCTGCGGAGCAATCATGGATCGCATCCCGCTAACGTGGGGCAAATGCTGTCCTGCCTGCCGCAGCGAGCAATTTCCGCATATCCACCCCTGTATTATCGTGCTGGTAAAACGGGGAGACGAGTTTCTGCTGGTGCGCAATGCCCAATGGCCGACCGGTCGATTCAGCCTTGTTGCCGGTTTCCTGGATATCGGGGAATCGCTTGAAGAGTGCGTGAAACGGGAGGTTCTGGAAGAAACCGGAATAACCGTACAAAACATCCGTTATGTCGGCAGCCAGAGCTGGCCATTCCCAAGCCAGCAGATGATTGGCTTCATTGCCGATCATGCCGCGGGGGAACCGCAGCCTGACGGGGTAGAAGTAGTTGAGGCTCGCTGGTTTACCGTTGATACAATGCCGCATTATCCGAACAACATCAGAAGCATCGCCAGATGGATCATGAAAAACTATTGCGTCTGAACCTTAATGCCTTCGTTCATTGCGCCGCTTCTGTTATCCTTTGGGTCCCTGGAATGACTGGCCAAGTTGAAAACTGACACTTTTACCAGCGAGAACAAATGGTTTGCTAACCAGAAATTCACTCCATTGTCGGATGCTGCAGTTCGTTTGGCAATCAATGCCTTAAAATCCGCATCGCAGACCACGGATTTGCGAGGTCGGAATCCAGAGCTTTTTTATGAACCGTATTCACTCAGTTCACCTACAATTCCTCAGAACCATTTCTGGAGAAAATCGAAGATTGTCCTTTGAAAGTCTCGCCGTAATATTTCTTGACAAGATGCCATGACAGAGTTAATGGTCC
>JAFGGB010000009.1 GCA_016930775.1 Deltaproteobacteria bacterium
CCCATCATCAACGGAACGCCAGGCATAGACATACCGCGGGTGAATCCCGACCCGCTGGGCGCCCTTGACCCCACCTCGACGCTCGGTCAGAAGTTTCAGGATGTCATAACAAACAACGATAACAACACTGTTCCCGGTCTCACCGGCAACACTTCTATAGATCTCGGCAATGGCGAGACGATGACCCTGACTGCAGGGGATTATTTTCTCACCGATATCGTTCTTCGGAACGGCTCTATCCTAGAGATCGACGCCACAGGCGGCCCCGTGAACATCTACCTCAGCGGCACCCTTGACACGGAGGACGGCGAACTGGAGGCGAAAAACGGATCGCAGATCAACAATCAGTCCCTCCCCACCGATTTTTACATCTATTCGAATTCCTCCCAGTCGATTATTTTAAAACATGGAAGCGATCTAAGCGGTATGGTGTACGCGCCCAATGCACCGGTGGAAATCCGCAATTCCGGCGACGTTTACGGTCTCGTCTGGGGCAAAACAATCGACATCAAAAATTCGGGTCAGTACTTTTTCGATATTGCCTTTAAGGATAAGTTTACAAGCAACAATTATGATATAAATGTTGCATCCTGGAAGGATACGAGGTACAAGCGAAATTAGGATCCAATAAAGATCTGAACAGTGCTAAACACTTACGCAGCGGCCCGACAGGGTTTCTGATTCAGACGGCGCCGGCTCTCTGCGACTGGGAGTGCCGCCATGCAACGGATCTCTATCACAGAACCCCTCCGTTCCAACAGGGGTTTCGTTCTCGTTACAACACTGCTTTTGCTTGCCGTTATGATTGTCCTGGGCGCTACCGCTCTCATGCAAACAAGCATGGACAGCAGCATTGCCGCCAATTATCGCGCCCGTCGTCAAGCCTTTTACAACGCCGAAGCCGGTTTGCAGTATGTTCTCCTGAAAATCAGACAGGGACTCGATGCGGGAAACATAACCCTCCCCGCCGCGGCAGGCCAGGGGAACGGAACGGCCTTGTCCTTATCGGTTCCCTCCGGCTTCGGCTGCACGCTTCCCTCGGAAATCGAACTGGCAACCCCCGGAAGCGGCCGGTACCGTGTGGCCGTCACAGGAACAGCGCCGCCCAACGGGCAGTGTCATCTTGAGGCTCTCTTCAATACAACGCAATCGAGTCTCTTCGATTTTGGTCTTTTCGCCGACGGCGTTGTCGATCTCAAATCCATGTCCAGCATTTACAGTTACGACTCTACGACGACGCCCAATCCCACGCCCGCCAATTCGACCGCCAGTGGCGATGTGGGATCGAACACGGAGGTTAAAGCCTTCAACAACACGTACATTGACGGCGATGTCGGTCTGGGCGCCGACACCTCGGGAAACTCCGCCGTTTTTACGGCCCAAGGGAACCCAGGCCCCACGGTAACAGGAACGGCCGGCATATCGCTGAGCCGCATCAATCCCGACCCATTGGGGGCAATAGGCGGCAATCTTGCTCAGCAATTCGTCGCCGCCATCGTCTCTAACGACAATGCCGCGGCAGGCATTGCGGGAACTGCCGTCACCGTGAAAAACTCCCTGACGCTCACGGGCAAGACCGGCGGTGCGTCGTACTATTTCACAAACCTGACGTTAAAAAACGGCGCCGTCCTCACTATTGACGCCTCGTCGGGCCCTGTTACAATTTACCTTTCAGGCTCTCTCGAAGCCAAAAACGGATCCACGATAAATGTCACCGGCAGTCCCTGTGACCTTTCAATTTTTTCCAATTCCACAAGCGGCATCGTTTTGAAACACAACGGCGACACGAAGGGCCTTATCTACGCCCCCTATGCTTCCGTGGAACTCAAGAACAGCGCACAAGCTTACGGCCTCATATGGGCCGACAGCATCGATTTTAAAAATTCGGCGCAATTTTTCGTTGATACGGCCGTGATGGATCGGCACTCGGGCGGTTTGCATACGATCCAGGTTCTTTCCTGGCGAGACTTGAGCAACTGACCTATCGCAACCTATTTGCCGATAATACTTGACTTCTCCACCGGTAATCATTAATAAGGTACCTTCACGAAGCGATGGCCAAGGCCGCCGCTGAATAGTTGGCTCACGGCCAACTTTTTCATTTAAAATGAGCGAACGATACCAATATGAAAAAGAAAATTCTTGAACTCCTCGGACGCGCCATCGAGGCCGCTTTCATCGACGGCTCTCTTTGCCGGGCAGAAGCGCCCATTATCGAGATTGAACTGCCTCGGGAGGAAAACCACGGCGATTACGCTACGAACATCGCCATGATCCTCGCCAAGACCCAGAAAAAATCGCCGAGACTCGTAGCCGAGACTATCATGAACCATCTCCACTGTAACGGAATTCTGGAAAAAGTCGACCTTGCCGGACCGGGTTTCATTAATTTCTTCGTGAAGAAAGACCTCTGGGTGACACTGTTGGAAGAGGTCGACCTCAAAGGCGATGCCTACGGCAGATCAGATCTGGGATCGGGACAACGGGTTCAAGTAGAGTTCGTCAGCGCCAATCCTACCGGCCCTCTCCATATAGGCCATGGCCGCGGCGCCGCTGTCGGCGACGTCCTGTCGAGGATTCTCGAAGCGACGGGGCATGCGGTCGTTAAGGAATATTACATCAACGACGCCGGCAACCAGATGGCCAACCTGGGAAAATCCGTCTACTTCCGGTACCTCGAACTGCTCGGTCAGTCCGTTTCTCTCCCCGACGGCTGCTACCGGGGCGATTATATTATCGAACTCGCCCGCACTATGCTTGACAGGCACGGCGCCGCATTGCAATCGACGACGCCGGAGGAGGTCATTCCCCTCTTTACCGACTATGCCGCTGGAATAATCATGGAGGGAATCAAGGAAGATCTCCGTATCTTTGGGGTGGAATTCGATTGTTACTTCAAGGAGAGTGAACTCCACAAGGACAGAGGCGTCTTCAATCTCCTGGAAACGCTTCGGTCCAGAGCTTTTGTATACGAACAAGAGGGCGCTCTCTGGTTCAAGAGCACCGCTTTCGGCGACGAGAAGGACCGCGTCGTCATACGGGAAACGGGTGAACCGACCTACTTCGCTGGCGATATCGCATACCATAAGAATAAATACGAACGGGGCTTCGATAAAGTCATCGATATCTGGGGCGCCGATCATCACGGCTACATCCCGCGAATGTCCGCAGGCATCCAGGCCCTTGGACGTTCGCGGGATGACCTGAAAATAGTACTGGTTCAACTCGTGAATCTCCTGAGAAACGGCGTTCCCGTTGCCATGTCCACGAGGGCCGGTGAGTTCGTTACCCTTAGGGAGGTTATCGATGAGGTAGGCGCCGATGCGGCCCGCTACAATTTTCTCATGCGACGGTCGAACAGTCATCTTGACTTCGACCTGGAAATCGCTAAGAAGCAGTCCGACGAAAATCCTGTCTATTATGTCCAGTACGCCCATGCCCGGATCGTCAATATCCTTAAAACCGCGGCTGACCGGGGATACGGCGTTCCCCGCTACGGCGAAATTAATGCAGGGCTGCTGACGGAACCGGAAGAGCATGAATTGGTGAAGATGATTGACCGCTACCCCGAACTCATAGAAGGCTGCGCCCTATCGCTGGAACCTCATCGCATAACCTTTTACCTGAACGGACTTGCAGCTCTGCTGCATAGCTATTACAATAAACACCGCGTGGTCTCCGACGACGGGGAATTGACGAAAGCGCGCCTTTTCCTCGTATATTCAATCGGAGTCGTACTGAGAAGCGCCCTCGGTCTTCTTGGCGTCGCCGCACCGGATCGCATGTAGTGAATTCGACCGATGCTCGACGGTCTCTTCCGGGAAACGCCGGGGCGGGGGTTCGACAATGCCTCAGAACGAACGAGAAATCTCTTTAAAATTCAGCCGGTTCGGGCTCATCCTCTTTATTGCGTCAATAGCACTGTTCTTTTTCGTTGCCTTTGTCGGCGGCCTCGTGGTTGGAAGAAACCTGGGAAGCTACCCCCATTTTATTTCCCGCGAACTTCCTTATAAACTGAGGCAGCAAATCGTTGCGGTTTTCAAGGGTTCCGAGACGGTGCCGACATCATCATCAAAGCAGGACGAACCGCGACGGTCAAGCGATCCCGACCTTACCTTTTACGATCGCCTTACACAAGAGCAGCGATCGGCGCCGGCGTTGCAAGCGACAGCGGAAATTCCGGTTCCACCACCTGCAACTACTGTCCAATCAGCGCCGGCATCCCCTTCACGACCTGAAAAGGCCTGCTACGTTCAAGTAGCGTCGTATAGAGAAATGAAGGCCGCTGAGTCTTTGGCCAAAAACCTCTCTCCTCTTGGATATAAAACTCTGATCGAGAAGGTGTCGCTGAAGTCGAGCGGCACATGGTATCGGGTTGTTCTGGGGGCCTTTTCATCCATCGAGGATGCCAAGGGAGCCGCAAAAACCATTGAGGGACGCTACAGGGGCGTCAAATGCCTCATTATTCGAGACAAGGGATAAACCTTAACATGTTCGAAAGTCTGACAGAAAAACTGAACGGCATTTTCAAAATACTGAGGGGCCGTGGCACACTCGATAGCGAAACCGTATCGGCCGCCATGAAAGATATCAGAATGGCTCTCCTGGAGGCCGATGTAAATTTTAAAGTGGCAAAGAAATTTATTGCCGAAGTAACGGAGCGCTCAATCGGGACCCAGGTTCTCGACAGCATATCTCCGGGCCAGCAGGTCGTGAAAATCGTCCATGAAGAACTGGTGAACCTCATGGGCTCGCAAGGAAGCCGTCTTGATCTGGAAGGCCGTTTCCCTGCGCCCGTTATGATAGTGGGGCTTCAAGGAAGCGGGAAAACGACCACTGCCGCAAAGTTAGCCAAACATCTCACAACCCAGGGCCGCAAAGTTTCCATGGTTTCAACCGACATCCATCGTCCTGCCGCACGGGAGCAGTTGAAAATCCTCGGCGAAAAAACCGGGACCTATGTACACTGCGATGACAGGGGGGACAACCCCGTGGCTATCGCCAAGAAGGCCCTCGAAGAAGCGCGGCTGCAGGGCTATGATACGCTCATCGTAGATACTGCTGGGCGGCTTCACGTGGATGAGGAACTTATGCAAGAACTGGCGCAGATGAAGGGAGTCCTCAATCCGCCGGAAATTCTTCTCGTTGCCGATGCCATGACCGGTCAGGACGCCGTATCGGTGGCCCAGGCCTTCGACAGCAGGGTTTCCATAACAGGCGTCATCCTCACGAAAATGGACGGCGATGCCCGGGGAGGCGCCGCCCTTTCGCTCAGGCAGGTAACGGGGAAACCAATTAAATACATCGGCGTCGGAGAAAAAACCGACGCGCTCGAAGTCTTCCATCCTGAACGAATGGCCTCGCGGATTCTCGGCATGGGAGATATTCTGTCTCTCGTAGAAAAGGCCCAGCAGTCGGTCGATGAGAGGACCGCACGGCGGATCGAGACCAGAATCAGGAAGGATGGACTTACCCTGGACGATCTGAAAGAACAGATTCTACAGATCCGCAAGATGGGATCTCTTCGGGAAATTCTGGACATGCTTCCTGGCATGGGCCAGATGAAGGCCCTGAAGAGTCTCTCTCTCGATGAGGGAGAATTCGTCAAAACCGTTGCCATTATCGATTCCATGACGAGAGCGGAACGACAGAATGCCAGAATCATAGATGGACGCCGCCGTATTAGGATTGCCCGGGGAAGCGGGACCGATGTTCAAGACGTCAATCGTCTGCTGAAAAATTATGAGCAGATGAAAAAAATGATGAAAAAAATGACGAAAGGCGGTATGAAAACTCTATCGCGGGGCAGATTGCCCTTTTAATCACAAATGATCTATGGTAGAAAAAGCAGCTTTTAATAATGGAACTTGATACAGGAGGTTGTAAACCGCAAGAATGGCTGTTAAAATTCGCTTGACACGGATGGGAACGAAGAAGAAACCATACTACCGCATTGTGGTGGCCGACAGCGACGCTCCCCGGGATGGCCGGTTCATCGAAATAGTTGGGAACTATGATCCCAAGGTTGAACCGTCGGCGGTAACGCTCAAAGAAGACAGGATTGTTGATTGGCTTCAGAAGGGGGCAATCCCAACGCAAACCGTATCGAACCTGCTAAAGAAGAAGGGTGTCGATATATCCACGAAGGGGATGAAGGCACAGGGCGCATAGAGGTTTTTGGGCTGGACAGTGAAAGGCAATCTCACAGAAAGGAGTGGAGGTGGAAACGATGAAAGACTTGATCAAGTACATAGCTCAGGCTCTCGTTGACAGTCCCGATCGCGTCGAGGTCTCCGAAGTTGTGGGTGAGCAGACATCGGTAATAGAACTCCGGGTTGCCAAGGAAGACCTTGGCAAGGTCATAGGCAAGCAAGGAAAAACTGCCAAGGCCATGAGGACGATCCTTAGTGCTGCATCCTCAAAATTACACAAGAGGGCGGTTTTAGAAATCATCGAGTAATTGAAGGATCTTCTCGAAATCGGAAAAATTGTTAAGCCCTGCGGCTTCAAGGGTCGTTTGAGGGTTTATTCGTACCTTCAATCGAAAGAGTCGTTGCGGACGCTGGATGAGGTAATCATTGCCGACCGTGGGGGCGAGAACAAGAGCTACCGGGTCAGGGGAGTTTCCTTCCAGGGTTCCTGCTTCATCCTTGACTGCGAAGGCATAGAGGACGTGGACGGCGCATCGGCGTTGCGAGGCTGTCCCGTTTTTATGTTCTCTGACAAATTGAATGTTCTCCCCGATGGAGAATATTACTGGAAGGACCTCATTGGTCTTTCCGTAATTACGGACAAGGGAGACCGGCTCGGCGCCATCACGTCAATAATTCCAACGGGAAGCAACGACGTCTACGTGGTGGGAAGCGGAGAGCGGGAGGTCCTAATTCCGGCGCTTACCGATGTAATCCTGTCGGTGGACCTCGATAAGGGCGTTGTCGTTGTCAGTCTTATGGAGGAATTGTGAGGAAACCATGAGATTCGACATACTCACGCTGTTTCCCGAAATGTTTGCCTCAGTTCTCGGCGCAAGCCTTTTTAAAAAGGCTGTTGAGCGAGGCGTTATCTCTGTCCGGCTTCACGATATTCGAGATTATGCCGAGGGAAGGCACCGCGAGGCCGATGACGCGCCCTTCGGCGGAGGCGGCGGCATGGTTATGAAAGTTGAACCTATCGCCAAGGCCCTCGAAGCTCTCGGTCCGAAGACTGACGGCGCTCAGGTAATACTCCTGACGCCCCAGGGATGTCTTTTTTCCCAGGAAGCGGCCTTTGAACTGTCACGTCTTCCCAGGATCATCCTTCTCTGCGGCCATTACGAAGGAGTAGACGAGAGGGTTCGTCAAAATCTCGTAGACAGGGAGATTTCCATCGGTGATTTCGTTCTAACCGGAGGGGAGTTGCCGGCCCTCGTGGTGCTCGACGCGGTGGCGCGTCTTGTGCCTGGCTTTGTGGGAAACAGTGATTCCATAATAAATGACTCCTTCGCCGAAGGACTGCTCGAGGGACCTCAATACACACGCCCCAGGGAATTCGAGGGATGGGAGGTGCCGGAAGTTCTCCTGTCCGGTCATCAGAGGCGAATAGACGAGTGGAGAAAGCGTCAGTCGCTGCAGCGGACATTGGAACGGAGACCCGACCTGCTTGACAAGGCAAATCTCTCGAAGGAGGACCGCCGCATCCTTGAGGATCTCCGCCTGACGATGAAGGAGACCTGAACTGAAAACCCCGACCGTTTTCGTCGCTCTCCTCCACTATCCGGTTCTTGACAAACGGGGATCGGTGGTAACGACGGCTGTGACGAATCTGGATATTCACGACATCGCTCGATCATCGGCAACCTACGGTGTGACGCAGTTTTATGTCGTGACGCCACTGGAGCGGCAGCAGGAACTGGTGAAAAAAATTCTCCGCCACTGGCAGGAAGGCTACGGGGCGACATACAACCCGGCCCGACGCCAGGCTCTCGGCCTCGTGGACGTAAAGAACTCGCTCGATGAGGCCCGCAGGAATGCCGCGGGCAATGCGGGGCGCATTGTACGCACTGTGGTAACGAGCGCCTCAGAGCAGATAAGGACCGTATCCCACAGAGCCTTGAAAGAACTTATCAACGGTTCTGGAGACAATGAGGCCTATCTTATCCTCTTCGGAACAGGGTGGGGACTTGCGGGAAATATTGTGGAAGAGGCCGATTATGTTCTGGAACCCATATGGGGTGTTGAAAAGTATAATCATCTCTCGGTGCGATCGGCTGCGGCAATCACGCTCGACCGTTTACTCATGAGAGAGAATCATAGCGAAGTATCAGTATCGGGAGGAAATGAAGACAATGAATGCAATTGAAATACTTGAAAAGGAACAAATGCGGACGGACATACCGCCCTTCAGAGCCGGGGATACGGTAAAGGTTCATGTCAAAATCGTCGAAGGGCAGAAAGAACGCATCCAGATTTTTGAGGGTGTCGTCATACGGAAAAGACGCGGGCTCTGCCGTGCAACTTTCACGGTGCGGAAGATTTCTTACGGAGTCGGAGTGGAAAGAACCTTCCCCGTCCATTCTCCCGTTATCGAAAAAATCGAGGTCATAACGCGGGGTCGAGTGCGCCGGTCGCGGCTTTATTATCTGCGGAGCCTCAGGGGAAAGAAGGCTAGGATCAAGGAGCTGGGCAGACGCTGAAATGCGTTTTTTCGAGTCCCAGGCCCATAATTTGGGCTATCGGACAATCGCCGGCATAGACGAAGCGGGCCGGGGCCCCCTGGCGGGCCCCGTTGTCGCAGCAGCCGTCATCCTTCCCGATGATTACGGCAACGTCGATATTCGTGACTCGAAGGCGCTGACGGCCCGTAAACGGGAACTGCTCTATCGCCTGATTATGACGGAGGCTCGTTCCGTCGGCATCGGAATAGTAGAGTCCGTCGTAATAGACAGGATCAACATCCTGCAGGCCGCACTGAAGGCCATGAAGCGGGCGGTAAACGGACTCAAGGAAGCGCCGGATTATTTGCTCATCGATGGACGGGACACCATCGATCTCGAAATTCCGCAGCGGGCCGTCATCAGGGGAGATCAGCAGAGCATCTCCATTGCAGCCGCTTCCATCGTGGCGAAGGTATGCCGAGATCACCTTATGGAACGTTACCACCTCCAGTATTCCCAGTATAACTTCGCCAGGAACAAGGGATATCCCACTAAAGAGCACCGGGAGGCCATACACCGTCATGGCTTTTGCAAGATTCACCGGCGTTCCTTCCTTTGCAAGATCGACTAATTCAACTTTAGGCGCATATGCAGAGGAAATTGCGGCACATATTCTGAAGGACAGGGGATACCTCATCATAGAAAGGAACTATCGCTCCCCCGTCGGCGAGATCGACATTATCGCCCGAAACGAGAGAGATATCGTCTTTATCGAAGTAAAGGGTCGCCGATCACAGCAGTTCGGAAATCCGGAAGAGGCTGTCTCTCCGGCAAAACAACGGAAACTAATCAAGACCGCCGAAGGCTATTTGTCCGGGAAAGGCCTCATCGATCAACCTGCCCGCTTCGATGTGGTTTCCATAATCTTTGACAGCAAGGGAGATCCGGTTATCGACATCATCAAAAATGCCTTTCCTGCAGGACTGCGATAGACCTTCGGAGGGATTCATGAGCAAGCAAGGGAAGCTCTATGTCGTCGCCACACCCATAGGCAATCTGGAGGACATAACTCTTCGGGCCATACGCATCCTTGCCGAAGTGGATCTTATCGCAGCCGAGGACACACGGCGGACAAAGATACTTTTGGACCGTTACGGCATAACGACGGCCGCAACGAGCCTTTACGACCACAATGAAGCGGGGAAAACCCCCCGTATTATAGAGCGTCTCACCGAAGGCGCAGCAGTCGCCTATGTCTCCGACGCTGGAACCCCAGGCATATCCGATCCGGGATACCTTTTGATAACCGAATCGATTGCCCGCGAGATTCCCGTCATACCGATACCCGGGCCCTCTGCCGTTGTTACCGCTCTTTGCGTCTCAGGGCTTCCCATGGATCGTTTTGCCTTTTATGGATTCATTCCTCCGCGCCGGGGCAGGCGCAGAACCTTCCTGGCATGTCTTTCGAAGGAAAGGAAATCCATGGTTTTTTACGAATCGCCCCGACGGCTGAACGAGACGTTGCAGGACATGGAAGATATTCTCGGCGACAGGAAAATAGTTCTGGCCCGGGAACTGACAAAAATTCACGAAGAAATGCTTCGAGGCCGGCTGTCGGAAATAAGGGGCGCATTAGGTGAAAAAACGTTGAAGGGTGAAATATGCCTTATTCTTGCGGGCGCGGGAGAAGATCCTCCGCCCCAAAGCGACGAAATTATAGATAACCTGATCGGACGACTGGCGGCCGATGAAAATCTGTCGACAAAGGACATAGTCGAACGTATCGCCTCAGAATCAAATATTCCCAAGAAAAAATTATACGAAAGAGCGCTGAACGTACGCAGGAAGCCAAGCAAATGAATACTGATCATAGGCCCTTTCATTTTTCGCCTTGACATTTGCCCTCCCCTCTTTTATTAACCACCGTTCGATCATTCAAGAGACCTCGACAGAGTAAGAACAAAGGAGACAGTATAGTGAAACTAGGAATCGCGGGACTGCCCCGGTCCGGTAAAACAACGATCTTTTCGGCCCTTTCCAGAATACCTGCAACAACGGCACAGATGCAGAAAAAGGAGCGGTCTTGCGCGGTCATCACTGTATCGGACAGCCGTATAGATCGCCTTTCCGATATCTATTCTCCGAAAAAGACAACCTACGCGACCGTCGAAATCGTCGATTTTGCCGGATTCACCGAACTTTCTGCCGGACAGAAGGCAGGATTATCGACCGAGTATCTGGGTCAGCTTCGGGCTATGGATGCCCTGGCGGCAGTCGTCCGAAATTTCTCTGACGATATAACGGGCAAACCGACCCCGACAACGGACATCTCCACCGTAATCGATGAATTCATAATTGCGGATCTTATTTCCGTGGAGAATAGACTGGAGCGCATCGGCTGGGCAAAACAGCGTGGAAAAGGCACGCCCGCGGCCGAAAAGGAGGAACTTCTTCTCAAGCGCATCACCGAGCATCTCTCAGAGAAAAAGGCTCTCGACAGTCTGTCGATTGCACCCGACGAAAAGCCCCTGATTGACGGCTTCCAATTCCTCACGAGTAAACCTCTGCTGATAATCCTCAATTCAGCCGATAGTACGTTCGGAGGGAATCAAGAGATTATCGAGTTATTGGGCGATCGTTTTTCCGTCATCGAATGCGCCGGGCAGTTCGAAGAGGAACTGGCCTTGCTCGACGATGAGGAAAAAGCGCTCTTCATGGCCGATATGGGTATCAGCGCCTCGGCCAGGGACCGTCTCACCTGCGCTCTATACGAAACGGCAGGATATATCAGTTTTATCACGGTCGGACCGGATGAAGTGCGCGCCTGGCCGGTGAGAAGAGGAACTATCGCCGTCGGCGCAGCGGGCGCCATACATACAGATCTGGCCCACCGATTTATTCGTGCCGAGTGCTGTTCCTTCACGGACCTTATTACGCTTGGATCGGAAAAAGCAGTGCGCGATAATGGCCGCCTCAGGCTCGAAGGAAAAGAATACATCGTGCGCGACGGCGATATTCTGAACATTCGCGCCAGCCGATAACCGACAGGATAAGCGCTATTGACCACACCTGCCTTTAACGATAGACTTACAAGCATGACGCCGGAGATGAAAAAAAAGATCGATGACATCCTCGAAGAAGTTCGCGACCCGGAAAGCGGCCTTTCCGTCTCTGAACTGGGACTCGTTCGCAGGATTCGGTACGTAAAAGAAAAGAACCTCCTCTATGTCTTCACCGACTTTCAAAGCCACAATCCCGGTTGCGTTGCCTGCGCCGGCGTAGCCATGGCGGTTATGGCTTCGATCCTAAAGAAACTCGACGAAGCCTTCCGGGTCGCCTTCCCGGACTGTGCGATAGAATTTATCTGAAACATTCCACCGCACCATTGGTCACTGCATCGAAGGCCGGAGCGATTCATGGGGGCAACGGTTCCCTTTGAAGTGCGGGGGCTTCGATTTTCTTTACAAAGACTTAAGAAAAAACCGGCGCCTTATGCGCCTTTTAAAGACGCATCGGCGCCGTAGCCTGTTTCTAAAGGTCTGCTGCTCCATATCCCGACCTTGCTGAGCGAGAGAGTCATTATATTCTGAGTGACTTCAGGCCGGTGTTATGATTTTAGCCTGCCTGCCTCCCTTTCGAACGATAAGTCGCTTGGCGGTTATGCGCCGGGCCGGTTCTATCTGAATTTGCGCTTCAAGTTCATCGATTCTCTGCTGAAGGTAATGAATGTAATCGATGATGGCGCTCCCGATATCATTCGATTCGAGACCGCTCAACGACTCATAGCGCCCCACAGACGCATTAGCAGACTTCACTCTGGCGGTTCTTTTTCGAGGCGCCGGCGACTCATCCTGCTTTACGTAGTACCAGACTTCCCTGTTGCCGCTCTTGCCCTTTTCACGCCGCGCAAAACCGCGTTTCTGCATCCTTTGAAGGAAAGTCGATGTGTGGGAAGAGTTAATGTTTTCATCGAGCTTCTTTGCAAATTCCGATGCCGTTAGTTTTGTTCCCTGTGGAAGCTCGTTCCACAGCTTAACTGCATCAGCCGAAATAGCATAACCTCCACTGCCATAGGGTTTCTTCATAAGATCCTCCTCGATGTTCAATGGTTTTGATTATAACAGAAAAAATAATCAAAAAATAGATTAATACTTTATATTGATATAAATCCTAAATTATTTTTTTATGCTCTGTTGCTTTCAATGGTCTCGGATGGTTAGGGAGATCTGCTGTTTTGGACCGTGGCTTCTCCGCAGAACAGTGCGAAACTGACTGCTTGAATCGATTTGAAAGTTCAAAGAAGGCGCCGCCGTTCTTATGGCTTGACGTATAAAAACGGCTGCAAACAAGGGCTCAGCAATTGAATATCTTGTTCAATATATTCAGGAATACTGTCTGAAACATTGGATGGTTGAACAGTTGCCGATCTCTCAGGATCGGCTCTGCCGGAAACGGAGTGCCGCGGCAATGAAATCACGAAAAAGAGGATGCGGATCGCGGGGCCGTGATTTGAACTCTGGATGAAACTGGCAACCGAGGAACCATGGAGATCCAGGCAACTCAATGATTTCGACAAGAGATCCGTCGGGCGATGTCCCGCTGATCTTCATGTTGTTGGCTTCCAGGTCCTTCCTGAAGTCGTTGTTGAATTCATAGCGGTGGCGGTGGCGTTCACTGATCGTCTTCATGCCGTAGGCTTCGAAAGCCAGCGATCCTTTTTCCAGCAGACAGGGATACGATCCCAGCCTCATTGTCCCGCCCAGGTCGCTGATGTTTTTCTGTTCCGGAAGAAAATCAATTACGGCGTAGGGGGTTTCCTGATCAAACTCGAAACTGTTGGCCTTCTTCATGCCGCAGACATTCCGAGCAAATTCAACCACAGCCATCTGCATGCCCAGACATATTCCGAAATAGGGTATATTGTCCGTCCGGGCGCTCTCTATGGCCTGGATCATGCCTTCTATGCCCCGTCGTCCGAACCCTCCCGGAACGAGCACTCCATCGACGCACTTCAGCTTATCTTTTACACCCTCCTTCTCTATGGCCTCGGAATCTATAAAACAAAGCTTCACCTTGCAGTTGTTGGCTATGCCGCCGTGGATCAGCGCCTCGTTCAAGCTCTTGTATGAATCGGCCCAGTCTACGTATTTCCCCACAATGCCGATGGAAACCTCGTAAGTGGGATTCTTGATTCTGTCGATAAGTTGTTCCCAGTCCTCGAGGTGAGGCTGTCCCGTCCAGATATTAAGCAATTCAACGATTTTGTTGTCGACCCCTTCCTTATGATAGACCAGCGGCACTTCATAAATATACTCCACATCTTTCGCCGTAAAGACTGCACCCATGTCGACGTTGCAAAAGAGCGCTATCTTGCTCTTGATATCGTCGGTAAGGAAGTTTTCAGTGCGGCAGAGAAGTATGTCGGGCTGGATGCCGATCTCCCTGAGGGCCTTTACACTGTGCTGCGTGGGCTTCGTTTTGACTTCGCCGGCTGCCTTGAGATAGGGAACCCATGTAAGATGAATGAAAATTGCGTTTTCTTTTCCGACGTCGTTTCTGAACTGCCGAATCGCTTCTAAAAAAGGAAGACTCTCGATATCGCCTACGGTGCCTCCGATTTCCACAAGGACTACATCATGTCCGGCAGCCGCTTCCTTTATGTAATCCTTTATCTCGTTGGTGATGTGAGGGATGACCTGTACCGTGCCGCCCAGATAGTCTCCGCGTCTCTCTTTTGAAATAACCGAATAGTAGACCATGCCGGTTGTAAGATTATTCTTCTTCCCCATGGACGTCGTCGTGAAACGTTCATAGTGACCCAGATCAAGGTCCGTCTCGGCGCCGTCGTCCGTAACAAAGACTTCGCCATGCTGGAAGGGATTCATCGTACCGGGATCGACATTTATGTAGGGATCAAGCTTCTGATTCGTCACCTTCAGGCCGCGGCATTCCAGGAGCGAACTGATCGATGCCGCTGCAAGCCCTTTCCCGAGGGATGATAGAACGCCACCCGTAATGAAAATATATTTCGGTCTCATTTCCCTCTCCTTTGGTTGTTTGCGTTGCCTTCGTGAGGGCGGCGCGTTATTATCCTATATATTCCCTCACGGGAATGCCGCTCCCTGCGAGACAGGACTTGATTTCTCCCACGGTGTATCGCCGGTAGTGAACCATCGACGCTATGAGAGCCGCGTCTGCGCCGCCTTTCAGGAATACGTCCTTTAAATGTTCGGGTTTGCCCGCCCCCCCCGAGGCTATAACGGGAATGGACAGGGCGTCGGTTATGAGCCTGGTTACGGTCAATTCGTAACCTTCCTCCGTGCCGTCTGCGTCGATGGAATTGAGGCAGACTTCCCCGGCGCCGAGATCCTCTGCCTGCCGCGCCCAGGCAACCGCGTCAATTCCCATGGGCGTCCGGCCGCCGTTGATCCATACCTCGTAACCAGAGGGTATTCGTTTCGTAGGCGTCACACGCTTCGCATCCATGCCGAGCACGACGCACTGGCTTCCGAACCGCCGGGCGCCCTCGGCTATTAAACCGGGATCCAAGACAGCCGGGCTGTTCACGCTGATCTTTTCGGCGCCTGCGTCGAGCACCCGGTACATATCGTCGAGAGATCGTATTCCGCCGCCCACTGAAAAAGGTATGAAAATATTTCTGGCCACTGCGTTAACGACATCCAGTATGATATCGCGTTTTTCCGACGAGGCGGTAATATCGTAAAAAACCAGTTCGTCAACGCCCTGTTCGTAATAATCGCGGGCCATAGCGACCGGATCTCCGACATCAACGTTTTCCAGAAACTTGATCCCTTTGGTCGTCATCCCTTCGCGGACATCGAGACAAACAATGATCCGCTTGCTCAGCATGTTCCATCCTTTCCGTCCCAGGAACAGAATTCTCTCAGAAACCTCAATCCGCATCTCCCGCTCTTCTCGGGATGGAACTGCGTCGCGATAACATTGCCCCTGCCGATGACCGATGGAAAGGTTATTCCATACTCCGTGCGGGCTACCACGGCATCGTCGTTGCGGGGTTGCGGATAGTAGGAATGAACGAAATAAAACTGAGACCGGGGATCCACAGACCTGAAAAGTGGGTGATCGCGGCAGACCTTCAGGTTGTTCCAGCCCATCTCGGGAACTTTCAACGGTCCTTCGGGAAATCTAAGGGCGCCTCCGGGAATTATGTCAAGGCAGTCCGTGCGGTCGTCTTCTTCGCTGTAACTCAATATAATCTGGGCGCCCAGGCAAATGCCGAGAAAGGGGACGCCTCGACGAACGATTTCCGATATGACGCCTGCCAGACCGGAATTTGCGATACTCTCCATGGCCGACCGGGCCGCTCCGACGCCGGGGAAAATAACCCGTTCCGCAGCCCGCATTTCCACCGGATCGGCGGTTATACGTGCCGGCAGGCCAAGATGGTCAAGGGCACGCTTCACCGATCTCAGATTTCCCGCCTTGTAATCGATTATGGCGATCATTCCTTCATATCGCTTTCGGTCCGTCACTGTCTCCGCTCAATCGCCGCATCCCTGAACGATATCGCATACCCGGGCCAGTTCTTCCGGAGAATCAACCTCCACGGAATCATGGTCGGTCTCGGCGACCATGATCCGATATCCGTGTTCCAGGGCCCTGAGCATCTCAAGAGACTCTCGATGCTCCAGATAACCTGTTTCAAGCCGCGCAAAGACATCGAGAAACCACCGGCGATAAGCATAAATGCCGTGATGTTTGAAATACGCAGTTTCTATGCCCTTGTCCCGTACAAAAGGAATAGTGGCTCTTGAAAAATAGAGAGCCTCTCCCTTCGCGGTAAAAACCGCTTTAACCGCGTGAGGATGAGTTATCTCCTCCGATCGTTGAATCCTGAAGACCAGGGTTGCCATCGGCAGCGTTCGATCTTTTAGAAGCGGCTGTATCACCTCGTCAATATGAATAGGGGTGAAGAGCGGCTGATCGCCCTGAACGTTGACAACGATATCGTCATCGTCGAGTCCGCAGATCCCGGCGGCCTCGGCGATGCGATCTGTCCCGGAGCGATGGGAGGATGCCGTCATGACAGCCCGGCCTCCGAAGCGCCTCACGGCATCGGCGATGCGTTCATCATCCGTTGCAACTGCTGCGAAAAAAAGGCTTCCAGCCCTGACGACCCGCTCGTAAACATGCTGGATCATGGGTTTCCCGCAGATATCGGCAAGAGGCTTCCCCTGGAAGCGCGACGATGAATATCGAGCCGGTATGAAGCAGACTATTTTCCCCATTGACTATCCCTTTGTTCTTCCGTCGCCGCCCCAGAAACTCACAGAACCGCAGAAGCTTTCCTGACGGCGCCGGCGATTTTCTCGAATTGTTCGTCGGTCATCTTCACGGGAACGCCCGTAAAGAGAGTCCGTCCGAGAATGTCGTCGGCATAAGGAATCATGTCGGCCGTCACCTTCCAGCGATCTTTGAAAACACTGCTGCTGAAGGGGTATTGTTTTGAATTGACCGTGGCCTTTGACAGGAAATGCTCCCAGTTCAGCACATAATGCCAGGCGTTGTCCTTGAAGAGCGTCGTGTCCAGGCCATGAGGCGACGCAGCCTGCTGGAACCTCTTGGCCTCGGCATAGCCCGGAAACGTGAAGGCCAGAAAGGTTGCCGTGTCGCCCTGGGGATCAACCATGCCGCGGAAGGCGATTCCTTCGATCTCCCGAAGAAGGGCCTTGATCCGCGCCTTATTTGCACGCTGTGCATTGATAATGTCGTCGATCTTTCTCAGCTGCGCCAGGCCGATGGCGCCTTGCAGTTCTCCCATGCGGTAGTTGAAACCTATGAGATCGTGTTTCTCCAGAGCCCTCGGAAGGCTCGGATCGTGAACGTGCCCCTGGTCATGGTATTGATCGGCTCTGAGGTAGAGGCTTTCGTCGTCGGTGACGACCATTCCACCCTCGCCGGTAGTGATCGTTTTAACGAAATCGAAACTGAAGGCGCCCATATCTCCGAATGATCCGACCTTGCGTCCGCCCAAAGTCCCGCCGCAACATTGAGCTGCATCCTCAAGGACAAGCAGTTTGCGCTTCCGGGCCACTTCGATGATTCGCTGAATGCGGGCTGGGGCGCCGCACATATGGACGGGGATAATAGCCTTCGTTCTCGGCGACAGGCACTGTTCTATCTTTTCGGGATCGAGATTGAAAGTATCGTCGATATCGGCAACCACCGGCAAGGCGCCCACTTCAAGAACCGCCGCATAGGTTGCAACGAACGTGAAGGCCGGAACGATAACCTCGTCTCCCGGACCGACGTCCAGCGCTTCCAGGGCTGTTTTCAGGGATGAAGAACCGTTGGCGACGCCGAGGGCGCGCCGCGTGCCGCAGAAAACGGCAAAGGCCTTTTCAAATTCCTTGACCTTAAACACTCCGTTACGCTGTTGATCGAATCCGTATCTCGTGAGGACGCCCCGCTCCATGACCTCCATAACTTCCTGAAGTTCCTCGCGTCCTATAACTTCTCTTCCAGGCATGATATTCCTCCCTCAGTCGTAGTCTTAGAAAGCATCCCGGTAGATCTCGACAGCCTCTTTCGGCGTGATTTTCCGGGGGTTGTTTTCCAGCGGCCTCGCCACCGTCATTGCAATCCCGGCCAGTTCCTCAAAATCCTCTTCCAGAACGCCCACATCGGCAAGGGTCGAAAGGATGCCGCAGTCTTCAATGAGAATCCCCACGGCCTCGACGGCCATTTCAGCCTGCTCGCGGAGAGACAGGCCGTCGCCAACCTCGCCCATGGCATCGGCCACTATGGCGAATTTATCCACGGCGCCGGGCAGGTTGTAACGCATCACCGCCGGGAGAAGAATCGTGTTTGCCAGACCGTGAGGCACGCCGTATTTTCCGCCCAAGGGGTAGGATAGCGAATGAACGGCCGTGACGCCTGCGTTCGCGAGACCCAGACCTGCATAGAGACTTCCCAGCAATTGCGCCTCTCGGGCATCTAGATTCTTGCCTTCGTGAACACAGGTCCTGAGATTTTCGGCGATGAGACCGATAGCCTCGAGAGACAGAAGTTCACTCATGGGGTTCGAGTTTATAGAGGTAAAGGACTCGATGGCGTGACAAAGAGCATCGAGCCCTGTCGCTGCCGTTACGTCAGGGGGCGCCGTGAGTGTCAAACAGGGATCGAGAAGCGCTATTTCGGGATACAGAAAGGGACTGTTCATGCCCTGCTTCTTTTTCAAGTCTTTTCTGACAAACACCGACGTGAAGGTAACTTCGCTGCCCGTTCCCGCCGTTGTCGGCACCATGATCTTCGGCAATCCCGGCGCCGGTATCTGATTGAGTCCGAGGTACTCAACCGATTTACCGCCGTTTGTCGCTACAACGGCTATGGCCTTTGCCATGTCCATGGCGCTGCCGCCTCCTATTCCTACAACAATATCGCATTTTTCCTTCCGCGCCCGGCGGGCGCCACCGTCGACGGATTCAAGAAAAGGTTCCGGCCGGAAATCGGAAAATAGAACAGCGTGCAATCCGACAGCGGAAAGCACTCTTTCAATGTCCTTGGCGATTCCTGCCGACTCGAGACCCGGGTCGACGACGACGAAGGGACGGGCGCCCTTCAACTCTTTCAGACATTCTCCAAGACGTTCGAAAGACCCTCTTCCGAAAAGAATCTTCCGGGCGCCCATAAAAGAAAATATTTTATTCATTTAAAACTCCTTCGCATCTAAACAATTAATAATCCATGACGACGCAAAATCGTCACGCAATTTCGAAGACTCCAGGCACATTATGCCTTTTGCCTGTTCGCCGTTCCCTCCAGAATGCGCCCGGCAATCCGATCGACCGATTCTCCCAAGAGGTAAGCGGGGGGCAGTTCTTCCAGATAACGGTCCTCCCACTGCAGATTGTATTCGTTTACCAGGTTTCTCAAGGCATTCCATTTGTCGCCCAGAATTGCCCTGGCAGTTTCGCCATCGAAGCGATCCCGGAAGTTAACGTGAACAAGGAGAATATGGGCAATATGGCAGTCCCGGCCCCTCAGGGGAATGATCACGATAGGACGGTTGTCCGACCGGCCAAGACCGGCATAGACGTCGCCGGACTCGATAATCGACCTTTTCGTCCCGCTCAGGATCTTCGATGTATCGGCGCGGGAGTCCATGGCCGCGGCAATTCCTTCCTTTCTTAAAATAGCAATAGTCGTTGCCTCCGCGGGCATGCCCTCGTCGTTGAGATCTGCGATCCTGTAGAGGGTGTAGCCCTGGACCTCCAGGAGGGCGCCCTGAAGTCTTCGAATGGCCAACCCGTCTTTGACGGTGAGATTTTCCAGGGAAAAATCAAGGTCTTTCATGAGATCAAAAAGAATCCCTTCGAGCTGTTCTTCCTTTCTGCTCGTTCCCACCGTTACTGTCTTGGCCTGGTGCCGTATTGCATCAACGGGACGGGTCAGTTCATCCACAGCCTTCCCTAGGATCAGATCGAGCATATCCAGGGGAGAGGAAGAAATCCTCCGTCCCTCGAACTCCCGCCAGAAATCTTCCAGGGGCAGTTTCCCCGTGGCATAGCGCAAAAGAATCACCAGATCCGTAGCTGCATCGACACTCATGTTTGCAAATTTGCCATGGTTCTTTCGCTCCCTGAAACATTCCTCGAAATCACCAACCTCGCGATGCAGATCCGTATCGGCGATAACATCGAAGAGGGAGAAATTCTTCTCATCGCAGGCTGCCAGGCGGTTTGCCAGCACGGTCCTGAACAGGCGGAACATCTCCGCCTCTTCGCTGATGCTGCAGGCGGCGTAGTAGCCCACAAGATGACCCGCCAGGGTGTTTACGATAACATAACCCGGAAATCCCGTAGGAGGAACGGCTATAACCGCATCAGAAACATCATCAAATCTGCGTTCTCCCTCTTCCGCAATAACGACTACAGAGGCGGCATGGGCCTTGAATATGGCTGCATCTTTCACTATGTCTTCTGTTACGGTTTCTGGATTTCCGGCAGCGCATACGAGTATGAGAGGTTCCGACGAGAGATCGATGTGCTTCTTGTCTTCGATGACGTCGGAAGAAACGGTTTTGTAGCAGAGTTCGCTGAGCTTTATCCTTATCTCGTCGGAAGCGATCTTGTTAGGGCCGCTCCCTACTACGGCCCAGTAGATTTTACGCTTCACAAGATCCCAGACCGATGCCTTAATGCTCTCGCGCCTTTCGATTACCCGATTCATCACCGAGGGCAAGCCATCGAGAACCCTGATCGTTTCGGCGATTGCGCCATCTTTCATAGTTCCGAGACGTTTCGCAAAAAAGAGTGAGAGAATCGAGCCCGCCACAAGCTGGGAATAGAAGGCTTTCGTCGATGCCACGGACATCTCGATATCACGGCCGTCGCTTGTATAGAAGACACCGTCCACCTTGTGTGTAATATCGGACTGCCTCCTGTTTACGATGGCGATGAGGTGGGCGCCTCGACCTTTAGCCATTGCCACCGCCCTGTTCGTATCCGTAGTGGTGCCCGATTGGGTGACGGCAATGACGATTGTGTCGCTCATATCATTGCTGATGAAAAAGCCGCTGAGGTCAGTAGCTTTCCGCGCCTCTACCTTAATGGGAAGCCCGCCGATGCAGTGAGTCAGAACCTCGGCAATTCCGGCGCCGGCCACGGCAGCCGTTCCTTGCCCGACAACGTAGATGGTCTTTATCTGCCCGGCCTTGAGGGCCTTGAGAAGTCGCGGACTTATTATATCATCCCCGATGTTGAAAACCACCTCCTGGGCGCCTGAATGGTCCTGAATAATGCGGCATTTACCCAGAAGCGTCTTTTTCACCGACAATGGCGCCTCGGTTATTTCCTTCAGAAGAAAATGGGGATAACCCTTGCGGTCGATGTCCCGGGTGGTGATTTCGGCCCGTTTGATATCATCCTTCCCCAGCTTCCAGAAGGAACCGTCGTAGGAATAGGCCTTTATGTCTTCCAAGGCATCGTTTGCATCTTCATCGAGAACGACTATTTGGCCTTTCGTTGCAGGATCTCCGGCAACCCGCTCTCGTTCACCGTCCATTTTGATAAACCAGCGGGTCCGTTCCACCAGACCGTAGACCTCGGAGGAAAAAATATACTGATCTTCACAGAGTCCCACATAGAGGGCTTGGCCGCTTCCCCGCTGAGCCAGGAAAACCTTTCCGGGCTCAAGGTTGCTCTGCATGGCAATGGCGTGGGATCCCTCAAAATCGTTGAGGGCGCGACGGAAGGATTCAAGGAGATCGCAACCTTCATTGAGGTATCTCTCTATCTGCAGGGGAATTATCTTGGTGTCCGTCGTCACGCGGTGATTGATGGTTCCATAGTCGGCGCGCTCCAGCGCCTTTCTAAGGGGAAGGTAATTATCCACATCGCCATTCAGCGATACGTTGATGTGCCATTCGCCTGCGCCATATGCAGGATAGCTCCGTGAAATCTCCCGTTGCACCGTTGCATCGGCGGTTTCCGTCGGCAGGGTGAAGTTATTGATTGGATGGCAATTCTCTTCTATTATCGAACCGACGGAGGCCCACCGTGTATGTCCTATGTAGACTTCCGAAGCGTCGTCGGATTGGAGAGCGCAACTGAGTATGGCGTCGGATTGTATGCGCTCTCGAAGATACAAGCCATTCTCGCCGAGCCTGCCCGTTACGGCTGCCTTTTTGTAAAAAAAGGAAAGACATGGTCCGCCGCCGCTTGTCTCTCCCGTCTGAATAGTCCCATCCATAAGGTCTTGTGGAATCGACCGGCCGAGAAACTCTCCGTCAAGTTTCTTCTCCTTCAGTACATCTTTGAACCGCCGGAAAGGCTCTTGGCCTTCAAAAGACAGTGTAACCTGTATGCCCAAGGAATCTCTCCCTCGGACCTCCAGACGGTCCAGTGCGTTTATAAGGAAGTTGATCTTGCGGTAGCGCAGTCTGGTCGCGTGGCTTAACAGTTCACAACATCCTGCGCAGGCGATCTTCGAACTCTCCTCCGCGGCAGCTAGAATATCCTGGTCAAGGGACCATGCCGCGTCTTTAATTCGCTCCAGGAAACTCGTCACTTGCTCCAAAAGAGAGGTGGACATGCCCGGCGCCTCGCGCTCGATAGCCGATTCCTCTTCAGCCGCGATGCCCTTCAGGACCGTTGCAGTTTTTTCAAGAATCTTCAAAGCCTCGTTGTCGCCAAGAATGTCGATGAAGGTTTCATCGCTCCGATATCGATTGATAGCGCTCTCAATGGCATCAAGAGTCAGCCTTCCGCCAAGATAATCAACCGATTTGATTGATCCGTTCAGAACATGCCGAATTCCTCTTCGTCTGGCTCGTTCAACGAGGGAAGGCAAATCGACGGGCAGTTCGGGGGTTTTCTTCGGCCGCTTGATCGTTATGATTCCCGCAAGGCCGCAACAGAGGATTCGAGTGCAGAGAGGAAAGATTATGATGGCCTTGGAATCTATGCCTTCGGGATCACGACCCAGGTACAGAAACCAGCTCCCAAGCCATCCCAGAATAAGCTTGAATAGACATCCCGCACGTTTCTCCATGATTATTGCACCTTCGGAACCAGATGGACGAGCCGACATCCCTTCGATGACCCGGAAAAAAACATGGCGAACTGTACACCAAACGGGACGATATTTAAAGAGTGAATTTAAGGGAGGCGCCACTGTCGACGCCTCAAAGTTTCGGTTGAATGCGCAGGTTATGTCCGCTAATTCCCAGATGTCGCTCCAGGGAGATCTTCCGTCTGAATAACGCCGCGGGGACAGACGCCAACACAGGTGTAACAGAGGGTGCACCGTTCTGAATCGACGGTAAATATCTCACCATTGCGGCTGAGGGCTTCCTGGGGACAGTTTTCCACGCAGCGGTCGCAAAATATGCAGGTCCCGCAACTTATACAGCGGTCTGTCTCTTCTTCTTCACCGCCGAAGTATGCGAATCTTATCCGACGCTTGCCCACAGGATTTTTCTCGGGGTAGAAAAACTTTCCGCCTCTGAGAAAACCGTCAATTTCCATGGCGGCAAGCCTGCCCGAACCTACGGCATCGGTCGCCAAGCCCTGTTTTACAATATCGCCGCACCCGAAGACCTTGGGATCATTGCTCTGAAAAGACCTTTCGGCCGTCTTGATGTACCCTCTGTCATCAACGTAGACCGATTCAGGCAGATAGGAGGCATCGGGAACCTCTCCGATGCTGAAAATAACGACATCTGCCTTCAAGGGGCTTCCGTCGGTCAGATGAATCTTTTTTTCATCGAGAGAGGAAACGAATTTCGGCCAGAGGATTTTAGTTCCCCGTTTTTTCGCCGTCTCCAGTTCTTTTCCGAAGGCCAAGGGCTTCTGAATATCCAGGGCTGTTACCTTCGATGCCCCGAGACGCCAGGCCTCGCAAGCGATATCCATCCCCACATTTCCGGCCCCGATTATGACAACTTCCTTTTTTGACACGTCCATAGGGCGACCGTCGTTGATATCGGTAAGAAAAGAAAGTCCCGGGAGAATCCGTTCGCCTCCGGGATAAGAAATTTTTTTCGTCAATTGCGCTCCCGTGGCGACGACCACGGCATCGCTCTCATCGTAAATGAAGGCCATTTTCTTGCTGTCGACAGCAGTTCCTTCGAAGAATTCAATGGGAAGCGTGCGAATCCTGCGGATATCCTTTTCGAGGATCTCGTCGGGCAGTCGATCTTTCGGTATGGCTCTTCGGATCTTGCCGCCGATATTGTCAGTTTTTTCGTAAACCCTGACACGGTAGCCCCTGCGGGCAAGTTGCCAGGCAGCCGAGAGTCCTGCCGGTCCGGCCCCGATTATCGATATCAGTTCCTTATGTTTTTTCCGTGCCACGACCGGTGCATAAGAGGGATAGTACGTCCTGGCAAGTTCCTGAATCGCCACAGGGCCGTCAAGGGCGTTCCTGCTGCAGGCTTCCATGCAGGGGGCAGGACACACGGCGCCGCAGACGGACATGCGAAAAGGAGTATATTCATCCATGAGAAGCTGCGCTTCCTTCAACTGGCCGTCTTTGATCAAATTAAAAAAAACGGGCGTCGGTATCCCCGTCGGACAGGCAAAAGCGCAGGGAGGTGTAAGATTGAAGTGGCGCGGCTGGGTCGTTTTGAGGTTCATGGCCGGCGAATAGAGATTTCCGAAGGGACGATGTCCTTTCTTCGTAATCTTCGTGAAATCGGCGCTGGAGATTCTTCCCAGATTACATCCGAAATCGGCTGCATACTCGTCGAGGGTTCTTTTCAAGAAGCTCGCGTCGGCATCATCCATGGGCGCGATAACCGCCCCGATGCCGAGCTGGTGAACTTCCACGGCGCCTCTGACATAGATGGCGCCTCCATGAATGCCTGTTCCGAGGCCGCTTCCCACGGGAGAACCGGCTCTCCCGTCAAGGTTAAGGACGATGATTCTTCCCCCGGCCATATACTCTCCGCAGTAATCTTTAGCGGTGCCACCGATGACTATTACAGGGATTTTTTCCAGATACTCCTTCATGTGGATTCCTGCACGGTATTCCACATCGCCCTTTATGAAAATCTTCCCGCCCCGCATTGAATGGCCGGGTATTTCGCCGACTTTCCCGTGAACGATAATTTTTCCATCGTTCATCGTATTGCCTACCCCGTCTTGGGCATTCCCGTAAACTATGAGCTTGGTTCCATTCATGAAAGCGCCCAGATCCTGTCCGGGGGTTCCATGGATTTCAATGGCTCTTCTGTCGCTGAGTCCGCAGCCTATATATCTCTGCCCCAGAACATTGCGAAGAACGACGGCCTGTTGATTCCTTGAAAAACAGGCCCTGATCTGTCTGTTCAATGCCTTGTAATACAGACCTTTGGCGTTGATTGTTGCCAGGGAATTACGCTCCGGCATGTTTTATCCCCAATACACGCAATTCTTCTTCGTTCAAACCAACAGCCCGCAACCGATCGCGATTGCTCCGAAGGGCCTCTATTGCACTGATTCCCATGGAGCCCATCAACTCCTTGATCTCCTCGCCCCAGGCATGGAGGAGGTTTTTCAGGGCCTCAGCCGCTTCATCCACGTCGATCCGTTCGGCCAAGCCTGGGCGGTTCGTCGTGATGCCATAGGCGCACTTGCCTGAAAAACAGCGTTGGCACATCCCGCAGCCCAGCGACACGAGAACCGGCGAGGCCACATAGACGGCATCCGCTCCCAGACAAATGGCCTTGAGGACATCGGAAGAACACTGGATGCCGCCGGATGCAATGAGAGTTACCGTATCTCTGATGCCTTCCTCCCGAAGTCTCTGGTCCGCGCTCGCGACGGCGAGTTCGATCGGTATTCCCGTGTTCTGCCTGATCTGGAGCGGCGTTGCTCCCGTACCTCCACGGAATCCATCGATAGCAATAAGATCGGCCCCGGCCCGGGCGATCCCGCTTACAATGGGCGCCACATTATGGACAGCCGCTATCTTCACCGATACGGGCACGCGATACTCCGTCGATTCTTTGATCGCATAGATAAGCTGGCGAAGGTCCTCTATCGAATAGATGTCATGATGGGGAGCCGGTGAAAGGGCATCTGTGCCCATGGGAATCATCCGCGTTCGCGACACAGCCTCGGAAACCTTTTCTCCAGGCAGATGTCCTCCGATTCCCGGTTTAGCGCCCTGACCTATTTTTATTTCAACGGCTGCGGCAGCATTGAGATAGTCTTCGCTGACGCCGAACCGGCCTGAGGCGACCTGAACGATCGTATTGCCCCCGTATTGCCGGAGCTTCTCATGAAAACCTCCTTCTCCCGTATTCCAGAAGGTTCCTACCGCCCTGGCGGCCAGGGCCTCCGCCTCCTGGACCCGCAGATTAACGGCGCCGAAACTCATGGCGCCGAACATAATGGGCACTTCAAGTTTCAACTGAGGCCCCACGGGTTCTCCAACGCCCAAAGGTTTTCTGCCTAGGTAGCGCCGTATCTCCATAGGTTCCCTCAGGGGATCGATCGAAGGATTTGTCACCTGGCAGGCATCGAACATGAGGTGATCGAAATAGCGGCGCTGCGGTCCCGTGGCGCCCGTGCCGACGAGGAGCACTCCGCCGGCGGACCGCGCCTGTCGCCATATGTTGCCCATCTTCTCCGCCGTCCAGTAGCCGTGGGAGCTTACCATGGGATGAGAGACGATATGAATGGCCGTGTGGGGACACATTTTGACGCAACGCTGGCATGCGTTGCAGGCGCTGAGGTTCGCCCAGGGCCGGTAGTGAACGGCGCCGCCGGTTCCCTTGACGGGCGTAAGAGAAATCTCCCCGAAGGAACACTCATGTACACAGATGGTGCATCCGTTCTCGTAATCGCATCGCCCGAGATCGAAGGTCGGATGAAAGGCAGGAATTGTCTTCCAATTCTCTATCATTTCTTCCGTCTACCCTCCCCCGTAGCTTCTTCCTGCAAATCGACAATAACCGGCTCGCCTCCCCGGGGAGACCAGATATCATCGACCCTGGCAGAAAGCAGCCTGATGCTGCATTCCTCCGACGAGGCGTAATATGTATTGTCCTTCCGGGCGCATACAACGGGCCTCAGCTTATTCCGGTCATTCAGAATAATGGCGCCGCCGTCATGAGTCAGGACGATCCCGAAAGGACCGTTCACAATGGCAGATCCGTAAATCTGCCTGAGCGTTCGCTTTGTTACGCTCTTTTCCCTGTCGATCTCCTCCCAGAGCGAAGGCGCCATGATATAGCAGGCATCCTTCGTGGAAAGCCCGTCCTGTCTCGTCAGTTTATCGTAAATATAAGATATAACTTCCGTATCGGTTTTAAGAAGGCAGAAATAACCAAACATTTCGAGCCAGCGGACGTTTGTCCCATAACTTGTTATTTCTCCGTTGTGAACAACCGCTTTGTCGAGAATCGTGAAGGGGTGAGCTCCTCCCCACCACCCCGGCGTGTTAGTAGGAAATCTATTGTGGGCGGTCCATAGATAGCCGCGGTAATCCTCTATTCTGAAGTAATCGGCAATATCTTCGGGAAAACCCATACCTTTGAAAACGCCCATATTTTTGCCGGACGATACAACAAATACGTCCGGCATTTTATTAAGGGCCATCACCGTCTCGACGACATAGCCCTCCTCCGACTGGTGAGGCTGCATATATTCTTCTATCGGTCGCAAAAAATATCGCCGGAAATAGGGTCCCCTGGGCAGCCTGTCGTGGGGATACACGGGGATCTCCTCGGAACGCACGATCAGCATGCGCTGCTTCAGGTATGTTTCGGCTGACTGAATGGCCGGACTGTTGCGGTCGCCCTCATACATAATATGAAAGGCATAATCGTTCCTATGCTCTGGATAGCACCCGTACACGGCAAATCCTCCGCCCAGACCGTTTCCTCTGTCCCGCTGTATGCGGATGGCTTCACGGATCAATCCTCCGTCAATCAGTCTCCGATCGGTATTGATTATGCCCACAATGCCGCACATTACCGGTTCCCATCCTTTTTTTCGGTGATTTCAGCCTAACCGGCCGTTCGAATGGCGAAATCTGGACAGATCATGGCGCAGAGGCCGCAACCTGAACAGGGCTTGCCGCCCTCTGCTGGCGCGAACTCAATTACACGATAGTCACGGGCGTTCAATGCCTTGGAAACGCTGATGGCCTTCCTGGGACATATCTCTATGCAGAGAAAACATCCTTTGCAAAGATCGGGTTCAAAGATGATCCTTTCATGGACGGTACGGACCGCCGGCGCCGGCGCCGTCGCCGCAGAGTGTTCATTAAGCGATTGTCGGAGCTTATGAGATGCAAGGTTATGTACCGTCATTGTCCCTGTTCATTCCTCCCGTTGCAGTGTCGTGTTGTTCGCCCGTTCTACCCGGCGCCCGGGTTAACTCAAACCCTCAATTCCTGATATTTCAGGCAATCTTCCAGTTATTGAATTCAGCCTGCCCGATCAGCCATCGTTCCGAACCCATTTCGCTGTCAAAGGCCTTTGCCCTCATATCGGCAAGCCACAGGAAATTGAGATAAATGCCGCGAGTCTGCATGTAGAAGCTTTCCGTAAGATCCGACAGCGTTTTCCCGTCGAAAAGAACTTCGGACTTGCTGCATTCCCCCGTAGTTCTGCCGGAGAGACCCTCTATGGAAAAGTGAAGACCATAGGCATTGTGATACCTGAAAGCCTGGTTTGGCATGGACTTGGACGTGGCAAGCAATGTGGCGCCGCAGGGCAACTCAAAGGATTCGCTCTCGTTATTGGGGAACCACATTGATCGCGGGAGCCCGTAAAAGAGAATGTCGCGCTTGCCGGTATTCGTGAGCAGGACGTTATCCCAGTCAGGACGAGTTCCCTCAAGGGCAGAAATTTCGGCTGAACAGGCCTGTGCAATCAACCGCGCGCCAAGGGACGATCCAAGAACGGGAATATCGGCGCCGATTGCCTTTTTTAGAAAGGCCCTCTCGGTTTTTATGAAGGGGCAGCGGTCATCATCGGCGGCATTCATCAGACCGCCAAGGCTGATTATCCCATCGAAATCGTGGATTCTCTCTGGAAGCTGATCTCCCTTGAAAAGATTAACGGTCCTCAGGTAGGCGCCCCCGGATATCAGCGTTTGCCAGAAGATTTCAGAACCGCTCGTCTCGCCGTGGACAATCACGAGAACGTTTTTCATGGCATCGTCTCCTTTCCAGATCTGGACCGCCTTCATTCCGTCGGCTTGAAGGACGGCCGGTCAATCCGGCCGCCCTTCATCCGTCCGCTACAGAATGGGCAGGTACTTCTCCAACTCGTAGTTGCTGATGTGAATCCTGTACTTATCCCACTCGATCTTCTTGTTCGATATGAACTTCCCAAAAATATGATCGCCGAGGGCCTCCCGGACGAGATCGCTGCCTTCCGTCAATTCGATCGCCTCTCCCAAGCTGCCCGGCAGTGACGTGATGCCTCTTGCCTTGCGCTCCGCGTCGTTCATTTCAAAGATGTCTTCTTCAATCGGATCGGGCAGCGCCAGTTTCTGCTCCATACCCTTCATTCCGGCCGCCAACATGACGGCAAAGGCCAGGTAGGGATTGCAGGCAGGATCGGGGCAGCGGAACTCCATACGCGTAGCCTTCGATTTTCCTGGCTTGTACATGGGAACCCTCACGAGGGCCGAGCGGTTCCTACGCGCCCAGGAAACGTAGACCGGCGCCTCGTAGCCGGGGACAAGACGCTTGTATGAGTTGACCCACTGGGCGACAATACAGGACATTTCCTTGGCGTACTTCAGAATGCCTGCAATATAGCTTTTGCCTTCAACCGAAAGAAAATACTTGTCATTGGGGTCGAAAAAAACATTGTCGTCACCCGCGAATAGAGACTGATGAACATGCATGCCGCTGCCGTTCTCGCCGAAGAGAGGCTTGGGCATGAAGGTTGCGTAAACCCCGTACTTCTGGGCGATTTCCTTCACGGTAAGCCGGTAGGTCATCGCCGCATCGGCCATAGCCAGCGCCTCTCGGTACCGCAGATCGATCTCATGCTGACTGGGAGCGACTTCATGATGACTGTACTCGACGGGAATGCCCATGGATTCGAGTGCGATAATCGTATCCCGCCTTAGGTCGCTTGCCACATCGAGGGGCGTCAAATCAAAGTATCCACCCTTGTCCAGGATCTGCGGCTTGCCCTCGGAACTCTTGAAATAGAAAAATTCCAGTTCGGGACCCACATAAAACTTATAACCTTTATCGGCGGCCTTCTTGAGGTTGCGTTTCAGTGCATATCGGGGATCGCCTTCATATGGCGTTCCGTCGGGATTCTGAATGTCGCAGAACATCCGTGCGACGTTCATTCCCTCGCTGGCCCGCCAGGGCAAAAGGACAAAGGTATTTGGGTCCGGCTTGGCGATCATGTCGCTCTCTTCGATCCGTGCGAATCCTTCGATCGAGGACCCGTCGAAACCCATTCCTTCGTCAAGAGCGCCTTCCAGTTCTTCCGGCGATATGGCAAAGCTCTTCAACATGCCGAGAACATCTGTGAACCACAGACGGATAAAACGCACGTTATTCTCTTTTACTTGTTTGAGGACATTTTCTTTCATTGCATCGATTGTCATATAGTTCCCCTTTCTCATTAAGTCTTCATATGAGGAGGCCGCTCTAATTCCAAACCTCCCTTGATTTCCCTTCCGTGATGAGCCTGTTTGCAACATCGGCGCCACGATAGCGCACTGTCCTGCAATTAATGAAAATATATCCGTTATTATTGACTATTCTATATCCAAAAAATGACGTATACCGCCCATGTATCGTGGATATATTACAATATGGTAGGATTTAACTGCGCTGTCTACCGCTAGGTACGAAAGCGTCGTGGATCGACGGCAAATTTCTTGATCCGAAGTCCCAGTATCCGTTCGCTTGTCCCGAGGATTTTCGAGGCCTTGGCAACATTTCCTCTTGTTGTTTTCAGGGCGTCCATAATGAGATCTCTTTCGAGTTCGCTGAGCGAGCCTTGAAGGCTCCCGTCATAGACCGTTCCCGAATAGGTGGATGTCTGCAGCGAGGGCGCTAGATGGTATCCGTGAATGACGCCGTCCTGACTCAGAATTACGGCTCGTTCGATGGCGTTTTCAAGTTCGCGGACGTTGCCGGGCCAGTGGTAGCTCATGAACATATCCAGGGCGTGGGTGCAGATTCTGAGGATCTTCTTGTTGTTCGCCTTGGCATAACGTTCGGTAAAAAAATCGGCCAGGAGAGAAACGTCCGTTTTCCGCTCCCGTAAAGGAGGTATGAAGATCGGGAATACATTAAGACGGTAATAAAGATCTCCCCGAAATTTCGACTCCTCCATTAATGTTTCAAGATCTCTGTTTGTGGCGGCTATGATCCGAACGTCGCCTTTGATGAGCTGGGAACCTCCGACCCGTTCAAATTCTCGCTCCTGTAAAACTCTCAGAAGTTTTATCTGGACTGTTGGAGGAAAATCGCCCACCTCGTCGAGAAAAATAGTCCCTCCCTTGGCCAATTCGAATCGTCCCATCCGCTGAGCTATTGCGCCGGTAAAGGCGCCTTTTTCATGACCGAAAAGTTCGCTTTCAAGAATCGTCTCAGGAAGGGCTGCGCAGTTGACCTTTATAAAAGGCTTATTCGCCCTGAGGCTGTTATAATGAATTGCGTTGGCTACAAGTTCCTTGCCCGTGCCGCTTTCGCCGCGGATGAGCACGGTAGCGTCGCTCTTCGATACCTGGGCGATGAGCTTATAGACTTCCTGCATGTTGCGGGAGTTGCCGATGATGTTCGCCGGATGGAACCGCTCCTTCAGTTCGCTCTGAAGCCGGAGATTTTCCTGGATCAGGAGTTCTCTCTCCTCCTGCACTTCCTGGCGCAGCCGGACAGCCTGGGCCACCATAGCGGCAATGATAGACAAAAGACGGGCATCCTCGCCAAGATCAAGATCCGGTTGATTGTCGCGATCTACGCTCAGAGTTCCGATCACCTCATTGCCGAGCTTTATCGGCACGCAAATGAATGAAACATCCCCCTTGGCAAGATCTCCATGAGACCCCGTACGATCAAGGAAAAGCGGTTCCTCTCCGACATGGGGCACAACCTGGGGCTGTCCCGTTTGAACGACTTTGCCGATGATTCCTTCGCCCACCTTATATCGGCCTCGCCGCTTCTGAGTTTCCGAAAGACCGTGAGCGGCCTCAATGAAAATCTCTCCCGTCTGGCGATTCAAGAGCGTCAGAATCCCACGGACCATACCCATGCGATCCGCCAGGGCTGAGAGAACCGGCCCCACGACCTCCCGGAGATCGAGACTGTGGTCCAGCGCCTTGCTGATCTCCCAGAGCAGTTCCAGTTTCTCGTATTCCAGACTGCGTTCTGCTGCTGTCTTCTTTTCTTTTGCGGCCGTCGCCTTTGTCATACCCAGCCTCCCGACAAGTTCAGGAAAGGATCCTGATGCAATCACGAACGATGAATGATCCCTATCATACCCTCAAAAAAGGATCAACCTTGCAGAGGAATTTCAGGGATTGAATCTGCTGGATGAACTGGCGGCATCGACACCCATGATATTATCGACTCTTCCGCCGGGCAGTTGATCGGACCCTGGACAATTCGTTAATTCCTACCTATATGTCATTACTCGCCATATCATATAACGCAATGGTATGATTTGCTATCATGCAAATTGTCCGTCTTAATGCTTGTATTATCTTATATTATAGATACTTATAGCTATTTGTTATTCTGGCACAACATTTGA
>JAFGGB010000070.1 GCA_016930775.1 Deltaproteobacteria bacterium
ACTCGCTAACCCCTTGTTATATTTGGCGTCCCCACGGGGATTCGAACCCCGGTCGCCGGCGTGAAAGGCCAGTGTCCTAGGCCTCTAGACGATGGGGACGAATGTCCGTTCTAAGGCCGAAAGACTGAATGCGGACTTATATATTGTCATCCCTCCGCTGTCAAGCATAAATCAACTTCTATGATGATCAGTCGAATGCTACCGGCTCGCGGAGAATGGCCTCGCGGGCTTCCCGGGCCAGGTCGGCGATTTCCCGGTGCGTTTCCTTAAGGGACGACAGTTGGTTCAGGTTATCTGCTGTCCGTGAAATGAGCATTGCAAGATCTCCGTCGGCAATCTTCAGGAAAGAGGTGATATGATCCCATTCGGCGCCGCGGGACCATTCGAAGAGTGCCAGAGCCACCCAGAGGGGAAGAGGCGCTACCGGGAAACCCGCTTCTTTCATGCGGCCCGCCAGTGGGGTGAGTATTCTGATGACCCGTTCGCAGGCTTCGCGAAGTCTGCGTGAAAATCGTTTTTTCGGCAAGAAGATATCGTGATCGCGATCGTAGACGAAGAGGGCCACGATTGCCGCAAGGAGACCCTTGTCGTTCCGCGGAAAAGCTCCGTTCCTCAGACATTCCGCAATTAGGAGCGGTTGATCAAGCCGGAGCTGGGAAGCCCAGAGTCCATCGTTGGTGAGATGGTCTTTTTCATCGATGAACCTTTCTTGCCTGAGAAAATCGACATAGCGAAGGAAATCCCCCCAGAGCCTGCCGTCTTTCTCTCCTTTTCCGCCCTGTCTTTGGAAGGCCGCCAGGGAATGTTCGAAGACATCTTTAACTTCTGTTGGGCTGTGCGATAAGAGAATATTTAAAACCATGGAGAAATCGTTCTTAATCTGGCTCTTGATCGGTTCGGGACTAAGGGAAAGGAGCGAAGCGATGTGATCGAGATCCATGAAACGCCCGGGATATGCAAGCATGAATCCGATGTTGTCGGCGCCGCGGCGGCCGGCGCGGCCGGTCATTTGATGAAATTCCGTCGGGCTCAGAGACAGGAACTCGCGCCCGTTGAACTGGTCGGAGTTGAAAAGCACGACCGTCCGGGCGGGAAAGTTAACGCCGGCAGCCACGGTTGTCGTCGCAAATACGGCTTCCAGGTGACCGCGTTTCATCATGGATTCAACAGTGAACTTCCAGGCAGGCAATTGTCCGCCGTGATGGGCGCCGACGCGGTTTTTTAACATCGCCCCAAGCTGTCTGTGCTCCCTGAGATAGGGAAACTGTTCAAGGTGTCGATCGATATCGTGGAGAAAAGTCTCGTCTGCATCGCCGGAGGCAATAGCTTTGCACTGTTCGATCGCGGCATCGCATTCGCCTCGGGATTTCAGGAAAAAGAGCGCAGGCAGCAGGTCATATTTCCTGAGTATGCCGAGTATCTCTGCGATGGGCGGCAAGGCGAAACGGATCCGCCCCTTCTCCGGTTGTTTCTCCGTAAAGGCCCGAAGTTTCCTGTTGAGTTTGGCATCATGAAGAAGGGGCAACAGCCGTCCCGAAGGATGGAGGAACAGGGGGTGGAGAGGAACGGGTCGCCGATTTTCTTCGATGACGACGCATTCCTTCTCACGCAATGTTTCCAGCCATTCTGCGATTTCGCGATTGTTGCCTATTGTTGCCGAGAGAAGCAGCAGATTTACCCTCGCCGGCAGGTATATCATTATTTCTTCCCAGACGACTCCTCTGTCTTCATCGCCCAGGAAGTGCGCCTCGTCGAGGATCACAAGATCGCAATCAAGATTCTCGCCGCGGTGCATGGCATCATAGAGTTGGTTGCGGAGGATTTCCGTTGTTCCCACTATGATCGGGGCGTCGGCGTTTTCTTTTGTATCGCCCGTAAGAATTCCGACGCTCTGGCTGCCGAATATTTCACCGAATTCAACCCATTTTGAATTCGATAAGGCCTTCAGTGGAGAGGCGTACCATGCGCGGCCCCTTTTTTCCATGATGTGTTTGATAGCCTGCTCGGCAATCCAGGTTTTCCCGGCGCCTGTCGGCGCCGTTACGAGACAGTCCGTTCGACGGATGGCATCGAGAGCGCTGACCTGAAAATCGTCGGGAACGAACGTGGATTCCTCGGGCCGGCCGATGCGGGCGAAAACATCCGTGAGCGATGCGTCCGCTTCGGCCTTCATGCGGGGTCGATTGCCTTCGGTGCGCTCAGCCTTCTTGCGCGGCGCCTCTTCTCTCCGCGGCGGGAAGCGGCGCCGGTGGAAACGGCGCCTGCTGTTCTTCACATTCGCTGGATTCAATAATTGTCTCCGCTGGTTGGTCGCACCGTATCACAGTGAAGGATTTTGGTAAAGCGACTCGTGTCAAAACCCCATCAAGAAAGATAAGCAAGCCACCCTGTTATCGTTATGAAGGCAAGAAGCGTCGTCAGGATGATGATAGATGATGCCAATCGTGCGTCGCCCCTCATTTCGGCAGCCATGATATAACTCGTCACTGCGCCCGGCGACGCTAGAAGGATTGTCGTCGTCGCAAGCGCCATGCCTTCATAGCCCAAGAGGGAAAGAACGAGATGTCCCGCGGCGGGCAATGCCACGAGCTTCAGCATCGAGGCTATGAAGGCCATCTTTACGTCGCCCTGAAGGGCGCCGAGATCGAGAGAGGCGCCAATAACGATAAGGGCCAGGGGAAGGGCCGTCCGGGCCAGAAGGGTTATGCTTCCGTCTATAGCCACAGGGATTGGAAGACCTATGGTAGGCGCAAGAAATCCAGCGGCGCTCCCGATGATGAGCGGGTTGAGCATGATGCCTCGAATCATCGAGGCGGCGCTGAGAAATTCCAAAGCCGACGTGCGATGGGGAATAGTGAGGACTATCACTGCAATGACATTGTAAAGGGGAGTCAATACCATAATTATCGCCGCCGCCGCAGCGATTCCTGCATCGCCGTAAGCATTGGAGACGACGGCAAGACCGAAGTAGACCATATTGCCCCGGTAGATGCCCTGAACTATAACGCCCCGCCGTTCGGGCGAGGTGCGGTAGCAGAGGATGTAGGAGAGAGAAGCTGTGGCGATGGTAATGATGCAGACAATCATGACGAGGTTGCTGTTGAATGCCCCGCTTACGGCCGCCTGCGCGGCCCCTTTGAAGAGAAGCAGCGGCGATGCGATATAAAAGACAAACCGGTTCAGGGCGCGCGTCACATCGACCGAAAGAAACCGAATCCTGTTGAGAAACCAACCTGTGGCAATGACAATAAAAACCGGCAGTATAATATTGAGAATTGTGATTAGCTTATCCATCAGGAAGAATGATCCTTGCAAACATCGTCCGGCCATGAAGAGGGGCCGAGCGTGCCGGAAGTCTAGTTATCAAAGGGTCTGCTGTCAAGAAAGATCTGCCTCAATAATAGCGAGCCTTTATGATACTTTGCTCTTGACAGGAATCATTCAAGGTATTAGGTCCATTCGGTTGAATTGGGCAAAAGCCAGCAGCGCTTCGAAAATTGCAGGGGAATAATCATGAGCACTGAAAGACCCGGGAATATAGCTCTGGGACAATGGGAAATATATTGGGGTTGGATTGTCGTTATCGGCGCCTTTCTCATGCTGAGCCTCAATTACGGCGCCCGGTATTCCTTCGGCGTGTTCGTGAAACCCATGTTTTCAGAGTACGGCTGGTCCATGTCCGTCATCTCCCTGAGCGCGTCAATCAATATATTGATCTATGCGTTGAGCGGCGTGGCAAGCGGCTGGCTGCTCGATCGAATGGCCCCCCGCTGGATTATGACCTTCGGCACGTTTATCACGGCGGCGGGATTTTTTTTGGCGGGTTTTATCAGCTCGCCTTCGGGTCTTTACTTATCCTATGGGCTGCTTTGCGGCGTAGGCGGCGCCGGCATCGGCCTTGTTGTGAGCAGTTCTTCTGTTGGCAAGTGGTTCCGAGAGAAGCAGGGGTTAGCCATGGGCATCGCTACAATGGGGATCGGTTTCGGCACTATGGCGTTGACTCCTTTGGCCGGATTCGTCTCGAAAAATTATGGTTGGCGTTCAGGATTTATGACTCTCGGCGCGGTAATTTTGATCGTCGGATTCAGCGTCTCGCAATTGCTCATGCGCAGGACGCAGCCGGAGGATTATGGATTGCTCCCCGACGGTCTACAGTGTGATTCCGAAAAAAAATCTTCTAAACACATGGCAACAGACTGCGAGCGGGCGGGCGTAAAATTTTCCATAATTTCACTTATGCGGC
>JAFGGB010000071.1 GCA_016930775.1 Deltaproteobacteria bacterium
AGGCTGCGCGGGGTCAAACTCCCGCTATTGACTAACGATGAATCTGAGGACTGATGGGGAAGTTCTGGAGTTGGTACTTTGTCTGGGAAGAAAGTGAAAGCGGTGCTGGCAGGCGAGCACCGCAGTCCAAAGACGGCTTGCGCCGTCGGTTATTGCGGGAATTGGCCGCCTCTGAGCTTGAAATAAACTGCTTCAGCCGCTATATTCCTACCCAGACCGACAAAGGAAAAAGAGCATCATGGGCTGCAGGTATGGATATTGAGCAGATAATAAAAAATGGCGAATCAGAAACCGTGGAATTCAAAACCTCTTTCGGGCAAGAGGCAATAGAAACTGTTGTTGCCTTTTCAAACACCCGTGGCGGAACGATTCTTGTCGGTGTCAATAATTCTGGAATGACTGTAGGTGCCGATTCCGGCAGGGAGTCGCTTCAGCAATGGGCGAACCGGATTTCCCAGAACACCGAACCCACTGTTGTCGTGGAGATTGCCGAGACCGAACTATCTGGGAAAGATGTCGTTCTTATCCAAGTCCCGGACTATCCGCTCAAGCCTGTCGCCACCCGCGGCCGCTGTTTTCGGCGTGTCGGCAACAGCAACCGCCAGATGACTCCCCAAGAAATCTCGCAGATGCATATGCTGTCCACCGGCACGAGCTGGGACGCTTTCCCCGTTCCCGGGAAAACCCTCGATGACCTCGATCTTGAACGTGTCAGGTGGTATATCCGTGCTGCGAACAATACAGGGCGGCGGAATTTTGATCCTGGAATGAACGAATTGCAGGTGCTTGAGAAAATAGAATTGATCAAGAACAATCACCCGACATGGGCCGCTGTTCTGCTTTTTGGAAAGAATCCGCAGTCTCCTCTTACCCAGTCAACTGTCCATTGCGGGCGCTTCAGGCAAAATGTCCACATTATGGATGACCGGCTGATCACCGGCTCGATCATAGATCAGGTCAACGAAGCAATGGATTTCATAAAGAAGCATATCAATGTCGAGTTTGTCATCACCGGCAAACCGCAGCGCGACGAAATCTGGGACTATCCCCTCAAGGCTCTGCGAGAAGCCGTCACAAATGCCGTATGCCACCGCGATTACAGTGACAACGCTGATATCCAGATCAAGGTGAATGACGAAAGCATCCAGATATGGAGTCCGGGGTTCCTTCCGTTCAATGTGACTGAGGACGAGCTTGCTGATCCCACACATTCTTCAAAGCCGCGCAACCGTCTTATCGCTCAGGCATTCTACGATCTAGAAATGATCGAGCGCTACGGCAGCGGCACCAGCCGCATCTTCGAAGATTGCAAGAAAGCTGGACTGCCTCGGCCCGAACTCAAGGACTTTTCAGGCGGTTTCAGCGTGATCTTCCGAAAGGCTCTCGCAGAAATACCCGCACAGCTTGCCGGATCCGAAACAGAGTCGGGGCTAGAGTCGGGGCTAGAGTCGGGGCTAGAGTCGGGGCTAGAGTCTGAAACTTCAATATCTGTATTAAATATCTTGGCCGGAACCGTATTGAGTCGTTCTGAAATAGCAAGAAAGCTTAAACACAAAAAGGTATCTGGAGCACTCAACCGTACGATAAAGGAGCTGTTGCTGAAAAAATATATCCAATACACCATACCTGGGGATCCTAATAATCGCCAGCAGAAATACCGCCTGACTGATGAAGGCAGGCGATTTTTGAAGCTGAGAAAATAGTGAGTATGTGAACACACAACAGTCTTATCCAGAGACATAACGGAGGTATTTTTTCATGGGTTGCAGGGTGCTCACAAAAAGGGACTATTACCGGCTGCGCAACTGCACCGAAAAAACCGCTTACCGTGTGCGGCGTAGCTCTCCAAAGCGAAGATCGTACCGTGTGCGGCGTCTTGTCCTGCGTAGCCCTCTGGGCGAAGAGGGAAGCTCTGCAGAGCGAAGCCTACATAGCCGGTTTTTTTACACTGTCACCGATGCTTCGCCAGCCCGGCACTCTATCCTCACCGCGCCGGCCACCGGCGACCGCACCTTGCCCCTGATGACCCTCGCCATGTTGGACAGGGCCTCGCATAGGCCCTGCTTCGAAATTGTCAGCCTCATGTCCTGCTCCTTGTTGTAGTTGCTGTCCTTGCTCATGCCGCCGCCCGGTGCAGGAACTCGTCCTCGCTGATGCGCGAGACCCGCAGGGTGTGGGCTATCACATCCCTCCCGTAGCTCAGGTCGACCGCGTCGTCCGCGCCGGCTGCCGCCGCGAAGGGGCTCGAAGCCCGCACGCAGATCCTGCCGATCTCGCGGCCATGCGCCACGAGCTTTACGAACACCTCATAAAAGTCCATCTCAATCGCCTCCATCTTTGAAATTAGAGATCAATCCACCTCAGCCCACAGCTAAGGCACCTCAATGTATTATGCCAAAATTCGAGGCTTATTTTGAGGCCGGGGGAGGGAAAGGGGCGTATATAGCGACTGGAGGATTGGCTGTGGGTTGTTTTACTGGGATCTGAGTCTTGCAATTCATGGTCGGGAGGGTTATTTTGTGTCTCTCCCGGGCAAGGCACGGGCTCTGAAACTGAATCAGGAAAGGGCCATTATGTTTGAACAGGCATTCAAGAACATTGACGATGTGCTCTGGAAGGACGCGGGTTGCACCAGCGAGCTTGACTACACAGAGCAGACATCCTGGCTGCTGTTTCTGAAATACCTTGACGCGCTGGAGTCGGACCGCGCCACTGCCGCCGCCCTGGAAGGCAGACAGTACACCCACATCCTGGACGAGCCCTGCCGCTGGGCTTCCTGGGCCGCGCCGAAGGGACGCGACGGCAAAATTGACCACAACGCTGCGCTCACCGGGGACGACCTGATCGGCTTTGTCAACGGCAGGCTGTTCCCCTATCTGCACGGCTTCAAGCAGAAGGCCAGCGGCCCTGACACCATCGAATACAAGATCGGGGAGATTTTCGGCGAGATCAAGAACCGCATCCAGAGCGGGTACAACCTGCGCGAGATCATTGACCACATTGACGAGCTGCGCTTCGGCTCCCAGACGGAGAAGCACGAGCTGTCGCACCTCTACGAGGGCAAGATCAAGAACATGGGCAACGCCGGGCGCAACGGGGGCGAGTACTACACACCCCGCCCGCTCATCCGCGCCATCGTCACCGTCACCGCGCCGAAGCTCGGCGAGACCATCTGCGACCCCGCCGTCGGGTCGGCGGGCTTCCTGTGCGAGGCCTTCGAGTATCTGAAGACACAAAACCCTGACCGCACCACCGCCCAGGACCGCGCATTGCAGGAACGGACATTCCACGGCAAGGAGAAGAAGTCCCTGGCCTACGTCATCGCGATCATGAACATGATCCTGCACGGCATCGAGGCGCCGAACATCCTGCATGTCAACACGCTCTCCGAGAACCTTGCCGACATCCAGGAGAGGGACCGTTTCGACATCGTCCTGGCCAATCCTCCCTTCGGCGGCAAGGAGCGCAAGGAGGTTCAGCAGAACTTCCCCGTCCGCACAGGCGAGACGGCATTCCTCTTCCTGCAGCACTTCATCAAGGTGCTCAAGGCCGGCGGCCGGGCAGGCATCGTCATCAAGAACACCTTCCTCTCCAACACCGACAACGCCTCCGTGAGCCTGCGGCGGAAGCTGCTGGAGGAATGCGACCTGCACACGGTCCTCGACTGCCCCGGCGGCACATTCCAAGGCGCGGGCGTGAAGACCGTGGTGCTGTTCTTCAAGAAGGGCACGAAGACCCGCAGGGTGTGGTACTACCAGCTCACCCCCGGACGCAACCTCGGCAAGACCAACCCGCTCAACGACGACGACCTCGCGGAGTTCATCTCATTGCAGAAGACCTTCGCCGACTCGGCCAAGAGCTGGAGCGTGGACGCCGCGGCCATTGACCCCGCCACCTGCGACCTCTCCGTGAAGAACCCGAACGGCGGCGAGGAAACCGTACACCGCAGCCCGAAGGAGATCATGGCGGAGATCGCCGCGCTGGACGCCGAGTCCGCCGAAGCGCTGGAGAAGATCAGGGGGCTGCTGTAATGGGCGAACTGACGGCCAACGACTATGGCGAATTCCTACTCGATGTCAAGGCCCGATGCAAATGCCTGATCAACCATACCAGTTTCGACCGGAACGCCAATCTCGGGAACGCCAATCTCGGGAACGCCAATCTCAGGAACGCCAATCTCGGGAACGCCAATCTCAGGAACGCCAATCTCGGGAACGCCAATCTCCCGATTGGCATTCTTCCTAACAACGATCTTATTGGCATTCTTCCGAACAGCGATCGTATTGGCATTCACGTCAAGAGTGTGGAATCGCCGGGAGAAAGAAATGCCGATACGGAGATCGGCGTTCCGAAGGGGGGAGAAGAAAATGCCGATACGGAGATCGGCGTTCCAAATGGTGTTCCGGTATTTTCCTCGCCTTGGCACAGCCGGGGATATCTGCCTCATTTTGACGTTGAAGAGGCGGTTCAGCATGTGACGTTTCATTTGGCTGACAGCCTCCCGAAAGAAACACTATCCCGCATGCACATGGAAATCGAACACCTTCCCGAAGACCAAAGAAAACATGAATTGACTTTGCGGCTACAAGATTGGATGGATGCCGGCCACGGCTCATGCATCCTGCACGAAAGTGGCATCGCGGCGATGATGCAAAATGTGCTGCTGTTCTTCGACAACATACGCTACAAGCTGTTTGAATGGGTCGTCATGCCCAATCACGTGCATGTCCTTTTCAAGCCTCTCCAGGGCTGGAAGGTGTCGCAAATCGTCTCATCCTGGAAAAAATTCAGCGCCCGCAAAATCACAGAGTGGAACGCCAATCGGAACGCCAATCGGAACGCCAATCTCCCGATTGGCATTCTTCTTACCAACGATCGTATTGGCATTCTTCCTAACAACAATCATATTGGCATTCACGCCACCGCCACTCGCTCTTCAGCCATCTGGCATCGCGAATACTGGGACCGGTTCATGCGGGATGCTGCACATTTTCACCGGACATCAGAATACATACGCTACAATCCCGTGAAGGCAGGGCTGGTGGAAAGCCAAGAACAATGGAGGTGGGGAAGCGCGTTTGGTAATGCCGGGGGTGAGAAGGTGGAAGAGGAAAATGCCGGTCAGGAGACCGGCGTTCCGAAAAGGGGAGAATACAATGCCGGTCGGGAGGCCGGCGTTCCGAAGGGCGTTCCGGAATTGAAGAAGTCGTTGCTGCACCAGGCGTTTGAAGGAGAGCTATGACCATGTCGGACGGATACGCACCCCAAACCAGCATCATCCTCTACCAGACCGAGGATGGCCGCACGCGCATCCAGTGCCGCTTCGAGGATGAGACGATCTGGCTGACCCAGGCGCTCATCGCGGAGCTGTTCCAGAAGGATGTACGGACAGTCAACGAACATCTGGTGAACATCTTTGCGGAGGGCGAATTGAGCCGTGAGTCAACTATCCGGAAATTCCGGATAGTTCGTCTGGAGGGTGCCCGTGAGGTGACCCGCGAGGTGGAGCATTACCGGCTGGAGGCCATCATCGCCGTCGGCTACCGCGTGCGCAGCCATCGCGGCACGCAGTTCCGGCAGTGGGCCACGGCGCGACTGAACGAGTATCTGGTGAAGGGCTTCACCATGGATGACGAGCGGCTCAA
>JAFGGB010000072.1 GCA_016930775.1 Deltaproteobacteria bacterium
CTGCCGCACTCACGTGGGCGATATGGACCGGCGCCCGGCAATACTCTGCGAGGGCGATGTCGCGGGCCACCATTATTTCTTCAGCAGCCGAGGGTATTCCCTGGAGCCCCAGTGCGGTGGAGACAATCCCCTCGTTTATCTGGCCGCCCGCCGAGAGTGTCGTATCCTCGCAGTGGGAGATGACTGGCAGGTCAAGCGAAGCGGCATACTCCAGCGCCTTCCTCATGAAGGATGCGCTCTTGACGGGCTTGCCGTCGTCGGACAGAGCGGCAGCCCCTGCTTCTTTGAGGTCGGCAAATTCCGTCATAAGCTTGCCTTCGAGGCCGATACTGAGAGCGGCTACGGGAAAGACATTGGCGATGCCCGCCGCTTCGGCCTTGCGTATGATGAACTCGGTTACGGAGTGGTTGTCGTTCGCGGGGTTCGTGTTTGCCATGGAGGCTATGGAGGTAAAACCGCCGGCAACCGCCGCTTCGCAACCCGAAAGGATTGTTTCTTTGTATTCATGTCCCGGTTCCCTCAGGTGAACATGAATATCGAGCAGTCCCGGCGCCACGATCTTTCCTGTCGCGTCTATGACGGTACAGGAGGGATCGGTCATGGCGATGTTTGCCGCGATGTCTTTGATTTTTCCGCCCTTCACAAAAATATCAAGAATCTTGTCCAATCCCCGGGACGGATCGATGACTCTGCCCCCTCTAATGAGCATCTTCATGCCTCTCCTCCGCCTGCCAGTAAGTAGAGCAACGCCATTCGCACGGCCACGCCGTTCGACACCTGGTCGAGGATTACCGAGTAGGGTCCGTATGCTACTTCCGGCGCTATTTCCACGCCTCTGTTTATGGGGCCGGGATGCATGATGATCACATCTTTGCTGGCCAGCTCTATCCTCTTGCCGTTGAGGCCGTAACAGTGCGAGTATTCCCTGAGGGAGGGGAAGAGACTTTCGTCTTGCCGCTCCATCTGAATTCTGAGCATCATGATCACATCCGCATCGGCGATTGCCTCCTCCATATTTATGTGGATCGAGACGCCGAGCCTTTCGACATAGCGGGGCATCATGGTCGCCGGACCGGCCAGGGCAACAGATGCTCCCATTTTTATGAGTCCGTAGATATTCGAGCGGGCCACCCTGCTGTGCGAGATATCTCCCACGATGGCCACTTTGAGTCCCTCAAGGCGGCCTTTCCGTTCTTTCATGGTCAACATATCAAGCAGAGCCTGCGTGGGGTGCTCATGAGCGCCGTCCCCCGCATTAATTATCGATGCACTCAGGAGTTTTGCCAGCAGGTGAGGAGAGCCTGCGGCGCTGTGCCGGAGGACGATGATGTCGGGCCTCATAGATTCGAGTGTTTTGGCCGTGTCGATGAGAGTTTCACCCTTGATTAGACTGCTTGTTGTGGCAGAAATGTTGATTGTATCGGCGCTGAGTCTCTTGCCGGCTATTTCGAAAGAGGTTCTGGTGCGAGTGCTTGCTTCCACGAAGAAGTTGATCAAGGTTTTGCCACGCAGGGTGGGGACTTTTTTAATCGGCCGGGTGGAAATTTCTTTGAACGATTCAGCCGTGTCGAGAACGAGGTTGATGTCGTCGTGTGTCATCTCCTTCATCCCCAATACATCTTTTTGCGACAGCTTCATTGATTTATCGGGCTCCTTTTATCGTTGCAGCGCAAATTTCACATTCTCCAACGGTCCGGACAGCATCGAACGCCGGCAAGAATTTGGAACTAGGTCGATACTTCTATTGCGATGTTGTCAGGCTTTCTCTATGACGACCTCGTCTTTTCCGTCCTCTTCATTCAAGTACACCGTAACTCTCTCCCATAATGCTGATGGAAGGCTCTTGCCGACATAATTGGGGCAGATCGGCAGTTCGCGGTGTCCCCGGTCGATAAGAACAGCAAGTTCGATCCGTTTCGGGCGACCGAAATCAATCAGAGCGTCCATGGCCGCACGGGTTGTTCTTCCGGTGAATATTACGTCATCGAAAAGGACGACGACCATTTTATCAAGGGAAAAAGGTATCCGAGTCGTGCCTAAGCGGGGCTTTCCCGTTCCGGAAAGCCCGATGTCGTCCCGGTACAGGGTAATGTCCAGGATGCCAACCGGCACTTCCGCGCCTTCCATTCGCTTGATGGCTTCACGAAGGCGATGGGCCAAGTAGACTCCGCCGGCCCGTATGCCTATGATTACGAGATTGTCAATGCCGCCATTGCGTTCGAGAATCTCCGTGGCAATGCGGGCTATGGACCGGTTAATGCCTTCGGCATCCATCACGGTGCTTTTTTCAAACATAACAGAGACTCCGGCGCCGTCGGCACGGCTCTATCGAGAAGAGGGTCGCGCTCAAAAAAAAGCCTTCCCTTTTATTGGAAGGCCCATATGCGGCGCTATTTTTTAAGACCACCATGGTTCGTTCTTACACACTCGCTACAAGTGGCATGTTATTTCACTGCGGATCGAATTCTTCTATCAGCGACAGTCTTCGAAGTCAAGGTCAAAGATCGAAGCGTTGCTCCCTGCCTCATTGCTGTTGCGTCTGCTAGCGGATAATCTGACCCAGCCTGCTCCATCTGAGGCCATGAGATTCGCCGTTCCAGGACCAGTAGATTATGAAGGCCTTGCCGAGAAGGTCTTTGTAAGGCACAAATCCCCAGAATCGGCTGTCGTAGCTGTGATCCCGGTTGTCTCCCATAACGAAGACATGGTCCTTCGGTACTGTGGCAGGTCCGAAATTATCCCGAGGTTGGGCGGATGCGGGAAATATGTGAGGATCCGTATAACTGCCGACGCTGTCTTTGTATTCCTTGCCATTGATGAAAATATTTTTGTTCCTGATTTCCACGGTGTCGCCGGGCAGCGCTATAACTCGCTTTATGAAGTCCTTGGACCGGTCCAAGGGGTAGATAAAAACGATCACATCGCCCCTTTCCGGTTCGCTTACTGGAATGATTGTTTTTCTCAGGAAGGGAAGTTTGATTCCATAGATGAATTTATTGACGAGCAGATGGTCGCCGATGAGAAGCGTTGATTTCATTGATCCCGAAGGAATCTTGAAAGCCTGAACGATGAAGGCTCTGATAAAGAGAGCAATGATAATCGCAATAATGATTGCTTCGGCGTATTCGCGAATGGCGCTCTTCTTTTTTATGCTCATTTGTCGTTCACGCACAGGAGTAAAGAGATGTTACGGCGATGATTGTCATGACGATCGCTCCGGTTCCCTTCAGGGTCATTACGGCAATTCGTCCAATAGTCGGTCCGAATCCTGCCCGATTCTGCTGTCTGAGTTTTCGTTCTTCCCGGAATTCCACGGCCAGCGCGCCGGAAAAAGCGCCGATAAAAAGGCCGAGGAGGGTCCCGAGACCCATGAAATAATATGTGGCGATTGCCGATCCAACGGCGGCGCCCACGAGAGCGCTGCCGACCTTCAGGGCCGAAAACTCGGTTTTTTTAGCTCCCAGGATATCGCAGGCTATATCGAGAGATTCAGTTGCCAGGGCGATTAAAAAAAGGATCAGTATCGTCATGACGCCAAAAGTGTTGAATCCGGTGACTGCAGCGAAAATCAGGACGCTGATAAAAATGAGCACTGCACCGGGCAGTCCCAGGGCCACGAGAAATACGCCGGCAAAAAGAGAGAGTATAAATATTGTAACACCGTATGCCCCCTCTGCGGCGGACACGGCATCATTTCCCCCTTTTCTTTGCAGGCTTCACAGTTTCCCATGCCAGCACAACGGGGCTGGCAATGTAAATGGATGAGTAGGTTCCCACGACGATTCCTACGAGAAGGGCGAAGGCAAAATCGTGAATCACCGCTCCGCCGAGGAAAAAGAGCGCGATGACGACGAGGAGCGTTGTTCCAGATGTGAGGAGCGTCCGTGAAAGCGTCTGGTTGACGCTGTTGTTGATAATAGACGCCATTCCCTGGCGGCGCGCCGCCATGCCTCGAGCGTTCTCCCTGATCCTGTCATAGACGACGATCGTATCATTCAACGAGTAGCCTATTATCGTCAGAAGCGCCGCTATGATCGGCAGAGTGAATTCCTTGTTCAACAAAGAAAAAATTCCCACGGTGATCGTTACATCATGGATAAGCGCTATGACGGCGCCCACGGCGTAACGAAGCTGAAACCGCCAGGTGATGTAAACGAGGATGCCGGCCATTGCATAGAGAATCGCCAAGAATCCCTTCTGGCGCAGATCTGCGCCCACCTTGGGTCCCACTACTTCAACCCGGCGCATCTCAAAAGAATCAGGACCGAACGCTGCCGTCATGGCTTTTGAGATTGTTTCCGAGAGTCCCTCCAGTTCCTCGCTTGATCGTTCCGTCTTGATCAGGAACTCTTGGTCGGATCCAAATTTCTGGATTTGGCTGCCTTCCAACTGAACAGAAGTTAAGACGGTGCGAATTTCTTCTACGTTGCGCTGTTTTTGAAACTTAATCTGCACGAGGGTGCCGCCGGCAAAATCTATTCCGAGGTTCAGTCCTCCGTGGAAGATGAGCGACAGAATGCTCACGATAATCATTGCCGCCGATACAGCGACGGCTATTTTAGTTTTTCCCACAAAATCTATATTGATATCAGGACGTATGAATTCCATCGAAGTCTCCCGCTTGTTTCACTGATTACACGCTGACTGTGGCGATCTTCCGGCGCCAGATAAAGTAATCAAAGATCGTCCGCGTTACGAAAATGGCCGTGAACATACTGCAGAGGATGCCGATGCTTAATGTTACGGCGAAACCTTTAACCGGTCCCGTGCCGAACTGGAAAAGCACGACGGCAGCTATAAGAGTTGTGACGTTTGCGTCAACGATCGTCAGAAAAGCCCTGGAATAGCCGGCTGTTACGGCAGCGCTGGGCGCTTTGCCCAGTCTAAGTTCTTCTCTGATGCGTTCGAAGACGAGGACGTTGGCGTCAACGGCCATGCCGATTGTCAGCACGATGCCGGCGATGCCGGGCAGTGTCAGGGTCGCCCTGAAAGCCGCCAGGGCGCCGAGGATGAGAATGATATTCAACAGCAGGGCGGTATTAGCCACAAGGCCGCCGAGTTTGTAATACAATACCATGAAAATTACGACAAGAATGCTGCCGATAATGATCGATAAAAGTCCCTTGTCGATGGAATCCTGACCGAGCGATGGTCCAACGGACCGCTGTTCCAGAATCCGGACGGGCGCCGGGAGGGCGCCGGCACGTAAAACGATTGCAAGATCATGAGCCTCGTCCATGGTGAAACTGCCGGTAATCTGAGCCCGGCCTCCGGAGATGCGCTCCTGGATAACCGGCGCCGAGTGCACCACGCCGTCCAGGACTATGGCAAGGCGACGCTTCACGTTTTCATTGGTTATCCTGTCAAAGTCGCGGGCGCCCTGGGCGTCGAACTTGATGGAAACATAGGGTTCTCCGAAACGGTCGCCGATCTGTACCTTTGCATCTTCCAGCGACTGGCCGGTGAGCAGGGTTTTTTCCTTAAGGAGGTAAGGAATCTTGACCTTCCTGTTTGTGTTGCGATCGAATGTAACGCCGTATATGAGCAGATCGCCGGCCGGCACGGCGCCTTGAATCGCCGATTCAAGAGAATTTTCTTCATCGACAAGCTTGAATTCCAGCAGGGCCGTTTTGCCGATGAGGTTTATCGCCCTTTGGGTGTCCTTTACGCCCGGCAGCTGAATGAGAATCCGTTCCCTTCCCTGGGGAACGATTTCAGGTTCGCTGACACCGAACTGATCGACACGGTTGCGGATAGTTTCAAGACTCTGGTCTAAGGCGAATTTTTTTATTGATTCAACCTGCTTGTCCGTAAATGTGAGCCGAATCTGTTCTTTCCCCTCGGTTGTTTCAGTGGTTACATGCTTCAGAATGGGGTAATTGTCCCCGAGGGTCTCGTCGAAAGACTTTCTCGCTTCATTGCCCGCCAGCTCAACGATGATCGCGTTCTTCACGCGTTCCAGGTTTGTGAATCGAACCCTCTTGTCCATGAGGGTTTCCTTTAGGTCGTTGGCCGTGCGTTCCAGGGCGCTTTCTACCGCTTTGTCGGTATCAACCTCCAGAATGAGATGCATGCCTCCCTGAAGGTCAAGGCCGAGATGGATTTTCTCGCCGGGCATGTATTTCTTCCAAAAGTCCGGAAGGTTGGGCTTTATCGAGGGGACGAGATAGATCCCAGCTGCCAGGACGACGATAAGAATAAGAAGGCCTCTAATTTTTAAGTTTCTGCCGAACATCCGAGTCCCTTTCGCGCATCTATTCCTTGTCTTTTTCCTTGTCTGCCTTCTGAATGACCGTACCGATGTGAGACCGGGCAACCTTGATGCGCACCTTATCGGCAATTTCCAGCGTTACCACATCATCCGTCAGGGCGGTGATCTTGCCCTGTATGCCGCCTGCCGTCATCACCGAGTCGCCGTGAGTTAGGTTGCTCAGCATCGCTTTCACTTCTTTCTGCTTTTTCTGTTGCGGCCGTATGAGAAGGAAGTAAAAGATCGCAAACATTGCAATCATTACGAAAATGAAAGAAAAATCCCCTCCCTTGGCCCCCCCTCCAAGCTGGCCTGCGCTGCCCATTGCGTATGCTATACCCGTCATCTGTCAATGCCTCCTTGTTATGAACTCTACGATTGTTTCTGATTCACGCTTTACTTCAGTCACCGGCCGGGACTTTCATGCACAGCGGCTTTTTCGAGAAAACTGCGATGGAAAGATTCATATGAGCCCCGCGCAATCGCATCTCTGATCCCGGCCATCAGATTCATGTAAAACCGTACGTTGTGAATCGTGGTCAGGATCATGGCTGTAATCTCCTTAGCCATGAATAGGTGACGAACATAGGCACGTGAGTAATTTCTGCATGTATAACAATCACATTCACTGTCTATGGGCGACTGATCATCCCGATAGCAGGCGTTCCTTATAGCAACCTTTCCTGTATTTGTAAACAACATTCCGTTTCTGGCATTTCGGGTCGGCATAACGCAATCGAACATGTCGATGCCGCAGGCGACGGAGTCGACGATGTCCTCCGGGGTTCCAACTCCCATGAGGTATCGGGGCTTCTCCGGAGGGAGAAGAGGCGCCGTCGACGCCACGATTTCCCGCATCAAATTTTTCGGTTCGCCGACGCTTACGCCGCCAAGTGCATAGCCGTCAAAACCTATGTCCACAAGTCCTCCCAGCGAAGTCTGCCGAAGATCCTCGAAGAATCCCCCCTGCACGATACCGAAGAGCGCATGGTTCGATGTGCGGGCTTCTTTGCATCTTCGCGCCCAGGCATGAGTGATTTCCATGGACTTCCTCGCATAATCATAGGTCGAGGGGTAGGGGGGACATTCGTCGAAGCACATCATAATATCCGAACCGAGGGCTTCCTGGATGGCCACGGCCTTTTCCGGTCCAATGAAGTGACGGGCGCCGTCGATATGCGATTGGAAGGTTACGCCGTCTCGGGTGATTTTTCTGAGGTCCGTCAGGCTGAATATCTGGAAGCCGCCGCTGTCCGTCAGTATGGATCGGGACCAGTTCATGAAGCGGTGGAGTCCGCCGATACTCCCGATCAGTTCGTGACCGGGCCGGAGGTAGAGGTGATATGTGTTTCCGAGAATTATCTCTGCCCCGAGATCCAGAAGCATCTCGGGAAGAAGCGACTTTACGGCGCCCTGGGTTCCCACGGGCATAAAGACCGGCGTGTTCACTGTTCCCCTGTGGGTTGTGATCCTGCCCAGCCGCGCAGCGGTCGCGCCGTCGACGGAAAGAACTTCAAACTGGAATATTTTCGGGGTCCCGCCCGTGTCGCGGCCTGACCGTGATTCTTGTTCACGGCGCAATGGTTCCGAACACCCTCTTTTTTCTTTCATAGCTCTCAGTATGCAAGTTTCGGCAACATCTCTAATAATAATAGGTCCAATTAAACAAACCGGCAACCGAACACCAAAGGGCATGCCTGAAAGTCGCACCCTTTGTGATTCGCCGCGAGTTATCAGACTATGAGCATACAATCGCCATAGCTGTAGAACCTGAAACGTTTCTGCACGGCTGTCGCATAGGCCTGCTTTATAAGATCGGTTCCTGCGAAGGCGCAGACGAGCAGAAAAAGCGATGAACGGGGGAGGTGAAAGTTCGTGAGCAGGCCTTCGACGATTCTGAATTTTTTCCCGGGGTAAAGAAACAGCGACGTCGTTCCCTTTCCTGAACGGATATGACCGGTGTCGTCAGCGGCGGTTTCAAGTGTTCGCACCGACGTGGTTCCCACGGCGATTACCCGGCGGGCGCCGCTGACGGCTTCGGCAACTTCCGGCGGAACTTCAAAGGATTCTTCCTCCATTGCATGTTCTTCTATATTGTCTTTTTCGATGGGAAGGAATGTTCCATATCCCACGTGAAGGGTTACCGTTGCAACGGTGACGTCCCGCCGGCGAATCTTTTCGAGAAGCGCCTCGGAAAAATGGAGTCCCGCAGTCGGCGCCGCGATTGAACCCGGTTTCCGTGCGTAAACAGTTTGATATCGCTCAAGATCGCAGAGGTCCGGCGGACCTGTTCTATTCCTCTTTATATAGGGGGGCAACGGAGCTCTGCCGTTATTCTCGAGAAACCGGTGAAAGTTTCCGGAGACGTGAAATTTCAACATCCAGGATTTCTCGGTTTTTCGATCCACGACCTCCGCCCAGGAATCCTTGTTGAATCGGATGACCGCGCCGACGTCGAGACGCTTGCCGGGACGCATCAGCGCCTCCCAGAGACCTGCCGCTTCTTCTCGGATGAGCAGGATTTCTATGACGGCGCCCGTGTCTTTGCGACCGGCAAGGCGGGCCGGTATGACCTTCGAATCGTTCAGAACGAGAACGTCGCCAGCCTCAAGATATTCGGGCAGATCAAAGAAATGTTTCATTTCCAATAGGCCGTTAGAACGATGGACCACCATCAAGCGCGATCCGTCGCGAGAAGGGGAAGGCTTCTGAGCAATCAATTCCTCAGGCAGGCAATAATCAAAATTAGAGAGTTTCATGCTATCGATGATATAATTGCTGTATCGATCACGCTGCCCATTGAAAATCCCGTATCCTTTGCCGGAAGGACGGATTGTGCATGACGGTTAACGGTTATATGATCAACTCCTGCCGAAATATACAAGGACAAGTCCTATGAGAATTGCCGAAAGACCGAGCGTCCGCAAAACCCCGTCAGAGAGTTCTTGAAGTTTCAGCAGGTAGGACTTAGCCTTTTCGGGGAAAGCAAAATAGGGGATTCCTTCGATGACTAAGACCATGCCGATGACGCAGAGAAAATATTTCACTCGTTCTTCCCTTCGCAGTCTTTCGCTCGATTCCAGATTGCATCCATTTCTTCCAGCGTTGCCGCTCCCGGTTCCTTGCCGATTGCTTTGATTTCTTTTTCTACGAAGGCGAAACGACGAAGAAATTTCTTGTTTGTTTGCCCCAGAGCCTCTTCAGGATCGATGCCGGTGAATCGACAGAGGTTCACCAGGGAGAAGAACGCATCTCCCAACTCTTCGCAGAGACGGCGGCGATCGCCGGAACAGAGAGCCTCCTTTAATTCTCGAACTTCTTCTTCTATTTTCTCGAAAACACCTTCTGCCGTAGTCCAGTCGAAGCCGACGGCCGAGGCATTTTTCGTTATGGTCAGCGCCGCAAGCATCGGCGGCAGCGAGGGAGAGACATTGCCCAGAACGGACTGTTCGCTGTCCGTTTTTTCCTTTTTTTTGATCAACTCCCAGTTGAGTTTGATATCGTCAACGCTTTTGACCGATGTTTGGCCGAAAACGTGAGGATGCCGTCGAATCATTTTTTCCATAACATCGGCCATGACGTCATTGATGTCGAATTCGCCGGTTTCCTCAGCAAGTCTGCTCAGGAAAAGAATCAGGAAAAGGGTGTCGCCCAGTTCTTCTCGAAGAGCTTCGGGGGATTCGCGATCGATTGCATCGATCACTTCATAGGTTTCATCTCTAAGATACCTGCCGAGGGAATTTTTTGTTTGCTGCCGGTCCCACTGGCATCCGCCGGGAGACCGAAGTGTTGCAATCAGCTGGCAGAGATCCGAGAGAGATGCAGCAGCCCTTTGTTTCAAATTAATCCTGCCTTTCACGATCAAAGAAGGGAATCTTCTCTAGCATGGTTTCACGCCCCTGTCAAAAAGGAGCGCCTGTGCGCTCTTCCTTTTCTAGAGAGTCCGTGCGCTTCGGATCTAACTGTCATGAAGAGATATCTGCATCGACGGAAAAAGTTCGCATATATCCTTGACAGCGTCCATAAAACATACTAATAGGTGACAGCCTTTGTCGGCATTCCTGTGGGTGAAAGCAAACTCAACGAGGAAGCGCTTGAGAAGAAAAAAATGAGATGATTAATTATAAGGAGGTAGTTTGGAATGGCAATTGAAATTGAATCCCCCATGCCTGGTACCATTACAGAAGTGCTGGTTTCTGTCGGGGACGAGGTCAAAGAGGATGATGAACTCGTAATTCTCGAAGCTATGAAGATGGAAAACCCAATCACTGCTCCTCAGGACGGCAAGGTCCTCGAGGTTAAAGTGAAGGAGAAGGATAAGGTTGATACGGGACAGATCATGATCGTTCTCGGGTAAAAGCCGACGGGTCTTCGGGGAAATTTTTTTACAAAGCGCTGTCCCCGAGATGGATAAGCAGTTATATTGCTGAGTTCTTGGTAGCTCCTCCCTTAGGGAGGAGCTATTTTTTTGCTTCATTATGTAGAGATTGCGGTGACGGTCTTGAAAATAGACGCGATCATAATTTGTCCGGTCGGTTTTTTCGAAGATCTTTTCTCCGAGCGATCGGCAGTCCCGGCAGCTCAGAGAAGGCACGATAACGGCGAAGACGCAACGAGTGAGATTTGCCGTTGATTCTATAGTCGCCAGTTCCCCGCATTTCCGGCATATCTTAACGGTTTCCTTCTGTTCTTCAGAAATGCCCGATGTATCGCAAGATATATGTTTGGCCCTTGACATGAAGTCTCGGTGGCCCGCAGTCTTAAAATTTCTCATATTCCGGTTTTCCCAGAAATCATACAGCATGGCGACTTCGCGTTCAATATAGGAGGTGATCTCTGTCGACCGTTGAAGCACAGCAGGGTCGAAGTCCGGTTCGCGCATGTTGCTGTAGTCAATTCCCGCCATGGCGAGAATTATTCCCACATTCACATAGGGAAGAGCTCTCTCGATGGAGTATCCTCCTTCAAGGACTGCGATGTCCGGGGCCAGTCGGTCATTCAGTAGGGCGTAACCCCGGGCAGTAAGGTTCATGTTGGAGATCGGATCGATATAATGGTTGTCCTGGCCGGGCGAATTGATGACAAGGAGGAGTAGAGACGTTGTGTCTCGGTCGCTTATTCGTAAGCATAAAAAGTAAAATCAATGCCTTATATTGCAATATTGTCCTTGACAGTCCGGTCCTTCCTTTGGTACAAAATTTCAATAATTATTATGAGGGGAAGGTGGACTCTTTTCCCGGGCTTGTTGCAGTAAACATTGCGATATTCCGGGACTCATAAATACAAAGCAGACTGCAGTCATTCTCCACAAGTGAGACGTTGAAACCGATATGATCCACAGGAGAGACGCATGTTCCTTTTCCATACGACGAGATTCCTGCACAACTGTCCAACGCAAAAATTACTTCGGATCTTTCGTTGCTTATCAATTTGCGCCGCCGATTGTCTCCACCATTTCCGTGGAGTTTGAGTGTTGCCAAGAAAGGAGGTGAAGTGAGAGCGACAGCCGTTTTGGTTACTAAGCGGTTTATTCGAATGCAACCCGTTTTACTAAAAGGAGGTGCACAATGATTAGGGCAATGGGTATTGCCTTTGACAAGTGGGCGAGGAAATGGATGCCCGATCCGATGCTCTTCGCCATATTGCTGACCTTTGTAACCTATATTATGGGTTTGATATTTACGAAGAGCGGTCCTTTTGACATGATCAAACACTGGTATGGCGGTTTCTGGGCGCTTATGACTTTCGCCATGCAGATGTGTCTTATCCTGGTGACGGGGCATGCACTGGCCACATCGAAAATCGTTCGCAAAGGCATCGAGGCGCTTGCGGAAATTCCTAAAAAACAATCAGGGGCCATTTTTCTGGTGGCGTTCACCGCCGGCATCGCCTCGCTTATCAACTGGGGTCTCGGGATCATTGTCGGCGCTCTCATGGCCCGCGAGGTAGGAAGAAGCGGTCACCTGAGAAATATCAAGATGCACTATCCTCTTCTTGGCGCTGCGGGCTACGCAGGCTTCCTTATCTGGCATATGGGACTCTCCGGTTCCGCCCCCTTGCTCGTCGCGACGGAAAAGCATTTTCTCGTCGAAAAGATTGGCATCATTCCCACGAGTCAGACTCTTTTCAGTCCAATGAATATCATACTGAGCCTAGTGCTGCTCTTCGTCATTCCCCTCATTTGTATGGCCATGGCGCCGAAGAATGAAGCGGAATACGAGACGATATTCGATGTTGATCCGCAACTCGTGGAAAAAGAGGAAGTTAAGGAAATTGCAAAAGATAAAATGGTCATTGCCGACAAGATTGAAAACAGCTGGATCATTTCGGCAGTTATCGGAATTGCCGGCATGGTGTATGTTATCTACTACTTTGTAACAAAGGGATTTCAACTCAATCTGGACATTGTGAATTTCACCTTCCTCTTCTTGGGCATCCTCTTCCAGCGGACGCCGATCAATTATGTCAGGGCGGTCAGCGAAGGCGCCAAGGCCTGTGCAGGGATTATCGTCCAGTTTCCCTTTTATGCGGGCATTATGGGCATGATGACCAAGTCCGGACTCGTGGCCATTATCGCCGGATGGTTCGTTGCAATCTCCAATGGCTATACCTACCCCGTTTTCACATTCCTGAGCGCAGGTCTCGTGAACCTCTTCGTTCCTTCGGGCGGCGGCCAGTGGGCCGTTCAAGGGCCTATCATGATCGAGGCGGCGAAGACGCTCACTCTGTCGATCCCGAAAACTGTCATGGCTGTGGCATACGGCGATCAGTGGTCAAACATGCTCCAGCCATTCTGGGCGCTGGCCCTTCTAGGAATAACGCGGCTGAAAGCGCGAGAAATCGTGGGATATACGATGGTCGTAATGATACTTACGGGCATCATAATCTGCCTTGGCGTTGCCTTTTTGCCGGCATAGCTGCTTAAAAAAGTATCAGATATTGCCTGAAGAGGAACCGGTGAAAAACGGTTCCTCTTTTTTTGCAATGTATTCGGTTCAATCGGCGGTATAACAGTTGACGCTCAAGTGAAACTTCATATAATATAATTAGTTTTACTTAAAGAAGCGGTATTTGCGGTTTAGTATTGAAAGAAACGATACTTTAATCTAGATAAGCATGGGCAGCGCGGACACATGGAAAAGCAATGAAACCGTTCCTGCGCCAACGAGTCTTAGATTCGTTCGCGCACGTTGCGGCGGCTCTTAGAAGCGCAGGCAGGGCAAATATATGGGTGAAATGAAAGACAATAATATAAATCGTGAGTATTGGACGGGGCTTCAGGAACAGATAAATCTTCGGAAAATCGAAGATTTTTCCAAGGTCTATCCAGACAAGTTTGTTTCCGAGGAAGAGGCTTTCAGCCATATTAATCGGGGCGACAGGATATTCATCAGCACGGGATGCGCTGAGCCGCAATATCTGGTAAATGCCCTTATCGAATATGTGAAGGACCACCCGAAGGCCTTTTTCGATGCCGAGGTCCTTCAGATTTGGACTCTGGGCGTTGCACCATATACTGATCAGAAATACCGGGATAATTTTCGTTCCAACTCCTTTTTTATCGGAAACAACACGCGGCAGGCCATTAACGAAGGTCTCGCGGATTATACGCCTCTCTTTCTTTCGGAAGTTTCCGATATGATCTACCGAGGGGTAGTTCCCATTGATCTGGCCTTGATACAGGCTTCCTATCCCGACCGGCATGGTTACATGAGCCTTGGAATCAGTGTCGATATCTGCAAAGCGGCTACTGAAATGGCTAAGACTGTTATTGTTCAAATAAATGCCAAGATGCCGAGAATTCATGGCGACGGCTTCCTCCACATGAAGGATGTTGATTTTATTATTCCCTACGATGAACCTCTTTTGGAATTTCCTGAAATGGAAATGAGCGAGGATATTCAACGGATAGGCAAGTACGTATCACGTCTTATCGAAGATGGCGATACGATACAGGTTGGATATGGAAGCATTCCCAACGCGGTTCTCTCGAACCTGTACGATAAAAACAATTTAGGCGTCCACACGGAGCTCCTCGGAGACGGACTCGCCGATCTCATGAGGAAAGGCGTTATTAATAATTCCAAAAAGAGCATCGACAGAGGCAAGACAATAGCTTCTTTTTCCATGGGGAATCAGGAAACCTATGAGTATCTGCACGACAATCCGAGCGTTGAATTCAGGACGATCGATTATACGAATGATCCCCTCATTATCGCTCAACACGAGCGAATGACGGCCATCAATTCGGCTCTGGAGATCGATCTCACCGGTCAGGCCAGCGCGGAATCGATTGGAAAGATCTTTTACAGCGGCATAGGGGGCCAGGCCGATTTCATGAGAGGCGCCGTTCTTGCCAGGAGAGGAAAGACAATTCTTGCGTTAAGGTCCACGGCCCAGGATGGGAGCGTTTCAAGGATCGTCCCCTTCCTGAAGGAGGGTTCGGGCGTTACATTGAACCGCGGCGACATTCATTATGTAGTGACAGAATACGGCATTGCATACATCCACGGCAAAAATATTAGAGAAAGGGCAATGGAGCTTATCGCCATCGCACATCCAAAATTCAGGTCCATGCTTATTGAAGAGGCTAAAAAGGCAGGACTTATTTTCAAAGATCAGGCTTACATTCCGGGCAAACGGGGCGAGTACCCTGAAAATCTAGAAACCTATCGCACGACGTCTCATGGGTTCAATATATTCCTGCGACCCGTAAGAATCAGCGACGAACCGCTCGTAAAGGACTTTTTCTACTCTTTGTCCGACAAGAGCCTCTACCAGAGATTCATATCGAAGCGCACAGATATGCCTCATGAGAGGCTGCAGGATTTTGTCATAATAGATTACACTCGGGAAATCGTTATTTTGGCGGTTGTCGAGGAGAACGATAAAGAGACGATTGTAGCAATAGGTCAGTTTGGCATCGATCAGACCAAGCATTCCGCCGAAGTTGCTTTTGTCGTCCGTGATGACTGCCAGGGACGAGGCGTCGCAACGGAACTCCTATCGTATCTCACCTACCTTGCCAAGCGACAAGGATTGCTCGGATTTACCGCCGAGGTGCTCGTGGGAAACATCCCCATGCTCCATATCTTCGGGAAAATGGGTTTCGACATCCAAAAGAGAAAGACCGCGGGTGTTTATGAGTTGAAGATGGCTTTTCGGCATTGAGAGCAATCTTCCTGATTAGGATGCCAGGTACAGGCTGGTATAATATAGTCAAGTATTTGTCGTTGCTTTTTTCTGTTCAAATGTAAGAAAAGAGACGATTTTTTATCAATGATGTGCAATTGATGGTCTGACGCCCTGAGAATGGGTTTTGAATATTCGCTATTGAACTGCACTAGGGCCTTGAGGGGGTGATAATAATGGAGAACGTGAGCATTTCGGATGTACGGCGCCTTTTCGAACCGCAATCCGTGGCGATCATTGGCGCATCGCAAGATACGGGCAAGATTGGATACAAAGTCGTCGAAAACATTATCGTCGGTGGCTACAAGGGTAAAATATATCCGGTTAATCCCCGGGGAGGAGAAGTTCTTGGTCTTAAGATATTTAAATCAGTAGAAGATATTGAAGATGCGATCGACGTAGCCTGTATAACCGTTCCAGCAAAGCTTACGGAAGCGGCTGTAGAAAGTTGCGGCCGGAAGGGCATTCGCTATGCGCTTATTATCACATCGGGCTTTTCCGAGATCGGCAACCTCGATCTGGAGAAGCGGATCGTCGCCATGGCAATGCGGTATGGCGTCAGGATCATGGGTCCGAATATGTTCGGCATGTATTCGGCGCAGGTATCCCTGAATGCGACCTTTGGTCCCTCGGAAATCAATCCCGGCGGAGTTGCCATTATTACTCAGAGCGGCGCGCTCGGCCTTGCCATGATCGGCAAAACCTTTGTAGAGAACATTGGCCTCTCCACAATTTGTTCAATAGGCAATAAGTGTGATCTCGACGAGGCTGACCTGATGGAGTATCTCATAGATCACGAGATGACCAAGGTCATCTTCATGTATATTGAGGGGGTTAAACAGGGCGAGAAGTTCATTGCGGCACTGAAACGAGCGACGCGAAAGAAGCCCGTAATCGTCGTAAAATCGGGCAGATCGAAACGGGGTGCTCAGGCGGCGGCTTCCCACACAGGGTCTCTTGCCGGCGCCGACAATGTCTTCGAATCGATTATGAGACAGTGCGGCGCCCTCAGGGCCGAGGACGTCAAGGATGCCTTTGAGTGGTGCAAGTACATTTCAAATAATCCCATTCCCTCGGGAGATGAGACGGTCATTGTTACAAATGGCGGAGGCATTGGCGTTATGGCCACCGACGCCTGTGAGAAGTACGGCGTTACGCTCTACGACAATGCCGCGACACTGAAGAAGGTATTTGCAGCGGTAACACCAGAATTTGGTTCCTTGAAGAACCCTGTGGATATCACCGGCGGCGCCAAGGCGGGCGATTACGACCAGGCCCTAAGGGTTGCAGCCGAGTGTCCGGATATCAATTCGGCCATTGCCCTCTATTGTGAAACTGCCGTTTTTGATATTGAAGAATTGCCCCAGATGGTCAGAACGATGTATGACTTTTACAAGGATAAAGGAAAAAATATTAGTTTTTCACTCTTCGGCGGCGCTAAAATAAGGGAATGTATCGAGGACTTGGGGAAGGATAAGATCCCTGTATACGGCAACGTCTATGATGCCGTATCGCCCTTGGGCGCCGTCTATGCCTACCGCCGGTATCTTCAGGAAAGCTCTCATGATGTTATGGACATCGATCTTGACGTGTCGGCAATCAACGCTATCGTGGATAATGCCAAGAAGCAGGATAGATATTTCCTTCTGACTAACGAAGCGCAGCAGATAATGAAAATTGCGGGTGTGCCGATTCCCCAGACGATCATAGTCACGAGTCTTGCTGAGGCCGTCAAGGCTGCGGAAACGATAGGTTATCCTGTCGTCATGAAAGTCGTTTCAAAGGACATCATTCACAAGAGCGACGCCGGCGGCGTGGCAATAAACCTCCTGGATGAGAAAGAAGTAATCGATGCGTATGAAGCCATCTATTACAATTGTAAAACACACGTCCCGGGAGCTTACATAGAAGGCATCGAAGTGGCTGAGATGGTGAAACCGGGTACGGAAATCATTGCGGGGGCCAAGATAGATCCTTCCTTCGGTGCCATTGTCATGGCAGGTCTGGGGGGAATTTACGTGGAAGTCATGAAGGATGTAGCTTTCCGCGCCTATCCTCTGGAACGGCGCGAACTGTTCTCGATGATTCAAGAGATCAGGTCATACAAGCTTCTTCTCGGCGTTCGCGGCGAAAAAGCCAAAGACATAGAACGTCTCGTTGATACAGTGTGCAAAGTCGGCGCAATTGTTCATAAATGCAAAGGCATAAGTGATATAGAAATTAATCCGGTAGTGGTGTATGAAGAGGGTGCGGGTGCGAAAGCCGTCGATACACGAATACTGCTTTCTAAAGATTGAGAGAGGGGACATATAATGAATAAGGTAGTCATAGCTTCGATACGGCGCAACTCTGGCAAAACCAGTCTGATTGTGGGATTGGCTCATGTGATGGGTAAAAAATTTGCCTATCTCAAGCCGTTCGGCGACAGACTGTATTATCGGAAGAAACGGCTCTGGGATTACGACTCGGCTCTTATGGCCAATCTCTTCTCTCTTAAAGAGAATCCGGAGGATATGAGTATCGGTTTCGAACATACAAAAGTCCGTTACATGTATAATGACGAAACGATAAAACAGAAACTTGCCGAAATGATCTCCGACATCCAAGGCGATAATGACATCCTGCTTATTGAGGCATCGGAGCACCTCACATATGGAGCTTCCGTTAATCTTGACGCCATATCGCTGGCCAGGAATACCGGTTCGCGCTTGATATTTGTGCTGAGCGGCGACGAGGGCGCCGTTATGGACGATCTTTCGTTCCTGAAGAAGTGCGTATGCATGGAAGGTGTTGATTTTGCAGGGGTCATAATCAACAAAGTGCAGGATGTTGAAGATTTTAAGGAGACTCACCTGGACTGCATCAAGGATATGGGAATCCCCGTTCTCGGCATAATACCCTTTGAGGTCGAGTTAACCTATTTGTCGGTAAACAACATTGTGGAACGTCTCTTCGTCAAGGTCATGGGGGGGGAATCGGGACTCAACCGAACCATTAAAAATGTGATTATCGGGGCCATGAACGCCGACGTTGCGATGAAAGAGCCCGTATTCAAAAAAGAGGGGAAACTCGTGATAACCGCCGGCGACAGGAGCGATATGATTGTTGCGGCGTTGGAAAGCAATACATCCGGCATCGTTATAACGAACGATATTGTGCCGAGTTCCACGATCATCGCCAAGGCATCGGAATACAATATTCCGCTCCTTCTGGTCTCGGAAGATACGTATCAGGTGGCCCGTCAGATTGATTCCATTGAGCCCATTCTGACGAAGGGAGACGCGAAGAAGATAGAAATCGTTAAAAAAATGGTGAAGGAAAATTTAGATTTGAATGTTTTGTTCCCGGAGTGAAATGAGATCTTTGCGATAAAACACGAACACAACATACGTTATCGCAGGTAGCTTTGCAGCTTACATTCGGGTTGACAAAGTCGGAAGAATGTGATTGAAAGATATCTTTCACGGTAATTCTATCGTGCATGATATTTTTCAAAGGGAAGGAGTGGAGGCCCATGAAAGAGTTTATGACAATGTGTGAAGCCTGCAATCCGGGCGAGATGGAGTTTTTGCAGGCTGTATCGGAGGTTGTGGAATCTGTTCAACCGGTCTTGGACAGACATCCCGAGTATCGCAAAGCCAAGATTTTGGAGAGAATGGTGGAGCCCGAGCGAATCATCATTTGCCGGGTGCCCTGGGTGGATGATAAAGGAGAGGTGCAGATCAACCGCGGTTATCGCATACAAATCAACGGCGCTATCGGTCCCTATAAGGGCGGATTCCGTTTTCATCCATCGGTTAATATGAGCATATTAAAGTTTTTGGCCTTTGAGCAGCAGTTCAAAAACGCCTTGACGACGCTGCCTATGGGAGGCGCCAAAGGCGGATCGAATTTTGATCCGAAGGGTAAATCGGACAATGAAGTAATGAAATTTTGCCAGAGCTTCATGATGGAAATCTGGCGGCATATCGGACCGGACACGGATGTACCTGCAGGCGACATAGGCGTCGGTCGCCGAGAGATCGGCTATATGTTCGGCATGTATAAAAAGCTGAAGAACGAATTTACGGGAGTTTTAACGGGCAAGGGCCGCGAGTGGGGCGGGAGTCTCATCCGGCCGGAGGCCACGGGCTACGGCGCCGTTTATTTCGCCAGCGAGATGTTGGGCACGCGCAACGAGACCATGGAGGGCAAGATTTGCCTCGTCTCGGGTTCTGGGAACGTGGCGCAGTTTACCGTTGAGAAGATCCTTGAGCTGGGCGGCAAGGTTGTGACGCTTTCCGATTCTTCAGGCTACATCTACGATGAGAGCGGAATTACTCGGGAGAAGCTCGATTATGTCATGCAGCTGAAGAATGTGGAACGCGGTCGAATCAAGGAATATGCAGACAAGTATCGCGATGCGGTCTACACGCCGATTGATCCAGGTCAGGACGGCAATCCCTTGTGGAATCATAAGGCCCACTGCGCCTTTCCGTCGGCGACGCAAAACGAGATCAACGGCAAAGATGCGTCGAATCTCGTGAAAAACGGCGTCTACGTGGTATCGGAAGGAGCAAACATGCCGACGACGCCCGAGGGCGTCGAAATATTTGTGGACAAAAAAGTGCTCTATGGGCCCGGCAAAGCGGCAAATGCCGGAGGTGTTTCCGTATCAGGATTGGAAATGACGCAGAACAGCATGAGGATGAGTTGGTCCCGGGAAGAAGTAGATGCCCATCTGCAGAAGATCATGAAAAGCATTCACCGTGCCTGTGTGGATGCAGCGATGGAGTACGGCACGCCCGGCAATTACGTGAACGGAGCCAATATTGCCGGTTTCGTGAAGATCGCCGAGGCTATGCTTGCTCAAGGCATAGTGTAAGGACCAAGAGGGATTGTTGGCGCAAAGCCCTCATAATTGAAATGTTTCCCACGAGGGAAATCTAGGGAATTTGTAAAGAAGGGAAGGGGAGTGCAGGCAAGGGCACTCCCCTTCCCTTTATTTGGAAGGAATAAAGACCGTGATGACAATAGGTTATTATTAAGCTTCATTGGTTTGGAAAAAGAAAAGGCTGCTGGCAGCAGGACCGTTCAGCGGTTTAAATATAACAAAAGACGGAGGAAACAGTGAATGCGAAACAAAATAATATCGATGGATGATGCTGGAAGCCATGTGAGAAGTGGAATGACCGTGATGATCGGCGGCTTCCTCGGATGCGGAGGACCTAATGCCATCATAGATGCTCTCCTTGTAAGGGATATCAAAGAACTAACCGTGATAGCCAATGACACGGCATTTACTGAGGTTGGCATTGGAAAACTCATTGTGAATCATAAGATCAGGCACGTAATCTGCTCGCATATCGGTACCAACAAGGAAACGGGCAGGCAGTTCAATGAAGGGGAGACAGAAGTGACACTGACTCCACAGGGAACGCTGGCCGGCCAGATCCGTGCGGCCGGAGTCGGCACGGGGGGGTTTCTTACGCCTACCGGTGTGGGCACCGAGGTGGAAAAAGGAAAGAATAAGCTGATCATGAACGGTGTGGAATACCTGCTGGAGACGCCGCTTAAAGCAGATGTGGCACTCATACACGCCTGGAAGGTTGACAAGAAAGGGAATGCAATCTATCGAAGGACGGCCCGCAATTTCAATCCCCTCATGGCAATGGCCGCCGACGTTGTTATATGCGAAGCGGAACATATCGTTGAGGTAGGTGAAATCGATCCCGATTTCGTAATGACGCCTTCGATTTTCATTGATTATATCGTTGATCTGGGAGGACAAAACTAATGGACGAACGCGAATTGATTGCCCGTCGAGTGGCAAAGGAAATTAAGGACGGCGATGTTGTAAATCTAGGCATCGGGGTGCCTACTCTTGTTCCCAATTACATTCCCAAGGAAATAGAGGTTTTTCTTCAGTCGGAGAACGGCATCATGGGGATGGGTCCTGCAGCGAAAAAAGGAGAAGAAGACAAGGATCTGATAAATGCAGGAGGCGGTTACGTGACCATAGAAGAGGGCGGCTGTACCTTCGACAGTGCAACCTCTTTCGGGATCATCAGAGGAGGACACGTAGATATGACGGTCCTCGGGGCTCTTCAGGTGGCCGAGAATGGAGATCTCGCGAACTGGAAAATACCGGGGAAAATGGTGCCCGGCATGGGAGGGGCCATGGATCTGGTTACGGGAGCGAAACGTGTGATCATAGCCATGTCGCACACTCAGAAAGGCGAGCCAAAGATTTTAAAAAAATGTACGCTGCCCCTTACGGCCGCCGGAAGGGTTACAGATATAATAACAGAAATGGGATACATGAAAATAACGCCTAGCGGACTTGTCCTGAAAGAAATAGCGCCTGGAGTTGCTGTGGAGGACATTCGGGCGGCGACAGAGGCGATACTGATCATTCCCGACGACTTGAAAGAGATGGACCTGTAAAGGCCTTTTCGAAACAGGGCATTGAAGAAAAAGGGGAGCGTTTTTTTCTGGTTAGGCCGGTTAGAGGGCGATAGCCTTTAGAGAGGCGGCAAATGCTTCAAAGTAGTTGGCTGCGAATAAAAAATAGTATAAAATTTGGCGACTTTTAGTCAGATGCTCGCCGTAAGGGCGTAGTCGGAAAGGACGTCTATGGCCAAGGTTACCTTCAGCCGACAGGCCGATCGGACAAAGACAAGCACCAAGGGCGATCAGCCCGATCGTACCAAACCTATCGACAGAGTGATCCGGGAACTCCGGGAGGGCGCCCGGAACCCTGCCGCCGAAGACTACAGAGAGAGGTCTCTTGCCATTCATGGGCTGGTCTGCGCCTATTGCAGTCGCGAGTTCGATCATCGGAACCGTCATCTTCTTACCGTTCACCACAGAGATGGGAACCATCACAACAATCCTCCCGACGGGAGCAACTGGGAAAACCTCTGCGTCTATTGCCATGACAACATTCACAGCAGGGAAATATTGGGTGATTATCTGGCCGAGAACAGCCATGATCGAAGTTCCAAATCGGTCATGGCCGGAAGGCCGTCCAAGGAAACTGAGGGTTCATTGTCCACCGGATTGCTGGCAGCAAAACTCCAGGAAGCGCTCGGGAAAAAAAAGAAAAAATGAAAGAGCCGTCTGTAATGCGAGACGTATAGCCCTTGCTCCGGGAAAGAGGGTGTGCTAAGAGGGCAGTCGTGAACGTAGAATGACGGAAATTCATTGTGATGAAGGGGATTCATCAGCTTAAAAGGTCTTTCATGAAATAATACGTGGAGGAGGTACTTGAGGTGGATGTATTAGAGCAAGGAATAGGCAGGATCTTCACTGATCCCGATCCGGACAAGGCGCGGGAATTCTTCAGACAGAAATCCCGCAAGATGGAAAACAAACTCACGACAGTGACGGATGCGGTGCAGAAGTTTATTCACGACGGCGATTATCTTGCGATCGGGGGTTTCGGTGCAAACAGGATTCCCACGGCGGTTTGCCATGAACTCGTTCGCCAGGGAATCAAAAAGCTTGCTTTCTGCGGTCACACCTCGACACACGACTTTCAGATACTTTCATCGGGTAAATGCTTCGATCGCTGCGACATCGCTTATATTATCGGGCTTGAAGCCCGGGGTCTTTCGAAAGTTGCCAGAAACTACATGGAGAGTGGAGACGTCGAAGTTTCCGAGTGGACGAATTATTCCCTTTCGGCACGGCTGAAGGCGGCGGTAATGGGCGTCTCCTTTGTGCCGATCCGCAATATCATGGGTACGGATACCTTTAAATACAGCGGCGCGAAGATGATCGAGTGTCCCTTTACGGGTAAAAAATTCGTCGCTATGCCGGCTCTCTACCCCGATGTTTCAGTCATACACGTCCACGAGGCCGACGTGTACGGCAACTGCCGCATCAGGGGCATTACAATTTCGGACCTTGATCTTGCCAGAGCTTCCAAACGTCTCATTATAACGGCGGAACGCCTCGTAAAGACTGAATTTTTCCGAAACGAACCGACGTACACGTCCATACCCTTCTATCTCGTAGATGCAGTGTGCGAAGTCCCGTACGGCAGTTATCCCGGCAACATGTATGGAGAGTATTACTCCGACGAGGGACACCTCAGGGAATGGCTGAAGGCGGAACAGGATCCCGATGAATTCAAGAAATTTCTTGAAAAGAATATTTTCAATTGCAAGGACCATTTCGACTACATTCAGATGAACGGCGGTCTTGAAAAGATGAGGCAGCTTCGGCAAAAGGAACTGATGGTCCTGAACAACAAGGCTTAAGAAAGGAGGAATCAACGCTCATGGCTGACTATAATGCGATGGAATTGATGATATGCATAGCGGCGAGGGAATTGGAGGATGGCGCCACCGTCGGCGTAGGAACAGGAGCGCCCTGTGCGGCGGCTATGTTGTCTCAGAAAACCTGCTCCCCCAATCTGCTGATCATGTTTGAGGCAGGAGGAGTTGCGCCGCTTCTTCCCGAGATGCCCATTTCCGTGGGTGATTCGAGGACCACATGGAAGGCCGTCATGGCCAGCGGAATGTGCGAAATCATGGAAACAGCCTGTAGAGGAATGCTTGATTATACGTTTCTCGGCGGCGCCCAGATCGATATGTACGGAAACCTGAACTCGACGAGAGTCGGCGATAACCACCAGAAACCCAAAGTCCGGCTTCCCGGCAGTGGAGGCGCCAACGATTTCGCGTCATTTGCCTGGCGGATGATGGTTATGACTCCTCAGGATACCAAGCGTTTTGTCGAACGCTGCTCATTCGTTACCACTCCGGGCTGGATCAAGGGAGGAGATTCGAGAGCCAAGTGCGGTCTGCCTCTGGAAGCGGGACCGTACAAGATCATAACGAATATGGCCGTTATGGATTTCGAACCGGAATCAAAGCGGATGCGAATAATATCGATCAACCACGGCTATTCGGAAAAAGATATTCAGGACAATTGCGGTTTTGAACTCTTGAAAGCGCCGAAGATAGTGGAAACGCCCCCGCCTACAGCGGAAGAACTCAGGATTCTGCGAGAGGAAGTTGATCCTCTTAAGCTCATAATCGGTCGTTGACGGTTCTCGTGCGGATGCTTTCGGGGCCATGGTCTTATATGACTATGGCCCCTTTGCGCCATATTCCAGACCGAACGGCCGGCTCCGCCATTGATTTTCCATCAGATGACCATGGATCGCTGAACGCATCAAAAGATTGGCCTTGTTGAATTGCACACCTGGGGCAGAAGGCTGCGCGGGATTGTTGCTGCGGGCCGACGCTATCCTATAAAAATCTTAAATTGTTAGGTTTGTTGTCAATCTTGTCGCCCAGCGATGTGCCGCAGATCGAGCATACGTAATCGTACTTGTCGCCATCGGCGAGCACCAGCAGGAGGCGCTTTCTTACGGGAGTGGAACGGCGACAGTCGGGACAGTATAATTCGGTCGCATCGAACTGATCATAACTGTTAGTTTTTTTTCGCAGTGCTCTGTAAGTCACTATTATGCTTCCTCATCGGGTATGTTCTCTGCATTCTCAATCCAGACGACGGCCTCGCTGTCGCTGGGAGCGCGGTAATCGCCCCGGGGGGATAAGGAACCCCCCGATCCAACCTTAGGACCGTTTGGAACGCAGGTCCTCTTGAACTGGCTGGTTTTAAAGAACCGGCGGCAGAAGACAGAGATCCAGTGTTTTATATCGGCAAGACTGTACTCGTTGCGACGGTCGAGGGGAATGTCCGGCCAGAACCCGCTCTTTTTGTCGCGCCAGGCGCAATAGGCCATAAAAGCAATTTTCTGAGGTAGATAACCATACCTTGTAATATAAAACATCGTGAAGTCCTGGAGCTCGTAAGGACCAACGGTTGCCTCGGTTTTTTGCATCGGATCGCCGCCCGAATCCCCCGGCACGAGTTCGGGACTGATCTCCGTTTCCAAAATATTCAACAGGATGTCGGTGGTTTTTTCATCGAACTGTCCTGACTGTGCAATCCAGCGGAGAAGATGTTGGATCAGTGTTTTCGGAATGCTGGCATTCACGTTGTAATGAGACATGTGATCGCCCACTCCGTAGGTGCACCAGCCTAGGGCAAGTTCACTGAGGTCGCCCGTTCCGATAACTATGCCGTTCCGGAAATTGGCTATGCGGAAGAGGTGGGATGTTCTTTCGCCGGCCTGGATGTTTTCGAAGGTAATGTCGTACTGCCGATTGCCCTGGGCGTAGGGGTGGCCGATATCGTGGAACATCTGCAGGCAGCTGGGTCGTATATCGATCTCGTTTGTTTCCACGCC
>JAFGGB010000073.1 GCA_016930775.1 Deltaproteobacteria bacterium
CTGACGGCTCGGGTTCCAATGCCAGGGAAGTTTCCTGCTAATTGAGCTAGGGGGCGTCGGCTTCGGCCAGGCGCCCCTTTCTCACACACTAACTGGATCATTTCATCGCGACCACGGGGGCCATTAGCACCCTTCGGCTGGGGTGAAGCGCCCTCGCAAATGCCAATTCGACTTCTTCTGGTTCAACTCAAATTGAAAGAGTGGCAGGACCTTTGGGTGGGATGACATCGTAGCCATCAAAGTGATTGATCTTCATTCTTGATCCCCTTCAGAGATACCTCGGTACGGTCGACAAGATCGCAGACGTCGATACCTTCTAGCTCTGCAAGGAAAAAGCTCGTCACAAGATCAGGCTTTGCGGCGTGGACGCGCCTGAAAAGAATAGGGACGGCTATCAAGAAAGCGTCACTGCGCTCAGAACTCTGGTCCGTCGCAATCCTGTTCGTTGCGTTCAAGTGGCCAAAGGCTACATTCATTTGCTTTGCTCTGCTGGCCATCCGTTGTGATTACGCACATGCTGGCGACACAAACTGAGGCTGTCGCCGATGGCAGGTCGCTTTTGAAGACTCACTGCGCTCGCTGCCATTCCATCGAGGCGACAGGTGATAGTCCCCTTCCAAAAGCACCACCACTTCGGTCGGTTTATCTCAAGTATCCGATTGATCAATGGGAGAGCGGTTTGGCGGAGGGCATGGGCTCCAAACACCGAGAAATGCCGCAGATTCAGTTCTCGACCGAGGTTCTGCAATATTGGACTATCTGGGAACTGTTACGGGTCTAGACCCTTCGGAGCGCCGCGCTTTCATATCGCCGGAGAATCGATCCCCCATTAGCCTCGGTTCAGCATTTTCCTACCCGCCAACTCTGCTACAGGAACCTAATCACTCCCGATGACCTATCACTTCTCCCGAAAAATAAGCGTACCCTTCGACGAAGCAGTAGCCCGAACGATTGAGGCACTGAAGCGAGAAGGTTTCGGCATACTTACGGACATAGACGTGAGCGCAACGCTCAAGTCGAAGCTTGGAGAGGATTTTCGCGCCTATAGAATTCTTGGTGCGTGCAACCCTCAGCTGGCATTCAGTGCCTTAAAACTGGAAGATAAGATCGGGACTATGCTCCCCTGTAACGTCATCGTTCAGGAGCATCCCGCTGACGGCGTGGAGATCTCAGCGGTTGACCCCGTAGCCTCCATGCAAGCGATCGAGAATCCGGGTTTGGCTGAGGTGGCTGTGCAAGTTCAAGCCAAGCTTAGACGGGTTATTGACACCCTCTGAGCTCCGGTTTGATTGCGTCCGCTCACTGAAAAATACGGCGGCTCGACCGTTTCGAGTTTCAGCGGTAAGGTTCTAGCGATGCTCCAGGCTTGGCTGTCTATCGGTTACATCGTCCTACTCGCGGTTCTCGTGCTCGCCTTTATCTTATGGCGCCGGGGGGGTCCCGTTCTGGCCATCGCTGCAACCGTGGTGGGGATACCCCTCTGGTTTGGCTGGGAATACGCACGTCCAACATGGACAACCGGCGTCATCACAGGAACGGAAGTGCGCCGCACCGATCCCGACGCCCGCGGCAATACGACCGACTTCGAATACATCTATATGCGCAACCGGTCCGACAGGGGGCTCGAGCTGACCAACGATGATTCCTGGTGGTGGTTGAAGCGCAATAGCGAGCGCGTCTTCAACGACGCCAAGACCGCGCAGTCCCGCAACACGGAAGTGACCGTCATGTGGAATCGGTGGCGCTCCACGCTGTTCACTTGGTTCCCCAACGTGATCGCCATCGGCCCCGCCGGCTCCTGGCCGTTGTGGTCGGCGCGAACGATCATCTTCTACGCCCTCTCCGTCTTCCTCTGGCTCAGTTATTTCTACACCTTCGTCAGGCTGGGCCGATCATACTCCCAGAACGCCTGACTGGGCTGCCCTGAGATTGATATTCCAATCATTACGTATGCTGAGGACCGCGGAGACTCGAAGAGAGAAAAAGCGTAGCTAATTCGATGGCTGCTTCTGGCAGATGCTGTCGACAAATTTCTCGGCGCTATTGGGTACAGTTGTCGGGCGTGGAGCAAAATCGTGTCACGTTTCTAGCCGGGCCCACACCAACAAACACGCTACACCGAATTAAGCGAGGCTTCCGCCGATGCGATTTGTTCCTTCACCCGCTGGAAGCTATCAGGCATGACTGAAATTGAATCGATGCCGTGCTCGACGAGAAATTGTGCAAACTCCGGATGGTCGCTCGGCGCTTGGCCGCAAATGCCGGTGTGGCTGCCGGTCTTCTTTGCGGATTCTAGGAGTTGCGAAATGCTCTTGGTAACAGCGGGATGCCGCTCGTTAAACAGGCTGCTCAAACGGTCGCTGTCCCGGTCGATGCCGAGCGTGAGCTGAGTCAGGTCGTTGGAGCCGATGGAGAAGCCGTCGAAGCGCTTTGCGAATTCTTCGGCGAGGATCACATTCGATGGAATCTCGGCCATAACGTAGACCTTAAGCCCAGCGCGTCCCCGAACGAGTCCATGCTTCGCCATTTCTTCGATCACACGGTCAGCTTCCTCGGGCGTGCGGCAG
>JAFGGB010000074.1 GCA_016930775.1 Deltaproteobacteria bacterium
GACCCAGGCCGCCCTCACGACGTACCAGATGGCTTTGAACCAGGATCTCGGAGATGAAAGCAAGGGCGCCATGGTGAAAGTCTGGGAGAAGGTGCTCAACGTCGAAGTTAAAAAATCTGGCGGTTGATAGAGATTTCTTCCTTTGATCGCATAGGCGGGACGCTTTTTCGAAGAGTCCCGCTTTTTTAATAACGTCTATGAAGAATTTTACGTCATGAGAGAAATTCTCGAAGTAATCTCGACACTATTTCCCGTATTTTTCATCATCGGATTAGGATATGTTCTTAATCGCATAAACTTTCTTTCCCATGAAGGTCTCGAAAACATAAGAAAGATTGTTTTTTATATTTCTCTGCCTGTGCTTCTTTTTACCAGCGCATCGAATTCATCTCTCAGCGAGACCTTCAATCCGGTGGTCCTTGGCGCTGTTTTCGTCATATCGTTGGTCATGGCAGTTGTGATCTACCTGTCTGCTGCAAAGGCTTCCCCGTCGCGACGGGGAGTCATCGTTCAGGGGACCTTCAGAACCAATATGGTCTTTGTAGGACTGCCGATCATTGCTTATGCCTACGGCGATGCAGGGCTTGCCGCCGTTGTTGTTCTCATAGCTTTTCTTGTTCCTTTTTTCAATTTTCTTGCGGTAATCGCTCTGTCGGTCCCCCATTACAGGGAGCCTCTCGGAACTACGGCCGTGAGAAAGGTTATAGCCGATATTGTCATGAATCCGCTTGTCATCGGTTGCAGCATAGGTCTTATCTTTTCAGCGCTTGGAATAACGCTTCCCTCCGCCGTCAATCGCTCCTGCGATCTCATAGGACGGCTGGCCCTGCCACTCGCTCTTATCATGGTCGGCGCCTCGCTCGAATTTTCCCAGCTAAAGGGTGAGATGAAAATATCTCTGGCTGTTTCTCTACTGAAACTCATCATCTATCCCGGCATGATTCTGCTTGCGCTTGTCGCGTTCGACCAGAAAGGCATCGCCCTGAAAGCAACGGTCCTCATGATGGCGGCGCCGGTATCGCCGTCCAGTTATATCATGGCCGTGGAAATGAAGGGAGACGGCCGCCTGGCTTCAGCCCTCCTTGTCGCCACGACGATGTTTTCCATGATAACAAGCGTCATCTGGCTGACATTCTTTCGTTGGCTGCCCTTTTAAGAGTTAAACATCTAGACTGTTTTTGGCGGAGCCGGCATCGATAAACTCACAGAAAGGCATTTGAACCGTGGCTTTATCGCGGAAAGGATAGTGCAGCAATCTCTTTGCCACTAAGCGGCATGCACGCAGCCGTCGCTGTCTGTGGTTCATCGATAAACCGATTGATTCAATCTCATGCACGATATTTGTATAAAATACAGTAAAATAGACTGTTAAGGCCAACCTGAAGCTATACGTAAGGCATCCTAATCAGAGAGAAAATACTGTTCAAGGGAGAATCTATCGTATATATTGCGATGAATGGGAATCAATGGATGAAACGATGTAATCAGGGGGCGGGAAATCAGGCTGACGATATTTTCTAGGGGATGCGCCCGCCATGAAGGAGATATGAAAAACTCCCGTTCATCGAAAAAGGTATTGTTGCTTTTCGTGGCAGGGGACAAATGTTTTGAGAGGTGAACTATGTGGAATAAACGATCACTGATGGTTTATGTTGTTATAACGCTGGTCTTATTCCCCGCACCGCGTCTTTTCGCCTACGGAGGCGACGGAGGCGGGGGCGGCAGTGATGGAGGGAGCAATCAAGAAGCCGCCGATTCGGCAGGCGGCGGAGTCAGCTGGGCGCCCAACCCTAACGGTGTCAATGTGGTTGGGTCGTCAATTTATACCGGACGTTCAGCCGTTGTCGAGGCGGGACCCTATCAGAGCGGCACGGCAGTGGAAGACGCCGAGCAGGCCCTTCTGGATGGTTTTCAGAGCGGCGCATACACGGCAGATGAGGTCAAGGCCAATCTCGAATGGGCCGTAATGGTGGGCATAAAAATATCCGATCAGGCGCAACAGGCACTGACCAGTCTGCAACAATCACCCTCTGCACAGATGCACTCTTCACAGCAGACAGCCCAAAGCGGATCAGGCGCTAAAACCGACGACGAAATTGTGCAAAGCCTTGCTGTTAAGGTATTTGTAATGACAAATTTTACAAAAGCGATTAAATCTGTATACGATAACATCCAGAAGGACAATCCCGACTGGAATACTTTTAAGGTGGAGGAAAAGCTTTTGCGAACAATTTTCACACCGGAAGAGATAGACTACCTGACAAAAAAAGAACCTCTGGGATATTTAGAGTTGTTGGCCATGGTCGGAGAAGTGGTACGATAATCAATGAATCGATAAAACCTTTCACGCTTGCGACCGGATATTCTTAGTCTGGAATATCCTTCATTGAACGCCGGTTTCAGGAGGGCGAAAAATGAAAACGAAACTTCAATTATACATTGTTTGCATTTTGACCGTTGCGCTGTGTTCCTGTCAAGGCATGTCAAACGCCTTGAAGGGTGCTGCTCCAGGCGCGGCGCCGGCGGCTTATAAGGAAATACAGGTCTCAACGCTTCCAACTCATGCAAGAACAGCCATAACAACCTTCGAAATGGCGAGAGACGGACGTCTCGATTCAGATTCGATGATCTCTGTAGATAAGACGATAGTTGAAGCGCTGAAAGATCTTGCTAGTGATTTCAGGTTGCGGGCAGTCGCCATTATGAATTTCAAGCAGTTGGAAAGCGGAGCCTTTTCAATGGACATGGTGGCGGAGTCTGTCGATACGCTCGGAAGAATCGATAGGCGGAAAAATCACATCGTCTATGCAATAAGGCGGCCGTCGAGCGATGAGGCGGATCGCATAGCCGCTGCACTGTTGAAAACATACGGCGTTGCCCGTTCAATGAGCCAGAAAATGCAGCAACAATTGCGACAATCGTTCGTAACCTTTCAGCAATCCCGGAATCTTGCGGCAGACGGCATAATGGGAAGAAAGACCGCCGAGGAGATGGTCCGGGATGTTCAGATTATGGATATTTCCGAGATGACAAGCAGTCCCATGCCCACTGCTTCGCCTCGCATAGAGGTCTATGTCGTTCCCTTTGAAATCGTTGAAGCGCAGCCCGGCAAATTTTCAGGAGGATTCAAAAGCCTGCCCGAAGTGAAAAAACAAGCTGTTGGCGCCGATGTCTTGCGAAGCGAGGAAGTTCTGAACAAGAAGATGGTCGCTTTCATCTATTTTTTTGACAGGTACGATCCGTCGAACGTAATACGGGTTTCCTTTGCTCCGACGGAGCGGCGCTGGACCTCGGTTTCACCAGTGGAATACTACGCTCCGCCCGACGATTGGCCTGTCATTGTGGAGAGTTTTAGCATTGACAGGAAGTTGAGCGCGATAGATTTGTTGTATGTCAATTTGTTTACTAAAAAGCGATTTTTGTATGAATGCATAGCAAGCCGTCAAATTATGTAGACAGGGAGTCTATGGATCCTGATGTTCATGAAAACGGCAGAATGATCGTTCATACAGGCCATTCGTCGATCTTTGTATCATGGAAGCTCGTTTATTTCATGCTTGCATCTCTTTGCGGTGCAGCGGCGATTGCATCCTGCACCGGCAGGGTCGGCGAGGGGTTCCAGCACGTCGGCAATGTGTATCTTACGGATTTCAGCAGGGAGGCGCCATCCATTATTGTCGACGCGCGACAGTCAATCGACGCCATCCTGAGCGCCGTCAAGAGGGATCAGGTCCTTCCTGGTCTTGATATTCTTGATCCCTATGATGGAACGATATTTCCACCGGATATGGCGCAGCCCCGTTTCCGCTGGATGCCCAAACCTGACTGGAGTTTCCTCTACCTGGTGGAAAGCCGTTCCCTTCGTTCCGGCCTGGTTGTATACGTCTTAACAGATAAAAGCGAATGGGAACCCTCGGAAAAGGTATGGACATTAATAAAAGACCGTTCAATGAACACGGCAGAGTGTTTTACTGTCTACGCTCTCGGAGAGCTTTCTCATGATCGCATCGTCGCCAAGGGTTCCGTGACATTTACAACCTCTACGGACCCTCTGGGCTCGCCTGTCATGTACATCCAACTGCCATTGCCGTTCAGCAGGGCTAAACAATCGCCCGGAGTCTTCGCACTGAAGCTCGGAGATGTTGCCTCGCGGGGGAAACCAAGAACGGTGTTATCAGGCATGAACGCCTGCATGAACTGCCACGCCTTGTCGTCCGACGGGCGACTTTTCGGAATAGATATCGATTACCGGGGGGACAAAGGAGGATATATCGTTAAAGAAGTCGCTTCCACTATGGTGATTGGCGAGGAAGACATAATTTCATGGAACGATGTTCGACGGTCCGACGGGATCGATAGCGCCGGTTTTTTCTCCCGCATATCGCCTGACGGGAAGTTCATTGTCAGTACCGTAAAGGAAAAACCATTCTTCACAATGATTCCCGATATTGAATTTTCGCAATTTTTCTTTCCTGTAACGGGTCTCATCGCTTTCTACGATGTGGAGAAAAAACAATTCAGTCTGTTGCCTGGTGCAAGCGATCCCGATTATGTGCAGACTTGCCCCGAATGGTCGCCCGACGGCAACTGGATTGTCTTTGCTCGGACGAAGCGGAATCCGGCATTGGAATCCCTTCTCGGGGACAAACGCTACATTACGATTGAACCGCACGAACGCATCCGCGACCTCAATAAGAAATACCGGATACATTTCGAACTCTGCCGCATTCCTTTCAACGGCGGCAAAGGGGGATCTCCGTTGCCGCTGGCAGGGGCCAGCGGCAACGGCATGAGCAATTACTTTCCCCGCTGGTCTCCCGACGGACGCTGGATAGTCTTCACGCAGAGTCCCACGGGCCTTGCCATTCAACCGGAAAGCAAGCTTGTCATCATCCCGGCCGAAGGTGGCAATCCCCGGACGATGCAATGCAACACCGATATCATGAACTCCTGGCACAGTTGGTCTCCGAACGGCCGGTGGCTGGTCTTTTCATCGAAAGCCAACTCTCCCTATACGGAACTTTTTCTGACACATGTCGACGAAGATGGCAACGACAGCCCTCCCGTCATCCTGTCCCGATTCAGTTCTTCAAGGCTTGCCTGCGTAGCGCCCGAAATAGTCAATATTCCTGAAGGCGCCATGGACAGCGTGACGTTTTCGGGGTCACGAGAACAACCGAAATACATAGATCCAAATACTCGATAACAAGATTGATGATAATGTCCGGAGCATCCTTTAAGAAAGGCGCCTTAGCACGCCCCTTGGACGGGGAAGTGGATCTTCAGGGCCATCGTGGCGCCCGGGGCAGAAGGCCGGAAAACACGATTCCTGCCTTTCGATACTGTATCGATCAAGGGATGACGACCATTGAACTTGACACGAACGTGACGAAAGACGACCAACTGATCGTCTGTCACGATACCATGCTGAACGGTTCGATCTGCCGTGACGAGCGGGGCAATGCCGCCCCTCCCATTCCGATCGGCGATCTCACGGTGGCGGAACTGAAGCTGTACGATTGCGGATCCGTCATGAATCCGGCCTTTCCTGAGCAGGTTCCTGTTCCGGGGACTTCTATGCCGACCCTTCCGGAGGCGTTCGCCTTTGCGAAGAATTACGAATCGGGACGAGAACTTGCAAGACCAATGCGCTTCAATATCGAAACAAAATTTGCCAGGGACTGCACGGCGAAAGATATTGAGAGAAGCGCCCGTCTCGTCGTTGCGGCTATCGTTGACGCCGGCATGGCTGAACGGGCCACCGTCCAGTCGTTCGTTCTGCCGGTCCTTCCGATCGTGAAGAGGCTCGATTCACGCATTTGCAGGTCCGCTCTCTTTGAATCGTCATTCATACAGCGCAGCGGCAATGAAATTATCTTAGCAGCGAGGGAAGCGGAGGCGGGCATTATTTCCCCTCACGTCAACGCAGTCACATCAGCTTTCGTTGAACAATGCCACGCAGCGGGCTTTCGGGTACTTGTCTGGACCGTTAATGAGGAGGTAGACATGCTGCGGCTTTTTGCCTGGGGTGTGGACGGCATCATTTCCGACTATCCCGACCGGCTGGCACGGGCATATTCGCAGCGGAAGACAGATTTCATCGAAACGTCTCTTTGATCGATTCCATTTCGTTTTGAAGCATGAAATCAAGATTCAATTCAATAGAGTCTGTTGCTTCAGTTCATTTTTACAACAAAAACAGGCGCTGTTGATTTTCGGACGATCACTTCTGATTTTGATTTCATTAATTCTGCTCTCATATGGTCCATTCCGTGAGAACCGATAATAGTGACGGGAGACCCCTCCTCCTGATCAACTTTGAGAATTTCGGAGGCGGGATCGCCCCAGCGGATGATGGTCCGAACCGAAATGCCTTCCCGTGCAAGCATTACAGCCAGATCATCCATCAATTTCTGGGCGGAATTGTAATTGTCGGATCTCATTTTTTCAAGGTCGGCAAATGAGGCAACATATCGGGAAAGATTGTTGAAGGCGCCCTCATCAAGAATATGCAGAAGCACTACTTCTTTAAGCCCGTTTTTTTTGAGTTTCTTTAATGTTTGAAGTATAGACAGAGTAACATCGCATGAGAAATCGACGGGGTATAATATCTTGGTAAGCATGATCGACAATCCTCCATAGTGAGCACTGATGACCTATTGAAACTTTGCAATGAAGAGGCTAGGCGGGGGGTGTCATGGAAGATCTTCATCGCATAACCAAATCTGATAATAATGGTAATAATAGCTGATAACGCAATAAACACAATAAAGTAATAATATAGTAAATATGCCAGCATCTAACTGTATATGTTGCTATGGTAGTATCGCAATAGATAAACAATATAGGGTGTTACTCGTTAGTCATTTTTGAGATATTACAAGTCGGTTTTACGATATGCAAGGCAGCGAGAGGCGAGTTTGGAAAGAAGATGCTAACAATCGTAAAGCTAATAGGTGTCTTTGTCATGCTGGCAGTGGCAGTTCCTTCGCTGTGGGCGGCTGCCCTGCGGGTTTTTCATTTAGCAGGGTGAGTGAACCGAAAGAGGGGGCCTTTGCAATTCTCGGATTTATGCACCCTTTTCAATTACAGAAACCTATTTTGGACAAATGTGTCTTGCAATATAAATCGTAATTCCGTAAAAAACAGTTCGGATGCCGAATATGGTCGATACAATATTCCCGTTGCAATTAAGCAAATCTCTTTTCATGAGAGGAATTGTCTGCCGCCGGGCGCTCTATTTTCTCTTGCGGAACCACGAATCCAATAAAAAGCATACTGCATCGCGCTCTTATCTTGCCGAGATAAGCGCAGAGGTCGAACTCCTGGCCCGAAAGCTTTTTCCTTCGGGCGTGACGATAAACGTGAAAAATACAGAATCCAAAGAGCAGATTGACGAAACTGCAGATTGCATAATTCGAAAGGTCCCGGCTCTGTTCGGGGGCCGCTTTCGTTCTGGCGAACTTTGCGTACGCACTGACATACTGAAGAAGGCTGGCGATAGCTGGGAACTGTTTGAAGTGAAGAGTGCAAGTTCTCTAAAAAAAGCCTATTTCGAAGATGCGGCTTATCAGTATTATGTTCTTCGAGGGGCAGGGATTGCCGTGGAAAAGGTTTCTGTTATGCACATCGATTCCACGTATGTACGGGATGGTTCTTTGAGTCCTGAGAGCCTTTTCAGGATTCATGACGTGACAGAAGCGGTCAGGGAGCGGCAACCACTAATCGCTCAGGAAATAGGCGAGATGCGAAGAATTCTAAAGGGCAATCCGCCAGAAGCCGTCATAGGAAAAAAATGTACAGAACCGGAGAATTGTGAATTCAAAGATTGCTGTTGGCATGACGTACCCATGGATTCCATTCTCGATCTCAGAGGCGAGGGTGTTGACAAGTATCGACTTTACAAGATGGGCATACGGTCGATGGCCGATGCACCCAGGCGCCTGCTTTCCGATTTCCAACGCATTCAGGCCGATGCCGCGGTCAGACGAAGCAATGTTGTGGACCGTCCTAAACTTAAGCAATTTCTTCAGTCGCTCTGGCATCCTCTGTGCTTCCTGGATTTCGAGATCATGCAACACCCCGTGCCTTTGTTCGAGGGCATGAGACCCTATCAGCAAATGCCTTTTCAGTATTCACTTCACCTGGTGAATCGACGGGACAGCGGTCTTATCCACTATGAATACCTGGCGGATCCGGGGATTGACGGACGGCGCATCATTGCGGAAAAACTTCTTTCAGAAATACCTGAAGACGCCTGCATTATCGTTTACAATGCTATGTCGGAACTGCTGATCCTCAGGGAACTGGCCGCCGCTGCGCCCGAGTTGGCTTCGAAATTCAATCGCATGGCGGACAATGTCCGCGATCTGATGACGCCATTCCGAGAACGGTATCTTTACAAGAGTAAGATGATGGGCTCTTTTTCTTTGAAGACGGTATTTCGGGCTTTGACTGGGAAGAACTGCTACGAGAAAATGGCTATCACGAGCGGCGCCATGGCAATGGCGGCCTATTTCAGGCTATCCCGGTCCGACGATCCTCGCGGACGGGAATCCATTGTTTCAAACCTTCGTCAATACTGCAAGCTCGACAGCCTTGCCATGGTTATGATTCTGGATAGAATTGAGCAACTGGTCAATGAAGGCGGTTCCTCATGAGAATCCACTCAATTGATTTCCTTGCAAGTGCTTAGCTAAAGTCCATGACGAGGCAGCGAGGCGTCGTTCAGGCGGGATTCTTCGACGCGATGGCGCCTGCGCCGATATAAATCCCTTCTATAGATTCTGTCACAGCAAAGAAACGATGGAGTTCATTGCCCTGCAAAATCCGTCCCGGCGGGAATTTGACCCTGGCCGGGTTGACTTGTCTGCCGTACTTGTGAACCTCGTAATGAAGGTGGGGACCGGTTGCCATGCCTGTATCGCCGACATAACCCAACACGTCTCCCTGACTGATTCGACCTCCCGAGCGAACCTTCGGGGCGATGCGGCTCAGATGGGCATAGGCGGTGCTGTATTCATGGTTGTGGCGTATTGAAACATATTTGCCGTAGTTGCCTTTCCATCCCCCAAATGTTACTGTTCCTGAGCCGGAGGCCATGACGGGGGTTCCCAGAGGAGCGGCGAAATCGACGCCTTGATGCATGATGCTGAACCCTTTGATCGGATGGTGGCGGAGACCATAGCGGGAGCTGAGGCGAGCGCCGTTGATTGGTGTTCGAAGAAGCGTCTTGCGTACGGACTGACCCCGCTCGTTATAGTAGTCAGGGACTCCATCGGCGGCGGTGAATCGGTAAACTTTCAACGATTCGCCGCGTACTAGCAGATGTGCGTAAAGTACGGGACCTTCACGAACGAGAACCCCATCCTGGTCAAAATATTCTTCATATACGACGTTAAAAGATTCCCCGCCCTTGAGATCGCGCTGAAAATCGACGTCAAAGGAAAAGGGTTCGATAAGCTGCATCAGAATGTTTTCCGACAGGCCGGCAGAACGGGCTGCTTCATAGAGCGTTTCCTTGACCACTCCTTCAGTGCGCACGATTCTCATAGTTAATGGGCATTCCCGTTCGCAGATATCGAATGCGCCTGTTTGTGTTGATGTTACAAGAAGTTCCTTGTCGTAACTAGTTTTTAACGATATTCCATGGAAAATTCTTTTGCTGTCCTTGCGGCCATCCGATCGAAAAAGTACCATCAATGCCTGGCCTGGAACGATTTGACGGGGGTCATATCGGAGCTTCAGGGCTTGGACGACTCTAATAATGAGATTGTTATCAAGACCTATGGAGGAGAGGATGGAGTGAACCGTATCTCCCACACAAACATTCCTCCGTATACGTTCCAGCGACATCGACGATTTCAGCATCGAAGGAGAAATGATTTGTGCGGCGCTTCGAGACACACTCCTGTCATCGGTATGCAGATTTACTGTTTCGGGGATGGTACGGTCGTGAACGGGAGGGATGATGAAGAAGAACAGAACAATCATGCCGACCAGGAAAATGACGGAAAAGATGAAAAAATGCCTTTTCTTCCCGCCCTTTCCGGAGAACAAGCTCATTCTTGTTTCTTGTCGATCTTCGCTCATAGATTATTATTCTCTCCGCAACGGGCCATTCATATAGCATCCATTGCATTATTAGACAACCGGTGAGTGACAGAGTTTTTAAATTCTGATAGATAGAGGCGGTGTTTCATCGCAGGCTCAAGGGCCTTCGGTAATTAAACTTCTGTGGGGAAAGGAGATACAGCCGGTGCGTGTTTGTACACCAGGGCCGATATGTACAGGATTGTGGATGCTGGGGCGCGAAGAATCTAACATATATATTTTAGAGGGATCGAAAGAATCGGTCATCATCAGCGGAGGATTGTGCGTTATTGTTCCTGAGGTTCTCAGGCAATTAAAAGAATTCAACATCAACATTGCTTCAATCAAGAAGCTTGTCATACTGCATTCTCATTTCGACCACGTTGGCGTCGTTCCCTACTTTAAGCGCACTCTTGTGCCCGGAATCGAGCTTCTCGGATCTGCCCGGACATGGGACCTGCTTTCGCAAGACAAGGCCCTTGCAACGATAAATCTCTTCAATAAAATGACAATTTCAAGAATGAACAATTCATCGGGAATCTCCATTGAAGATTGCCAATGGGCGGGGGATATCAAAGGCTCTGTGCTTCGCGAGGGCGATGAGATTGATGTCGGCGGCTTAACGCTTACGGTCATCGAAACCCCCGGCCATTCTTCCTGTTCAATCTCACTCTATTGCCCTCAATTGAAGGCTCTTTTCCCGTCGGATGGGGTGGGAATTCCTTTCCGCGGCAACATAATGCCCGCAGGAAATTCTAATTTTACTTTATACCAGAGCAATCTGGAACGTATGAAAAGTTATGATGCAAACTATGTCTGTGCGGATCATTACGGTTATGTATCCGGCGATGAGGCGGCAGGCTATATGAAAGATTCAATAGAGGCTGCGGCGAGATTCCGCAGGCACATGGAAGGCGTCTATGAGAAAAAGGGCAATATAAATGAAACGGTGAGGTATCTTGTTGCCGCGAGTCTTAAGGCCTATCCCGAATATTTTCTTCCGAAGGAAATATTAGAGGGAATCTACAGACAGATGGTGCGCCACATTGCCGAGAAATTGGAAGAGCAGGGGTGTCGTTAACCATCGTTGCTCAAGGGACCAAATCGCAAAATCCCTATTAAGCGGGCAATGAAACCACAAACTTTTGTATCGTCCATCATCGACAGGCGGAGAGTGATGCAATGAAAAAGGGAGAACCTAGAGGAGCCCTTTCAGAGAAAGAATCCCTCATAATTCTTGAGGAATACGGTATCCCCGTTGTGGCGTCGACAGTGGCGGCCGGCGAGGACGAGGCAGAAAAAGCAGCGAAGCGATTCGGCTATCCGGTGGCTGTGAAAGCTCTGGGACGGTCACTGCTCCATAAGAGCGATAAAGGACTCGTTCATCTGAATTGTAATGACGCTTCGGCCGTTCGACAGGCTGTCAGGGCTATACAAATCGGGGCAGGAGATGAGCTGGAAGCCGTTCTCGTGGCGCCCCAGGTGCCGGGAACCCGCGAATTTATGGCCGGTTTCTATCGTGACAAGCAATTTGGTCCGGTCATTCTTTTCGGTCTCGGCGGCGTATTAACAGAGGCCTTGGGGGATATAGCCATTAGGCTGGCCCCATTGTCCCCGGGCGATGAAGAAGAGATGATCATGGCACTTAGGTCTAGAAGGCTTCTCGATGCCTTTCGAGGCGAGGCGCCGGCCAAACATGAGACCCTGAAGATTGTTTTGGCTGCCCTGTCGCGTATAGCCATGGAACGGCCCGATATCGGAGAAATTGATATCAACCCTCTCAAGGTAACCCCCAATGGTGGGATAGTGGCGGTAGATGCACTGGTTATAAGGAACGACAGTGAAGCAGTGGCAGAGGGTTCGAAACCCATCGATCCGGGAGACATTCAATCGATTTTTAATCCTGGATCGGTGGCCTTTGTCGGCGCCTCGTCCCAGATGGGGAAATGGGGACATATGCTCCTGGTGAACACTGTAGCCGGTGGATTTGAAGGGGCCATTCATCTGGTGAATCCCAAAGGTGGAACAATCGCAGGACGGGAGGCATACCGATCCGTAGAAGATATTCCAGGACCTGTCGATCTTGCCGTAGTGACCATTCCCGCAGCAAAGGTTTTCGAACTGATACCTCAGTTCGAGAGAAAAGACATTCGACGGATGATCCTGATAACTTCGGGATTTGGTGAACTCGGCGAAGCGGGCAAGGATCTCGAAAGGAAAGTTGTTGAAGCGGCCCGACGCGCCGATATCCTAATAGTTGGTCCGAACACGATGGGCATTAGCAATCCCCATATTCGTTTTTACTGTACGGGGACGCCGGTGGCCTCCCAGGCGGGTTCCATCGCCATGATAGCACAGTCGGGGAATCTCGGCGTTCAACTTCTAGCCTTTGCAGAAAAACAGGGTATCGGCATCAGGGCTTTTTGCGGATCGGGCAACGAGGCCATGATTACTATCGAGGACTATATCGATGGTTTTACCGACGATGATGCAACGAAGACTATTATGCTCTACGTTGAAAGCGTCAAGGACGGGCATCGGTTTTACGAGAGCGCCCGAAGAGTTGCATCGAAAAAACCCATAGTTCTGTTGAAGGGGGGTGAAAGTAAAGCCGGGAACCGAGCCGCTGCCAGCCATACCGGTGCAATGGCGTCGGACAGCAGAGTCTTCAGCGCCCTCTGTAGGCAGGCAGGCATTGTCAAGGTCGATCAATCGACCGATTTGCTCGACTGTGCCGCAGCTTTTTCATCCCTGCCGCTGCCCCGTGGACAAAGAGTGGCCGTGATGACTATAGGTGGTGGATGGGGGGTAGTAACGGCCGATTTATGCGAAGCTTGGGGATTGGAGCTGCCGCCGTTGCCGGCGGACATTGTGCGGAAATTCGATGCAATGCTTCCAGACTATTGGAGCAGAGGCAATCCGGTTGACATTGTAGGCGAGAATAATCCTCTTCTTCCGATGACCATTATCGAAGAATTAATACAATGGGACGGCTGCGATGCCGTCATCAATCTTGGAATACTCGGACGACGTATTTTCGTGAACCGGCTTGCCGATTCAGTGCGGAAGGCGGATCCGACATTCTCAAGGGATTTTCTCGACTATGCCGAAAAAGTCATGAGCGAAGTTGAGGATCAGTATATCGCACGGGTCGCCCGTCTCATGGAAGAACACAATAAGCCGATCTACGGAGTAAACCTCCTTCGTGACGAGGAAGACCGTACTATCTATGCCGTTTCATCGAGTCGATACCAGAGCGTATTTTTCCCATCGCCTGAAAGAGCAGTAAAGGCCTGTGCGCGGATGTGCCAGTATTACCGTTTCAGGCAGCGGCTAAACACAGAACCGTAAATTGAACAATCAAAAGCGTTCAACGGGCCGCGGCGTCCTGCTGGAATGGTTCATTGACGAAGATATAATTGCATATGCCAGAACAAAGGATAATCCGGAAAATGAGCCTGCCGATTTTTTACATCCTTGCTTCTTGCCTGGTTTTCTATATCTCTCTGATCGCTATAATGACCTTCTTCCAGGAGAGATTTGTCTATCTTCCCGATGCCGTGCTTGTCGAGACGCCAGCCGTTCGGGGTATGCCCTATGAAAATATATCCGTAAGAACACTTGACGGTCTCTTGATTCATGGCTGGATCGTGAAGGCTGAGAATGCAAAAGGCTGTGTTCTTTTCTGTCACGGAAATGCCGGCAATATATCCCATCGGCTGGAATCAATGGCGATATTCCATTCTATTGGCTATGATGTCTGTATTTTCGACTATCGCGGGTATGGAGAGAGCGAGGGGAAGCCGTCGGAAGAGGGAACATACAGCGATGCCGTTGCGGTCTGGAAATATCTTACCGGTACAAGAGCATATGATCCCCTGTCCATCTGCATTTTTGGCCGATCGCTCGGCGGTTCGGTTGCCGCTTGGCTTGCCGCTCGGGTAGAACCAGGGAGTCTCATTGTAGAATCGTCATTCTCTTCCCTCCCGGCATTGGCAGCACATCTCTATCCCTTCCTCCCGGTTCGGTTTCTCCTTCGCCTGCAATACAACACAGAGCAAGAAATAGGGAATGTTGCGTGCCCTATACTCATCGTCCACAGCCGTGACGACGATATCGTACCCGTCAGTTTTGGCAGGCGTCTTTACGAGGCTGCCGGTCAATCTAAAAGATATCTTGAAATTTTCGGCTCGCACAATGACGGTTTTTATGTATCGGGATTAATGTATCGCAACGGTCTGCGGGACTTTCTCGATGAATACATGACAGGATTTCGAAAAAAGGAGAAACCATCATAAGCAGTTAACTGCCGGATGGTTGAAAGCGGCGCCGAATACAGCCATGGCGCAGAACAGGGAGGTCGGTTATTAAATCAGCAATAGTCGCCTCGGTTGAACTTGATCGTTTCAATGGAAGCAATGACGAGAAGCTCATTTACGATAGGACGAAGGGGATGCGTGTCTTCAAGGGAAGTCAGAAGGGGAGCGATTTCGTCGCAGGACTCTTCCATTGCCGAGATCGTGGGATAGATATCTTTGAGGGGTACTCCAGGATCGTTTAAGAGAGCATCGTACCGTTCTAGAAGTTCGAGAAGATTTTCGGATTTCTTCAAGGCCAATTCTGGCGTCCCTGTTGTGTGAAGGACGGCAAGGGGAAAAACCGATTGAGGGAGCGGTTCATGCCCCTGACATGTTGAATTTATTTTTTCAATTGATTTTTGCAGAATTCCGGCAAAAGATTCGGAGGGTGTTTTCGCTGGCCCCCGCATCAGCTGTGTACAGCCGGTTCCCGGACCGGCGGGCGGTTTGATTGTCATTATACGTCTCCTCTCGGTATCGATGCGATAATTGCCGACATATATTATATAATCGGTAATGGCGATATAAAATTAAGCAATTTGTACGAGGAGAGGTGAAATCCATGAATCCGAAGTCCATAATGATCGTAATTCTTGTTGTTCTTGCGACTTTTGCTGTTTTCTTCGGTCCCAGGTTGTTGTCGACGTATGGCAAACTTAAACCAAGCGCCGATGTTACGGACACCTTTGATACACGACGCATCAAGGAGGGAATGACGTATTTTGCCAGCGGCAGCAATGTGTATCCCATGGCTGTCATAGGCATTAACGAACAATGGATTCTGGAGTCGCAACTTTGGCGGAAACTCTCAGCGCAGGAGGTAGAGAACATGCTTTTCAACATGCAGGAGGAGGCCATGCGTTCGCAGCAGATTCTTCATGGCTATGAAATCATCGACCAGGATGGACATTATGTTGGAGATTGGTATTCCGTTGCCGGTCTTAATACGGTAATCAAAAAAATCATCGACTACCGAGTCAGGATTGACACACCCACAGGAAAACAACCTCCGGGTGCGGGGCGTTACTAGATAAAAAGCAAGACAATGCCGCAATGGCTTCAATCTCTGGAGCCTGTCAACCATCTGTGTTATTGTTGATAGAGACAAAAAACAGTTGATTCATGCCTTGAAGAATCATGCAGTCAGTATACTGAGGCTTGGAAGGAGCGTGATCGATTATGGCACGGAACATTCTTGTTGCAACAGACTTGTCAGACAATTCAGCCTTTGCCTTTCATTATGCCGTAGACATGGCTGCGATTCATAATGCATCCCTGGTTGTTCTCTATGTAATGGAGGAGTTGCCGCAAAGTGTAAGGGCTCTCTTTCATGGATTGCCTGACAGTGGACACATGGCAACATTGAAGGAGGACAACGTCCGGCGTATCAAGGAACGTCTCCATTTGTATTGCGATCAGGAGCGGGAGGAGAATCCATCCTGCCGAATGCTTGATATTGCAATTGAAGTCCGCGATGGATACCCTGCCGATGAGATTCTGAAAACGGCAGATCGCGTTCGGTGCGATCTTGTGGTCATGGCTGCCCATGCAAAAGGTTTTCTTAAACATACCTTCATTGGAAGCACTGCCGAAAAGGTTCTCAAAAGAAGTTGGATCCCACTGCTGATTGTACCGTTCCCTGAGAACGCAAAGGTACGATCAATTGAGGCCTCATACAGGGATCAAAACGAAATAATATCGGGACCGCGATCTGTTTGATGTACAAGGCATATTTACAGGAGAACGACAGAATATGGCACGAGACAACAATCATCGCTTCCGGTTGCTGTGCAACATCAATGAACTGACTGCACTGCTCACGGGAACAGGCAATATCGAGGACTTTCTTCAACAGACGGCCGAAATGGTAGCCCGCCATTTTGAGACCGACGTGTGTTCCATTTATCTCTTTGACGAGGCGATGAACGAACTTGTACTGAAGGCCACCGTGGGCCTCAACCCTCAAGCCATAGGTGTAATCCGCATGAAACTGGGCGAGGGTCTCGTGGGAACCGCGATGGATATACTTGAGGCAGTATGCGAGGGATGTGCAAGTAAAAACCAAAAATTCAAGTACTTTGAGGAGGCAGGAGAAGATAGGCTCGAGTCCTTCCTTGCGGTTCCTATTCTAAAGGGAGTAGAGCGCATCGGAGTTCTGGTGGTCCAGAACGAAAAACGGGACTTTTTTGATGAGCTTGATGTTATGGCATTGAAGGCTATCGCTTCGCAACTCGCAGGCGCCATAGAAAACGCCAGGTTGCTCATGAACATCGCATTGGACCGACAGGTTGTCTCGGCGCCGACTGTTTATGAAAGGCTCCGTTTCATTAAGGGAGAGGGTGTTTCGCCCGGATATGTTTTAGGACCGTCGACGGTTTTTCGACGCAACCCCATAAACTTTCTTGTCGAGTCTCCCGATGATAGTGCGGCTACAATAGCTGATTTTCACAGGGCTCTCAAGGTGACCTCCGATCAGTTGCAGGAGCTCCAGGCGAGGCTTCCAGAGAGACTGGAAGAAAGCGATGCTATGATCTTCACTTCCCACTTCATGATTCTTAAGGATGACGTCTTCATCAATAAAATATTGGAACGAATCGAAAAAGGTTTGACGCCCGCCGAAGCAATCAGAACCGTAGCCAGACATTACATGGCCATCTTCTCATCGAGTCATCATGGTTACATAAAAGAAAAAGTTAATGATCTTGAAGATTTGACGCTTCGTATTCTGAACAATTTAAAAGGAGGAACCGCCGACGACACATCGTTCTTGAAAGGTCGAATCGTCATTTCTCAGGATCTCTATCCTTCGGAGATACTCAGGCTTGCTTCGGAAGAGGTAACGGGCATCGTATTGACGAGTGGGGGGATTACATCACATGTCGCAATCCTTTCGAGATCGCTGCAGATACCCCTTGTCATCGCCGATCATCCTGAATTCCTGGAGCTGCCCGACGATACGCTCATACTTGTTGACGGGGACATCGGCAACATATACGTTTGCCCGTCGCCGTGGATAATCAACCAATTTAAGAGCAGGGAAGAGGGGCGTCGCATAGCCAAGGAAAGGCGACAGGCTATCAGCGAAGTGACGCGCACGAAAGACGGCGCCCTCATCAAACTGCTTGCCAACATCAACCTTCTCAGGGAGTTGGATTTAACCAACGAACTGAAGCTTGAAGGCATTGGTCTCTACCGCACGGAGTTTCCTTTTCTCATACGTTCGAACTTTCCATCGGAAGAAGAGCAGTATCTAATCTATAAAAAAGTGTTCGATGCAATGAGAGGACGAGAGGTGACGATCAGGACCCTCGATATAGGCGGCGACAAGATCCTCGCATACTCAGACATCTCCGGCGAGACAAACCCGGACCTCGGTCTCAAATCGATACGCTTCACCCTTCGTCATCGAGACGTCTTCGAGCAGCAAATACGGGCAATCCTGAGGGCGGCCGCTGAGGCGCCCGTGTTGAAAATCATGTTTCCAATGATAACATCGCTGGATGAGTTTCGCGAAGCACGGCAGATTATTATGAATGCCATGAACACCATGGATCGTCTAAATATTGATCATCATGACCGCCCAATGATCGGTATACTGATAGAAGTGCCGTCGGTAATGGAAATTATCAGCGAACTTACCGCCGAAGCCGATTTCCTTTCGATAGGTACAAATGATTTTATCCAGTACATGCTCGCCGTCGACCGGTCGAACGAGAAAGTTGCTCATTATTACCGTCCCAACCATCCGGCCATATTGAGAAGCATTGCAAGAATTGTTCGAAGTGCTGAACAGCGTGAAAAAGAGATTTCTATCTGCGGTGAAATGGCTCATATGCCCGAATATGTGCCATTTTTTATCGGCGTTGGGGTCCGTCGGTTGAGCATTGACCCTCAGTTTGTCTACCTCGTTCAGGATCTTATCGGTAATTTTACTATTGCCCAAGCTGACGAATACGCGAGACGATTGCTGGCAAAAACAACGATCAAGGAAACCCAGCGTATAATTGACAAGGGCATCATGGGCTGAACCGATCGTTCACCTGTTCTGCGACAAGGGCAGAGGGGAAGACGGCAAGTTCCCAAATCTGAGAGGTTAGAACATTTGCAGGAGGTGGAAAGATGGAGCGGAGAAACTTGGCGTCGATGATCGAAGACAGTGCTGAGCGATTTGGAGAAAGAAAGGCAATGCGCTTTAGAGGACACAGTGGGTGGCAATACTTCACCTATGGAGAGGTAATTAAAAAAATCAAGGCGCTCGCTGCTTCAATGATGGAGTTGGGGGTCCAAAGGGGAGACAGAATCGGAATTTTTTCCAACAATTGTCCCGAGTGGGCAATTGCTGATTTCGCCATTCTGAGCTTGGGAGCGATCTCTGTTCCCATATACGCAACAAATACTGCGGCGCAGGCACGGTTCATCATTGATGACGGTGAATTAGGATTGATTTTTGCGGGCAGCCGGGACCACTACGAAAAATTAAGTCCGATGAAGGGAGAGGGCGAATCTCTTAGACGCATCATTCTCTTCGACAGCAACACAGAAGGTGACGACAGGGTGCTCAGTTTTCAAGATCTTCTTACGGGCGGTCAAAATGATGCAGCTGCGCAGGAGGCGGTCAATGCTCAGATCAGGGAAGGTGGAACGGACGATGTAGCGACGATAATTTATACGTCAGGGACCACCGGCGATCCCAAGGGAGTAATGCTCACGCATGGAAACTTCTTTCATCAGTTTGAGGCCGTTGATTCAAGCTTTTCGGTCGGAGCGGAGGACCGATCGCTTTGTTTTCTTCCCCTGAGCCATGTTTATGAGCGTTGCTGGTCCTACTATATCTTCAGACGGGGGGCCGAGAACGCCTACATCTCCGATCCAAAAACTATCGTGGAGACGCTCCGAGAAGTGCAACCCACCGTTATGGTCAGTGTTCCCAGGCTGTATGAAAAAGTTTATGCGGCCGTGACTCAGCGTGCCGAGATTTCATCGACAATGCGAAAAAAACTCTTCAACTGGGCAATCAGAACAGGAAAAGAATGGGAATACGGGATCCGGCAGAAACAATCGATGGCGCCGACAGATAAGATAAAACACAGCATTGCCGATCGTCTTGTACTGAGCAAGATACGTGCTGTCATGGGCGGTCCAAAGAACTTTCTTTCTGCCGGAGGGGCGCCGCTGGCGCGGGAAATTGAAGAATTCTTTTTTGCCGCAGGTATGTTGGTATGCCAGGGCTACGGCCTGACGGAGACATCGCCAATGATAACTTTCAACACACCCGGTTCCTTTCGGTTTGGCACTGTCGGAAAACCAGTGCCGGGTTGTGAGGTCAAAATCGGAGCGAATGGGGAGGTCCTCACCCGAGGGCCGAATGTCATGAAAGGATACTATAAGAAGCCGGAAGAAACTAAAGCGGTTTTTGATGGAGAGTGGTTGAAAACAGGAGACGTGGGAGAAATCGATGTCGATGGATTCCTGAAAATCACTGACCGGATAAAAGACCTCATCATAACCTCCGGAGGAAAGAACGTTGCTCCCCAGTATGTTGAAATGATTCTTTCTCGCGATATGTTCATAGAGCAGATTGTCGTCGTGGGCGACAAACGAAAATGCCTTGGCGCTCTTATCGTGCCGGCCTTTTCGGCCCTCGAGAACTATGTTTCCGAACAAGGGATTGCCTATTCGTCGCGGGATGAACTGGTGAACAACCCCACGGTGAAAGAGTTTTTCAAAAAGCGGATAGATGAAAATTCGTTCGATTTGGCCAATTACGAGCGTGTAAAGGTCTTTTCCATTCTTCCAAGGGAATTCGAACAGGCCTCAGGGGAGATAACGCCCACATTGAAAATGAAACGCCGCATCATAACGGAAAGATATGGAAAAATCATCGATGCTATGTATGAATCGGCCGGGGAATAGGAATAGAACAGGGTCTGCAGGCTAGCTTTTATCGACGGTTTTCGTAAGGAATATAAAGTGCTGGGATTAGAGGCAAATAATCAGTCGGCGGTGCATCTCGTTTTTTTTGTGGCGGGGGCTTTTTTCGGCGTTCTTGTGGTTTTTCTGGTTATTCTCATTCGTCGAAAGGAATCACGGGAGATAGCCAGAGAACTCTTCATGGAGGCGGAGGAAGAAAAAATACGGGATATTGAAGAATTAATGAACGCTCTTAAAGATTCTTTCGGCGCCCTCTCTCTGGATGCTTTGTCTAGAAATACCAACGAGTTTCTTAAGCTTGCTCACGAAACGTTGTCCCGAAAGAGTGAAGAAGGAACGCTTGAATTGGAAGCCAGGAAACAACTCATCGACCAATCGATGACTGTTATGAAAGAAGACCTGGAAAAAGTGCGTATGCTTATAACATCTCTGGAGCGCGACCGTCAGGAAAAATTCGGGGAACTGGCTCATCAATTGAGAACGACTTCCGAGCAGACCTTGAAACTCCAGGAAACTGCGAGCAAGCTTCACCATGCTCTGTCAAACACTGCGGTACGGGGCCAATGGGGCGAACGGATGGCCGAGGATGTCCTCAGGCATGCCGGCTTTATTGAGGGTATTAACTACCTGAAACAAAAAACTGTCGACTCGGGAGTGTCGCGCCCTGATTACACCTTTCTACTCCCACGGGGCTTCGTTGTAAATATGGACGTGAAATTCCCTCTTGACCACTATCTCAAATACATCGAAAGCGACAATGACCGCGACCGGGAACGACACAAACAACAATTTCTCCGGGACGTTCGTCGACGACTTAAAGAAGTGGTTACCCGTGATTATATAAATGCGGAGGGCAATACACTAGACTATGTAATTGTTTTTATTCCCAACGAGCAGGTTTACTCCTTCATCAACGAGGAAGACGATTCTATTCTGGACGAGGCGCTGAAACATAAAGTTATTATCAGCTCCCCCATCACGCTGTATGCAATCCTGGCCGTCGTAAGACAGGCTATGGACAACTTCAATCTTGAACGAGCGGCAGCGGAAATTACCCAAATTCTCGGGATCTTTTATAAACAGTGGGAGGCCTTCATTGCCTCTTTTGATAAGATGGGCAAACGTCTCGACGAGGCCCGGACAGAATATGCATATTTGACGACAACACGGCGCAACCAGCTCGAGCGTCCCCTCAGGCAAATTGCTGATCTGAGGGGTCGAGAGTACGCAACGGCAGAATCCATTGCTGTTGTTCTTCCTGAAGGGAGTAGAGGGGAAACGTCATAAAAATAAATATGGACAGGATGACGGAGGCGACGGCATGAACGAAGAGGAGGAAAGCAGAAGAGCGCCAAACAAAACAACCGTTTCCATTATGTGGTTCATTGCATCTGTTGCAATTATCTGCTCAGGGTGCGTCAATCCTATAACGGCGGTTACAGATACGACCCGCGGCATCAAAATGGCCGCATGGTCCAGCAAAGAAAGACGCTATCAGGATCTTTTGAACCAGGGCAGATACGGGGAACTTGTGACTGCCTATGAAGAGGAACTGACGAGAAGCATCCAAGAGGGCAGGAGCTATCGCCAGGTTGAACTGTTAAACAAGATCGCCATGATTTACCTCAAGAATCTTAGAGAATACGCCAAATCTATAGAGCATTGCGAACATGCTCTTACGATCATAGACAAAGCCGAAAAAACTGGCGTAGAACAGGAAAACGACGATAATTTTTATCCGTTCATCTCGCCGCAAAACCGCAAAATTCATGGAGATGAATGGGTGCGGGCCAATAAGAGGAATCTGTACAGGAATCAAAAGGAATGGAGCTGGTCGAATCTTCAGATTGCCTATACAGAGATAGGCGATGGCGAACGGGCCTCTTATTATGAGCGGTTCTTAGCGACTCGCGCTGAATCGACGGAAGAAAAGATGATGTCCGGCGCCGAGGCCTATGAAGAGACCCAGAAGAAAATAGATGACTGGGTGGAGAAACGGTATGGGAAGCAAATTGCCAACCGAATGAAGGAGTCAAAGACCACAAACCCGAGTATGAAAGAAATAATGCAGAAAGCCGCAGAACGCCAGCGGTTCAGTGAAGATATCATGGCTGAAATGGATCGCCGTGCCGCAGAAGGTGATAAGGAGGGGATCGGCGATGCAATTTCAAGACTCTGGAATCTCTGGACTGCCGATTATCAAGGCCAAGAAGGCGTCGATTGGGATTCTATTAATACAAATCTCTACCCTACGCTTGCCGATTTTGCCTTGAAATACGGCCTCTATGAAGAGGCCGTCGAATACAGCAGAAAGGGCTTCGATGCGGGAGAGCGAATGTACGCTCAGTTCAGCCGCTATGCCAAGAAGGCGTTTTTTGCAACAGATAAAGAACGGATCATGGCTCAGGGGGCGATCCCAGTACTGATGAATCGAATGAAGGCCGGCATTTTAACCGGAACTGCTCTCAACCATCTGGAACGATTCAGCGAGGCCATTCCTTTCCTGCGACAAGCGACGGAGCAGAAAGAGTTGGGATACGGTATGTGGGGGGGCATGAGTCTCCCTCAGGATCCTCGCATAGAATCCTTCAGGCAGTTGAGCATAGCTTACGAAGGAGCGGGAATGGTTAGCGAGGCCATCGAGAGCGCTTATCATCTTGTCGACTACTTCGAGGGAATCCGCGGGCGGCTCTTTACGGAAAAGCAGAAAATTAGCTATCTGGGCGTTCAATACGAAGTTTATGATCGTTTGATCCGGCTGCTCCTCGATCAGAATCGTGTCGTTGAAGCCTTTGAGTGTCTCGAGCGTTCCAAGGCTAGAGCTTTCGTCGATCTTTTGGCGGGACGGAATCTTGAACCGAGGGATGAACACACCAAGCGACTCTACGCCGAACGAAGTGCCGTCGAGAGGAGATATTTTGATATCGGACAGATTAAAAGATCCGACCAGGAAGGAGAGAGGAGCATCCAGGTTATTGCCAAGGATTGGGAGTCACTTGTCAATAAGATGACTGATCAGGACCGTGAGTTTCTCTCGACAACAACGGTGAGCACTCTCGCCATAACGGACATTCAGGCGCTGCTTGACGGCAATACGGCTCTGGCGGCTTACTGTCTCGGAATGAACCGTCAATATGTCTGGCTCATAACATCGAACGACGTGAAGGTTCGGCCTATCGATGTTCCTTTATGGGCCATCGCCGATAAGATCATGGCTTTCAGGGAGGAAGTATCGCAACCGCCAACAGGAAAAAAGCGGTTGATGAGAAAGTCTAAACGACCCTCGATAAACCTCCGAATAAGCCCGGAACGATTCAGGAACGGCGATACGTACAGGGCCGTTGTGACAGTGGAAAACGGCGTTTCCTTATATCTGACGATAGAAGAGGCTGCATACCGGATAGGTGCGTGGTCGAATCCATTTGCATCGCTTATTTCTCGGGATGTCAAACCCTATGGGACTGCTGCCGTTTTCGACCGAACTTTCAAATGGCGGATCGCGCCGGGACGACACCAGGTAACCTTGAAGACAGACCAAGGTACTTTTGCCAGCAATACTGTCATAGTGGAGATCGACGATAAGGGCAATGTGACGGTTGCCGATGAAGGCTATTCCGGCAGTGGAGGAATTACGCGGGAAACCGCCTCGAAATTTGATAATGTCAGTCTCTATGACATTCTTATAGGACCGATTTCGGAAGATCTCGCCTGCCGGCGGCTGGGAGTGATTCCCCAAGGCATTCTTCACTATGTGCCTTTTGCAGCACTCAGAAAGGGCGAACGTTCTCTCATTCAGGACAGAGCCGTCTTTTACCTTCCTTCAGCGACAGTCCTCAAGTACTGTCGCGATAAGTCGCGAGTCTTCGGAGGAACGATCCTCGCCATGGGGAATCCTGATCTTTCAGAAAGCGGCCTCGATCTGCCTTTTGCCGGTGAGGAGGTTCGTTCAATCGCCGCAATGTTTTCCGGGACAATGGTTTTCCTGGGTGGGGAAGCGACTGAAGGGGCATTTTTTGATAACGCTCCAGCCGCAGATGTCATTCATCTTGCCTGTCACGGTCTTTTCGATGTCGAAAAACCGATGAATTCGATGCTGATGCTAGCACCGGAAGGGGACACGGACGGGAGGCTAACCGTGAGAGAGATCTTCGATCTGCGTCTAAAAGCTTCTATTGTCACACTCAGCGCATGCCAGAGCGGCATGAGCAGAGTGAGAGCCGGCGACGAGCTTATGGGTCTTCCCCGCGCATTCATCTACGCTGGCGCTCCGTCCGTTACGGCGAGCCTCTGGAACGTAAACGATAGGGCTGCATTGGTCCTGATGAATAAGTTTTATCAATGTTTGCAAACCCTTGGATCTGCTGAAGCATTGCAACAAGCGCAGCTCGATATGATTGGCAGCGAAACATATCGGCATCCCTTCTATTGGGCTGCCTTCACAGTTACAGGCGATTATTTATGATCATTCGTTAAGGAGGTCGCACATGTCGAAACAAAATGTTGTGGCAATCGGCGCTGAAGTGGCAGATTTTATACTGAAGGATCAAAATGGCCAGGCTTTCCAGTTGTCGGCCTATCTGGGGAAAAAGGTTCTTCTGTCGCTTCACCCCTTGGCGTGGACGCCTGTTTGCGCAAGTCAGATGAAGAGTCTGGAGTCGAGGAAAGAAATATTCGATAGTTTCAACGCGGTGGCCGTAGGCATCAGCGTTGACAGCGTTCCCTGTAAAGCCGCCTGGGCCAAAGACTTGGGAGTTCTAAAGACCTCACTCCTTTCGGATTTCTGGCCTCACGGTCATGTTGCACAATCCTTGGGTCTCTTTCGAGAACCAGATGGTTTTTCCGAGCGAGCAAATGTCATTATCGGTGCCGCAGGAATCGCGGTTTTCGTGAAGGTCTATCCTTTAAGGGAGATTCCAGATATCAACGAAATAGTAACTTTCCTTGAAGGGATGTAGAGCGTAGCGATCGACATGGGGGGTTCAGTCTGTTGGGAGAAGACAGGCCCTTGATGTGAGCCCGAAAAGCCTGGCAAATTTTATAAATATGAGAAAACTTCCATCTTTAGATCAATGAGGAAGACCATGCGGCATCAACAATACCTGGGGTTGGCTCTTGGAAGCGGTTCTGCCAGAGGCTGGGCGCACATTGGCGTCATCAGAGCGTTGACAGACATGGGCATAATGCCAGGGATTATGTGTGGCAGTTCCGCTGGCGCACTCGTTGGCGGCACGCATGCGGCTGGCTATCTTGATGAATTTGAGAAATGGCTCCGAACGCTTACAAGGAAAAAGGTAGTTGCTTTTTTTGACATTACGATGAAAGGCGGCGGCATCATAACAGGAGATCGCCTTTTCGACTTTTTTAGAGAGAGGTTTGGAGACAGACTCATCGAATCCTTGCCCATCACTTTCGGCGCCGTGGCGACCAATCTTGAAACGGGCAATGAGGTCTGGCTGCGTTCAGGGTCTCTCTTCGAAGCTATCAGGGCATCGCTCTCCATGCCCGGAATTTTTACGCCGGTGTTAACGGAAGAAAGCTGGTTCGTCGATGGGGGGCTTGTAAACCCTGTACCGGTTTCACTGTGCAGAGCATTGGGAGCGCAAGTCGTTATTGCCGTAAACCTGAATGGAAGACTCGTGGGAAAACGTTTTTTACGAGAAGAAACATCAATGAGCCCTTATAAGACCGTGAAGGCTTTGGCGATACGCATAAGAAATGAAATCAAAGGCAATTCATCAGGGGATGATGCCGAATTTCCCAGTGCAGCAGTTCGTCCCGGTCTCTTTGACGTGGTTTCAGGCGCTTTAAATATTATGCAGGACCGCATAACACGAAGCCGTATAGCGGGAGATCCTCCGGATATTGTCCTTTCTCCGAGATTGGAACACCTTGGATTGCTCGAGTTCCACCGTGTTTCCGAGGCTGTGGAGGAGGGAAGGCGGTGTGTCCAAGAGGCCCGCCAAGCCATTGAATCCGTTGTTGCCAGATTATAAACCTGTTAAAGGCGCAACCGGGCGACAAGGGCATAACAGCAGTCGTTTCACAAAATTAGATTCAGCAGTCCTCCGACGGAAAAAGCCAATGTAATCATAAGAGCGACGGATTTGATCAGGTTCTTCACGCCAAGCTCACTAAACAAAACTGCAAATGTGGCAATGCAGGGAAAGGACATTGTAAGGAAGACGCTTCCTACGACCAGTTGTTTCGGGGTTAGTGTCAATAAGGCAAGCATTCCTAACGCGGCATCTTTCCGAAAGAACCCCAGGATAAGCGCTACAACCGCTTCTTTTGGCAGGCCGAGCACCCCTGTGATCAGCGGCGAGGTCACATCGGCGATTATTCCGAATATTCCGAAGTTAAAGAGTATATTGATAACCATGACGGCCGCTAGTATGATGGGTACAGCCTCAATGATGAAACCGCGAATGCGAAGCCAAAGCTTCTGGACGAGCAATCTTATGGGGGGCATGCGATACGGCGGTATCTCAATCAGAAGTTCAGGGCTCAAACCCTTCATTAAACGGTTAAGAACAAACCCGAGAAGTATCCAGACGATCAAGAGAGTGAGGTAGACAAGAGCTATATAACGGCCGCCCTCTTTCCCGAGAAGACCGAAAATCATTGCCTGAGATGAAGTGCATGGAACGGCTATGGCGATGAGAGTGGAGGCGATGAATCGTTCACGGCGGCTTTCCAGCACTCTCGTTGCGAGAATGGCAGGCACGTTGCATCCGAAACCGAGCATCGTAGGAATGATTGCATATCCGTGAAGGCCCAGTTTATGCATCGTGGTGTCAAGTAGAACGGCAAGACGCGGCAGATACCCCGTGTCCTCAATTATTCCGAGTATAAAGTAAAAAGAAATAATATAGGGAAGAACCATGGCTAGGGGAACATACAGTCCGCTGGATAGAAGGCCAAAAGACTGCGTAAAGCTTATTGTACCTTCGAAAAGTTTGCCGATGAAAATTCCGTGAAAGAAACCTTCACTGCCGAGAAGACCGCTGAGCTTCATTAAATAAGGCTTCCAAATATTTTGGAAAAGAGGGTCCAAAATAAATTTAATGAGGGATTCTCCAATCAGCCTGATCACATAGAAGGAAGATGCAAGAATCGCCAGCGCCATGATGAAGCCTCCAACCGGTTTCACCGAGGCGTCTTCCAGACGTTCAAACCATCTGTGATGGCGATGGCTGAGCCGTTGGACCTCTTTGACGATTCTGCCAACCTCGCCCCAGCGTTCCTCGCGACTTTTTTGTACGCGGCGGGATGATCGGGCGGAGGTAATGCTTTCAACCAGATCTTTGATGCCTTGTCCCGTTAGGCCCGATGTAGGTATGACGGGAGCTTCCAGCAGTGTCCGCAATCGGTCAAGATCGATTTCGATGCCACGATGCCTTGTTTCGTCCCAGAGATTCAGGGCGACGACAACCGGTATGTCCTGTTCCAGTAGTTCCAGTGTCAGATAGAGATTCCTTTCAAGGTTCGTTGCATCCACCACATTAATGACAACGTCACCCATTTCCAGAAATTTACTGGCGATTTCTTCAGCTTCGCAGGCGGGTTCAAGGGTATAGGTTCCCGGCACGTCGATTACCTGAGCGGACTCTCCCCCAATTTTCATGAATCCCTGGGTGAAGCCGACGGTCGTTCCGGGATAGTTGGATGAAATTACATTGATTCCAGTGAGACGGGAAAATATTACACTTTTCCCTACATTTGGATTTCCCATCAGAAGTGTTTTCATGCCGGCCAACTACTCTGCCAAGACAATTATTTTTTCCGCCATGCCGTAACCGATGGCGATCTTGGTGCGATCAACCTGGATTGTCACTGGTCCATGGAAAGGAGAGGAGCTTATGTTGGTAACTTTTTTCCCGGGGATTATGCCTAGAGCGTTTAGCCTATCTGTAACTCCTCTTCCGCCCTGTATGGTTGCTATAATGCCGCATTCATTATTTTTCAACTCTGTTAACGCTTTTTCCATATATGATTGTCCGTTTCCTCAATATTTACATCATATTAAGATTATTCAGATCAAAAAGCAACAAGTGATGTTTGAAAAACTAAATTCTATTCATCATAAAATATGCATTTAACAAAATATAGCAAACGTTTTCCTCTCGAAGAAGATTTGAAGATTCAAAACGTCGGACGGCGAAAGGGTTATGTATTTTTATCGGAATGAATGCGCGTCGTCGGGGAACGTCGATTCTTTGACTTCTTTTACATATTGGTTGACCGCTGATCTGACGTTGTCGCTTAGCGCGGCATATTTTTTTACGAATTTTGGGACAAAACGATCGTAAAAACCGAGCATATCGTGGAGAACAAGAACTTGGCCGTCACATCCGACTCCAGCGCCTATGCCCACGGTTGGAATGTCAAGACTTGCAGTGATTTCGAAGGCCAGTTTAACAGGCACACATTCAAGTATAAGAAGAAAAGCACCCGCTTCCTGTACGATAGCGGCGTCTTCCATCATTCTTTTGGCTTCCGGTTCTTTCTTGCCCTGTACCTTATACCCTCCAAGCTGATGCACGGACTGGGGCGTAAGTCCCAAATGGGCCATGACGGGGATGCCCGCAGCCACGATCTTACGGATTGTGTCGGCAATCTCCCGGCCGCCTTCAAGCTTGACGCCGTGAGCGCCCGATTCTTTCATGAGTCGGCCTGCGTTCTGTAAAGCCTCTTCACAGGAGACCTGGTAGGACATGAAGGGCATGTCCACAATCACCATGGCCCGTTCCGTTCCACGAACCGCGGCCTTGGTGTGATGGATCATATCTTCCATAGTAACGGGTAGAGTACTGTCGTAACCAAGCACCACCATGCCAAGAGAATCGCCGACGAGAATTATATCAACGCCTGCTTCGTCCACAATTTTCGCCGTAGGGTAATCATATGCTGTGATCATGGCTATCTTCTCGTTTCTGCTTTTCATGTCACGGATTACCGAGAGATTTATCTTGTTCAACTTGCCTTCTTTGCTCATTATTATCACCTTTTATTCAAGTATTTTATTTATATGTTCAGCCTGTTCCGGAGTAATGAATTTGTTTGACTGCGCTATCTTGAGGGCGATCGCCCCGAGTATCCGGTAGAGATCCATGAAAGAGGGTGAAATATTCCTCAATGCTTCTGCATGACCTTCTATGGTGCCAATGTCTCCCCGGGCTATGGGACCGGTAAGCGAGTGACGCAATCCCCGTTTCCTGATATTGGCCAAAGTGCCGTCCACAAGAGGCAATAGGCATCGCAGAGCATCATCTTCCGAAAGGCCGATGCTCTGATAAAGGTCAGACGAGGCATCGAGAAGGGCAACAAGATAGTTCGAGGCAATGCAGGCGGCGGCATGATAGAGCGGTTTATAACGATCATCAACGAATATTGGCTTACCGCCGAGAGCTTTCACGAGGGCCAAGGCTTTGCTTTTGGCAGTTTCTTCGGCGGCGGTTATGCCGAAGAAACTGCCGGGAAGAGTATCAATAATGCCCTCGATGGTTGTGAAACTTTGAATAGGATGTATACAGGCTATGGAGGCGCCGCATTTTTTCGCGGCGGCAAAAAGGCTGAGACCACCGGCGCCGCTTGTGTGAATCACCAGTTTATTGCCGTTTAGCGCTCCACGACTGGCAATCTCATTACATACATTTTCGATGGAATCGTCATTAGTAGTAATAAAGACGATCTCGGCAGCAGCAGCAGCAGCGGATGCGTTGTCATATGAGGGCGCTCCTATCAGCGAATAGGCGCGCTTGCGGGCCTCGGGATTGAGATCCATAAGGGAGGAGACGGGGTATCCCGCGCGGTTCAAAAGAAATGCCACGGCCGTTCCAACCTTCCCGCAGCCGATGATGCAAATGGATTCTTTTTTCATGGTCCTGTTGTCGTTGCAGTATATAGTGCCGTTAATGCACCCTGAATGCACTGCCCAACTTGGAAGGACAAATCGGAGAGGTTTCTCTCAGTGACTGGTGGAAATGGCCGGAACCTTGTGGTATAGAAATCGATTAATTTTCAAGAACCACTCAGTCTCAGTCCACGCGATCTGGATCCAAGCTGTGGAGGCTATATACATCAGCGGTGCAGACTATGTCAAGACAAGACGGCGGCAACTGGTCATCTGTGGCAGAGCAAGTCATTAGATGATCGAAAGGTAGACGATGCAATACATTGATTTAATGGTGTTTGATCTTGATGGAACCCTTGTTGATTCGGCTGATGATCTTACGGCGTCCGTTAATCATGCTCTCGAGACACTTGGCCTCGCGAGGTTGTCCCACAAGGACATACTCGGCTTTGTAGGCGACGGTGTTACGCGTCTTATCGAGCGTTCACTCGGTGAGGAACACAAGATCCTGATTGAAGAGGCAATGACGATATTCAAGGATTATTACCGGCGGCATCTGCTCGACAGAACGATCCTCTATCCTGGTGTCAGGGAGATGCTCGATCACTTCAGCCGTAAGAAAAAAATTGTTATAACGAACAAACTTCAGGATTATGCTCAGGTTATCATCAATGGTCTCGGTGTGAATGATTGCTTTGATGCCGTTATAGGGATGAAGAATAATAATTTGCTAGCCAAGCCGGACCCCCGGCTTCTTCGCCCTCTAATGGATAAATATCGCATTATGCCTGGATGCACAGTGGTTATAGGCGATGGCGTAAACGATATCCTTATAGCAAAAAAGACGGGTGCGGTAAGCTGCGCCTTTCTCGGCGGTCTTACCGATCCGTCCCGGCTCAGTGCCTTGAACCCCGACTACTTGTACAGCTCTGCAACCGAACTGAAGGATTTTTTCAAGTAACATGACGAATTTTGTAGATAAGGTAAGAAAAACAATAATAAGCCATGAAATGCTACAGGGAGGGGAGAAGATCGGTGTGGCCCTCTCGGGCGGCGCCGATTCGATGGCCATGATGGCAGCGCTTGTGGAAATCGCATCATCGATGCAGCTCTCGATACACGTGCTTCATATGAATCACGGTCTTCGGGGGGAAGAATCGGACAGTGAGGAACTGTTTGCAAGAGATACGGCGGCGAAGAGCGGTCTTGCTTTCGAAGCGAAGCGGGTTTCCATACCGGCGCTACGAAAAAGGCGCAAGGGTTCCATAGAAGCAGTCAGCAGGGAAGTTCGCTATAATTTTTTCACAGACGCTGCCCAGCGTCACGGACTCGATAGAATCGCTTTAGGCCACACAATGTGCGACCAGGCCGAGACTGTAATGATGAGAATCATTCGTGGCACGGGATCGAGTGGACTTCGCGGCATATTGCCAGTCAGGGAAGATCTTTTTATTCGTCCTCTCATCAATGTGACAAGGACTGAAGTGGAAAATTTTCTGAAGGTTCGAGGTATTCATTACGTGAATGACAGTTCGAACAAAGATGAAAGATACATGAGAAACCGGGTGCGTAAAAGGCTCATGCCATTGCTGCGGGAGGAATTTTCACGACTGATCGACAAACGACTGGCCGATATGGCGGCTATTGCCAATACTGATGATGAGTGCCTGGAAACGATTGTTGAAGAAACTCTTCAGAATTGGGGCTTCGCAGATAATTCAGAGAGAACGGTCATTCATCGAGAACAGTTTCTAAAGCTCCACAGGGCCATTCGGTGGAGGATAGTCAGGCGGTTGTTGCGCATCCCGGCACAGCAAAATTATGAAACGGGATATATCCATCTAAGGGCTGTCGTCAATCTTGCCGAGGGATCGACAAGCCACGGCATCGTGGACCTGCCTGGCGGAATGGAGGCGCGCCGCGAGTACGAAAAGATTTTTATCAGAAGAAAATCCATCAACGAACCACGAAAAGAGCGGTGGCGCAGTTCCGGTTACTGTCACGCTGTTGAAATACCAGGTATTGTTGCTGTTCCTGAAGCAGGGATCTCTCTGGATTTTAAAAGAATCCCCAGAGATGCCCTTCCTTTCGGACAGAACGACAGAGCATTCATTCCTTGGGAAGATCTTCAACCGCCCATAGTTGTCAGGACAGCCCGTCCCGGAGACCGAATCAGATTTGCCGGCTTCGATGGGAGCAAGAAGATCAACGAAGTGTTCATTGACGAAAAAGTGCCGAGGTCGATGCGGTCAAAAATACCGCTTGTCGCCGACGAGAAGGGTATCCTATGGATCGTAGGAATCAAGATTGGAACAAGGACACGGCTTAAAGACGGCAAGCATGATGTGCTCGGGATACAAATTATTTGATATACAAACTGTTTTATGCTTAATGGATACCACCATGAAAGTGAGGAGTAGCTATACGTGAATCAATTTCAGAAAAATGTCGCACTTTGGATAGTTGTGAGCCTTCTGTTTATATTTCTTTTTCACCTGTTCAACCAGCCGCAGGGAAAACAGGAAGAAATTATATACAGTGAGTTCGTGACCAATATTGAAAACGGTCAGGTTGCGGAGGTGACAATCCAAGGTGAAAGCATAGATGGAAAATTCATTGACGGCCGACATTTCAAGACCTTCGCCCCGAGAGACTACGGACTCGTCGATCTCTTAAAGGCAAAAGGTGTCCGAGTGGCGGCCAAGCCAGCCGAGGGCACCTCGTGGTACATGACGATCCTCATATCATGGTTGCCGATCATTTTGCTGGTTGGCGTTTGGATTTTCTTTATGAGACAGATGCAGGGCGGCGGCGGTAAAGCCATGTCCTTCGGGAAAAGCAAGGCCAAGCTTATGACTGATAAGTCTAAGCGAGTTACCTTCGAGGATGTCGCCGGAATCGAGGAAGCGAAGGCCGAACTGCAAGAAGTGGTCGAGTTTCTCAGAGATCCGAAAAGATTTACCAAACTTGGCGGCAGAATTCCCAAAGGTGTGCTTCTCGTAGGTCCTCCCGGAACGGGGAAAACCCTTCTTGCGAGGGCCATCGCAGGCGAGGCGGGTGTTCCCTTTTTCAGCATCAGCGGGTCAGAGTTCGTCGAGATGTTCGTCGGCGTCGGCGCCTCCCGCGTACGGGATCTTTTCAACCAAGGGAAGAAACATGCACCCTGTATCATTTTCATCGACGAACTCGACGCCGTGGGAAGGCACCGAGGCGCCGGTCTTGGGGGCGGCCACGACGAACGGGAGCAGACCCTGAACCAAATGCTTGTCGAGATGGACGGTTTCGAGTCAAACGAAGGGGTCATAATAATGTCGGCGACAAACAGACCCGATGTTCTTGATCCGGCGCTTCTTCGCCCGGGACGTTTCGATCGCCAGATTGTTGTTCCGCTGCCCGATGTGAGAGGCAGGGAAAAAATCCTCGAGGTGCATGTTAGAAATGTTCCACTTGCGGCCAATGTGAACCTTTCAGTCATAGCCAGGGGCACGCCAGGCTTTTCCGGGGCCGATATAGAAAACCTCGTCAACGAGTCGGCATTGAATGCCGCCCGCTATAATAAAGAAGCCGTCGATATGGTGGACTTCGAGTTTGCCAAGGACAAGGTTCTTATGGGAACGGAACGCCGGAGTCTGGTAATCAGCGACGAGGAAAAGAAAAACACCTCCTATCATGAAGCGGGGCATGCCCTCGTGGCGAAGCTGATACCCGGTTCCGATCCTGTTCACAAGGTAACGATTATTCCACGCGGCAGAGCTCTTGGACTGACCCAGCAGCTCCCTACGGACGAAAAGCACGCCTATCCTAAAAAATTCTTGGTGAACAATATTAAGATCCTTTTGGGAGGGAGAGCGGCGGAAGAACTGATACTTGATGATTTTACCACAGGTTCGGGCAACGATATAGAGCGCGCCACTGCATTGGCCCGGAAAATGGTCTGCGAGTGGGGCATGAGCGAAGTTATGGGGCCTCTTACCTTCGGCAAGAAAGATGAACAGATTTTCCTTGGTCGCGAGATCGCCACCCATAAGGACTACAGCGAGCGAACGGCTCAGAAGATCGACGGGGAAGTAAATAAGATTGTCATGAGTAATTATGATGAGGCAAAGCGGCTGCTCTCAACTAACATAGAAGTTCTCCATGAATTGTCGAAAGAACTGCTCGTCAGGGAAGTGCTGACAGGCGAGGAAGTTGAAGAAATACTCCAGCGAGTTCAAAGGAAGCCGCGACGTCGGAAGAGCGCAAAGGAAGATTCTCAGGCAAGAACGGCAGAAGAGCAATAGACGGCTTAGGGCGATGAAGGAAATTATCATCCGGTCTACTGAAGAAGCCAGGCAGGTGCTCATGGAAATAGGCGTCGACTCATACGGCGTCGAGACCATGGTTCCGAAGATCGGTTGCCATGCTATCGAAATATCAGGTATTCCTTGCGGGGTTGCCAACATTTTGAAACAGGAAATGCTCTCAATAGGAGGGGACGTAGCTGTCGCCCGGGGAACGGTTGATTGCAGCATATCGGAAACCGATGCTGTCATTATGGGGTCTTTTAAGCAGCTTGCGCGTCTCGCGGAAAAGCTGGTCTTTCAGCCCTTTGGCCTACGAGCGATGGCGTCGGAACTGACGCAACTCTTAGAAAAGCTTCATAAACGTTTTTTAAAGATTTCGACGCCGAGAAGGGAAATCCTGATCGGAAAACGTACTCTTATAATGGGCGTTCTTAACGTTACACCCGATTCTTTTTCAGACGGCGGCGCTTACTTTTCAAAGCCTGAAGCGCTTGAGGCCGCACTCAGGATGGAGGAGGAGGGTGCAGATATCATTGACATAGGAGGAGAATCCTCCCGTCCGGGATCGAAACCTCTTGAAGCAGAGGAGGAATTGTCCCGCATAATGCCGGTAATATCGGCACTATCAGGACGTTTGTCCGTTCCTTTATCGGTTGACACAACGAAAGCCTCTGTCGCTGAAACTGCCGCTCGGAAAGGTGTAGAAATCATCAATGACATATCTGCGATGACCAGAGACGCCAATATGGAGCATGTCGTCGCAGAGAATAAGCTGGCAGTGGTCCTGATGCATATGAGAGGCGTACCTGAAACGATGCAGGAAGGAGATCTTTCCTATGGATCTCTTAGAAAAGATATCATTGAATTTCTGGACGAGAGATTAAAAAAAGCCATAAGCGCCGGCATTGAAGAGGAAAGGGTCATCATCGATCCAGGCATAGGATTCGGAAAGACCGGAAGGGACAACCTTCGCTTGCTTAGATATCTTCATGAATTCAGAAGCTTAGGCAGGCCAATACTGGTTGGTCCGTCACGGAAACGATTCATAGGAGAAATTGTCGGCGGAACTCCGGCGGAACGTATTGAGGGAACTGCAGCTTCGGTGACCGCTTCGATAATGAATGGCGCTCACATCGTCAGGGTTCATGATGTTGCCTTCATGAAGAAGGTCGTTCAGATGACTGACGCAATCGTGATGGATGATAGCGATGAGTGAAATCGGTCTCGATATAGTTGAGATTGATCGCATATCTAAAGCCTCTGAGAGCTGGGGCGCGCGCTTCCTGGGGAGAATTTTTACCGAAGGAGAACTTAGTTACTGCATGTCAAAAAAAAGACCGGCGCAACATCTGGCAGCTCGATTCGCCGCCAAGGAGGCTTGCATGAAATCTCTGGGTGTCGGAATCGGACAGGGGTTACGCTTGATCGACATTGAAGTTGTTTCGCCTCATGAGGGAGGGAAACCCCTGCTTAAGCTGCACGGTGGGGCCAAAGAACTTTTTTTTAGGCACGGCTATCGACAGATTTCCCTGAGCCTGACCCATGGAACTAAGACGGCTGCCGCCGTCGTAATAGCTCAACAATAAAGGGACAGAGGATTTTGGTCTGCACATGGAGAAAGGGGATGTCGCCATCCGCTCCCGGAGTTCGGACGATACGGATGAAGTAGGTTTTATCATAGGCGGGAATGCAGGACCAGGCGCCGTCATAGCATTGATAGGAGATTTGGGAGCGGGAAAGACCTGTCTTACCCGCGGCATAGCCAAAGCACTCGGAATAAATGAAGGATATTATGTTACCAGTCCCACATTCACGCTGCTGAACGAATATCCGGGAAGGCTCAACCTCTATCATTTTGACATTTATCGCCTGAGAGATTGGACGGACCTGGAAGATATCGGTTGCGAGGAATATTTTGATAGCGACGGGGTCACGGTAATCGAATGGGCGGAAAAAATTGCCTCGGCTCTTCCGGAACGGGCGCTCTTTGTATACCTAGCACATAGCGGCGGAGAGGAAACCAGGACGATCAGGATTGAGGGAGACATTGATATGATATTAAGACTTCAAGAGGATTTTCAAAGAGGAGGTTTTCTCTAAATGGCGCTGATTGTACAAAAATTCGGAGGCACCTCGGTGGCGAATCTGGAAAGGATTCGAAATGTTGCTCGAAGAGTCATTGCAACAAAATTAGAGGGGAACCAGGTTGTTGTGATCCTTTCCGCCATGGCGGGCGAGACGGACAGGCTCATAAACATGGCAATGGAAGCCACCGACGGCAAGCCCGATGGTCGCGAGTATGATTCGCTTGTTTCAACGGGCGAACAAGTAACGGTAACGCTCATGGCAATGATGCTGACGAGCATGGGACACCAGGCTACGTCCTTGCTGGGCTTTCAGGTGAAGATACATACTGACAATACCCACAAGAGTGCACGCATACTTGATATTGATAGTGAAGCTATATCGAGTGAACTCAACAAAGGGCACATCGTAGTCATAGCCGGATTCCAGGGAATAACGAAGAACAATGATGTAACCACCTTGGGACGGGGCGGTTCCGATACGAGCGCAGTGGCCGTGGCCGCCGCTCTTAAGGCCGATGCCTGTGATATCTATACCGATGTAGACGGCGTCTATACAACCGATCCCAATATCTACGACAAAGCGAGAAAACTTAAGAAAATTTCATACGACGAGATGTTGGAACTGGCAAGCGCCGGCGCCAAGGTGCTTCAACATCGGTCCGTTGAACTGGCAAAGATTTATGGAGTCCCTGTCTACGTCAAGTCATCATTTAATTACGAAGATGGAACCTTAGTTACGAAGGAGGATTCGGATATGGAAAAGGAAGTCGTTTCGGGTGTTACCTATGACAAGAACCAGGCAAAGGTAACGATCGTGCGTGTTCCCGACAAACCGGGCGTTGCATCGAGACTTTTTTCTCCTCTTTCCGATCGTAGCATTGTTGTCGATATGATCATACAGAATGCGAGCATTGAAGGATACACGGATCTTACCTTCACTGTGGGAAAGAAGGATGTGAAGGAAGTACGGTCGGTTCTTGACTTGGTGGCACGGGAGATCGGCGCTGAAAGAATCGTCTATGACGAGAAAATATCAAAAATTTCAGTCGTCGGCGTCGGCATGAAAAGCCATGCGGGAGTGGCGACGAAGATGTTCGAGTCTCTTGCAAAAGAAAATATTAACATACAGATGATCAGCACCTCGGAAATAAAGATATCCTGTGTCATCGAGGATAAATACACCGAATTGGCAGTGCGGGTGCTCCATGACGCTTTTGGACTGGACCAGGAGAGATGAGGATCGAAGCGACACAACAATAGTCCGCCAGTTGACTGGACTTGCGATTCTGGCAGCGGCCTTGATTGTGTTGTATGCTATCAAGTATCTCGGCGGAGGCGAACAGACAAGCCCTCCACGATACTGGGCGGAAGAAAAGGACACGATAACTGTTCAATTGACGGGAGTTGCGAAGGAAGGCATTTTTCGCCTTCCAAAAGATGCTGACGTTGCCGAACTTTTCGAGGCCGTCGGGTTGACTAACGCCATTTTGCCGGCAACTGAGGGTAATAGACGATTGAAAACGGGTGATCGAGTAGACGCTGGAAAAGGCGTCGGCAATATCCTGGTTGGTTCGATGGCAGTGCCCGATCGTCTTGCCCTCGGACTTCCGGTTGATCTGAACAGGGTCTCCTATGAAGGACTTCTTCTCATCCCGCACATAGGCCCGGTTATTGCGGGAGCTATTCTTTCAAACCGTGAACTGAACGGCTCGTACGAAAGCTTGGAAGAACTGAAAAATCTACCGGAGATTAGGAGTAAAACCTATGAAAAGATCAAGGAGTTCTTTTTTCTCGACATAGAACGGGACGACACGTAAGGATGCCGGAAACATCAGTGGATGAAATATTTTCAATCGACGATTTGCAGTTACTCCACATATTTTTTAGAACAGCGATTTTGTTCTGATGACTGGCATCGAATTCTGAACTCCGGACCGTCAAGAATGTTGACAAATTTATACAATGGTGGTAGTCACAGCATGCAAAAAAGTCGGGGCGTGGCGCAGTCTGGTAGCGTATCTGAATGGGGTTCAGAGGGTCGGAGGTTCAAATCCTCTCGCCCCGACCATGCAATAAAAAAAACCGCCCATGGGCGGTTTTTTTTATTGCTTTTGTCGATATGTATGAGAAGCGTTAAGGCGGTGAGTCACATACGATGTCAAGAGACACAAGACGGCAGAGAATCCTCCGGTGCGATTGTCGCGTTGACAAGTATCCCGTGAGTCACTATATTTGATCCAAGCTTCATAACGAGCGAGAGTGGCGGAACTGGAAGACGCACTGGACTTAGGATCCAGCCCGCTCATGCGGTTAGGGGTTCGACTCCCCTCTCTCGCACCAGTTGCATTATTAAAGGAGATTCGGTTTGGCAACGACGACAGCTGTAAACATCGAAGAAGTAAGCCAGGTAAAACGGAAAATAAGCGTTGAAGTTCCATGGGATGAAGTTGCTAAAGAGTTAGAAATCGTTTACAAAAAGATTAACAGGAAGGCAAAGGTCAGAGGATTCAGACCGGGACACGTTCCGAAGCCATACCTGGAGCGGTTTTACGCCGAAGAAGCCGAGCAGGAGACGATATCCAATCTCGTTACGAAATATTATAGCGATGCAGTGGAACAGAAATCTCTTGCCGTAGTCGACAGTCCAGTGATTCATCAGGAAGGAATTCAGAAAGACAAGAGTTTCACCTTCACGGCGGATGTTGAAGTGGAACCCGAAATAGATCCGAAAGATTATGAAAACATTGCTCTGGCGAAACGACAGGTTGTGATTGCCGATACCGATGTTGAAGCCCGAACCGATCAGATACGAAACATGTATGCCACCTTGGAGGCCTTGGACAATGCTGATAGAGGCATTCAGGACGGTGACTTCGCACTCATCGATTTCGTAGGGACAATCGAGGGGAAAGAGCGGCCGGAACTGACGCAAAAGGGTTATCTTTTTAATGTTGGTTCCCAGATGTTTTTTGAAGGATTTGGGGAACAGCTGCTTGGTATGAAGAAAGGCGAATCAAAAACGGTGACTGTCTCAGTGCCGCAGAAGTTTCATGATTCCGAGGCGCAGGGGAAAGAAGCCGTATTTCACGTGACATTGAAAGATATACGAATTAAAAAAGTTCCCGATCTAGACGATAGTTTCATCAAGAATTTCGAGAAATACGAAACTGTCGACGATTTCAGGATGGATGTTAGAAAATTATTGCAGGTCGAAGAGGATCAAAAGGTCAAAGCAGAGCTTGAAAATGCCATCATTCAGGAGATCATCGCGAAGAATGACTTCGAAGTTCCTTCTGTCCTGGTGGATCGGCAGGCGAGCTTATTGCTGATGAATGCACAACGTCGTATGATGTCCGAAGGAATGTCTCAAGATGAAGCAGGCAAGCTTATTCCCCAACTAAAAGAACGCTTCAAGTCGCAGGCCATGCTCATGGTGAAATCGTCACTCCTCCTTGATGCGATTGCCAGAAAAGAATCCATAACCGTTGACGATGACGATGTGGAAAAGCGGATTGAAGAAATGGCCAAGTACTATGGCAAATCCTACGAAACGCTGAGCGACAGCGAAGAGAGGGAGAATTTCCGCACAAGAGTCCGGGCGGAACTGATGGAGCGCAAGGCCCTGGAGTTCATCGAGCAACGGGCTAATGTGACTATTTCCGCCGCTACTGAGATGGAGGAATCTTCATGACATTTGTTCCCATTGTTATCGAACAGGACGGCAGGGGAGAACGGGCCTTTGACATCTACTCACGCCTCCTGAAAGACAGAATTGTTTTTCTCGGATCGGCCGTTACGGACGAGATTGCGAACCTTGTCATTGCTCAAATGCTGTATCTGGAATCGGACGATCCCGACAAAGAGATATTCTTTTATCTGAATACTCCCGGCGGTTCAGTAAGCGCCGGTCTTGCCATATATGACACGATGCAGTACATACGTCCTCCTGTTGCCACTGTATGCGTAGGACAGGCGGCCAGCATGGGCGCCTTGCTTCTCGCGGCGGGAAAGAAGGGGAGACGTTTTGCATTGCCCCATTCAAGGGTCCTGATCCATCAACCTCTTGGCGGCATCCAAGGCCAAGCATCCGATATAGGAATCCAGGCCCAAGAGATGCTCAGGTTAAAAAAGGAATTGAACCGCATCCTTGCTAACCACACAAGTCAGCCCGAGAAGAAAATCGAGAAGGACACGGACCGGGATTATTTTATGACGAGTGAACAGGCAAAGGAGTACGGACTGATCGATGAGGTGATAAAGAGCAAGGACGCAGTGAATATAAAGGAGAAAAAAGCTTCATGACCACCAGCAAGAACGGCGAAAGGTCGACGTTAATATGCTCATTCTGCGGTAAAAATCAGAATGAAGTAAAAAAACTCGTAGCAGGACCGACCGCCTATATCTGCGATGAGTGCATCGAATTATGCCGGTGCATAATCGAGGAAGACGGCGATATAAAGGATTGTGCGGATGCCGGTGGCGATATGCCGGAGCCGAAGGAAATAAAGCATTTCCTCGATCAGTATGTAATCGGTCAGGATCGAACGAAAAAGATACTTTCCGTTGCAGTCTATAATCACTACAAACGTGTTTTTTCGACTGTTGAGAGTGACGGTGTGGAACTTCAGAAGAGCAATATACTGCTCGTCGGTCCTACAGGTTCGGGCAAGACCCTTCTTGCACAGACTCTCGCAAAATTTCTTAACGTTCCCTTTACCATAGCAGACGCAACAACACTAACAGAGGCGGGTTACGTGGGAGAGGATGTAGAGAACATAATCCTCAGTCTTCTCCAGAACGCCGATTATGACGTTAAGAAAGCCTCTCGCGGCATTGTTTACATCGACGAAATTGATAAGATATCCCGTAAAGCGGGAAATCCATCGATAACGCGAGATGTTTCAGGCGAAGGTGTGCAGCAGGCTCTCTTGAAAATTATCGAAGGCACTGTAGCGAACATACCGCCCAAGGGAGGCCGTAAACATCCGCAACAGGAATTCATCCAGGTAGACACTACGAATATACTCTTCATCTGCGGCGGCGCCTTTAACGGGCTCGACGACATAATTCAGCGCCGTCTCGGCGCCAATGCACTGGGATTCGGAGCGGATATTAAAAGCAAGAAAAAAAGAAATATCGGAGAGGTACTTGCAGAAGTAAGAACAGAGGATTTTCTGAAATACGGGCTCATCCCTGAATTCATCGGCCGGCTGCCCGTTGTCGCGACCCTTAACGATCTCGAAGAATCGGATCTTGTGCGAATCCTCGTTGAACCGAAGAATTCCATAATCAAACAATATCAGAAGATGTTCGAGATTGAGGATGTGAATCTTACCTTTACGGAAGAGTCTCTCAAGTCCATAGCGCGTATGGCCGTCGAACGCAAAGCAGGGGCGCGTGGACTCAGGGCGATCCTCGAACACATAATGCTCGACATTATGTATGAGATTCCCTCTGCCCGCGATGTAAAAGAATGTTTGATAAATGAAGATGTTACAGTAAAAGGTGAAAAGCCCATCCTTCTCTACGAAGGCGGGAATGAAAAATGTGAAGAAATCCAAGATCAACTTGAATCCATAAGGTTAAAGTAAAAATGCTGACTTTCAATAGAGACAGAGATGATAAGACGGGAAAAAGCATCATTCCCCTGCTTCCTCTCAGGGATGTGGTGGTATTTCCCCATATGATAGTACCGCTCTTCGTTGGGCGTACAAAATCCATCAACGCGCTCGAAGCGGCCATGAAATCGGAATCTGCCATTTTTCTTGCCGCGCAGAAGAGCGCTGAGATAGACGATCCCGGAGAGACTGATATCTACAGTGTGGGGACCATAGGTTCCATCATCCAGCTTCTCCGGCTGCCGGATAACACCGTGAAGGTCCTCGTGGAAGGAAAAACAAGGGGGATCATAAAAGATTACCTTTCAAGCGACGAAGTTTTTATGGTCGGTGTCGAAGAAATCGGGGACATTCCGGAAAGTCTGACATCCGTCACACAAGAGGCCATAATCCGGAATATATCCCAGGCTCTCGATAAGTATTCGAAGCTTTCAAAGAAGATTCCTCCTGAAATCCTATCATCGCTCCAGTCCATAGAAGATCCCGGCCGTCTGGCCGATACCGTTGCATCTCACTTGGGCGTTAAACTGGACGAGAAGCAGAAGGTCCTTGAAATATTCGACGTGAATGAACGGTTGGAAAAAGTATACGGTCTCATGATCGCCGAGCTGGAGATTCTTGAAGTTGAAAGCCGCATAAAGCGCCGTGTCAAAAAGCAGATGGAAAAGACTCAGAAGGATTACTATCTGAACGAGCAGATGCGGGCGATTCAAAAGGAGATGGGCGAAGACGACAGTTTCAGGAATGAGATAAATGAACTCGAAAAGAAACTGAAACAAAAGAAACTCTCGGACGAAGGCCGAAAAAAAGTTGAACACGAAATAAAAAAGCTCAAACTGATGGCGCCCATGTCAGCGGAAGCCACTGTCGTAAGAAATTACATAGATTGGATTCTTGGGCTGCCGTGGCATGACAAAACAGACGATGAGAAGGATCTCAGAAAATCGGAAAAGATTCTTGAAGAAGACCATTATGGTTTAAAGAAGGTCAAAGAGCGAATACTCGAGTATCTGGCCGTTCAAATCCTGTCGGAAAAGAGGAAAGGATCTATCCTCTGCCTCGTCGGGCCTCCCGGTGTAGGTAAAACTTCAATAGCGAAGTCAATTGCCCGGGCTACGAACCGGAAGTTTGTGAGACTTTCTCTGGGAGGTCTTCGTGACGAAGCGGAGATCCGTGGTCACCGCAGGACCTATATCGGAGCGCTACCTGGCAGAATCATCCAGTTATTGAAGAAAGCAGGTTCGAACAATCCCGTATTCTGCCTTGACGAGATCGACAAACTGAGTTCCGATTTCCGCGGCGATCCTGCCTCGGCACTACTGGAAGTTCTTGATCCGGAACAAAATGTCGCATTCAACGACAATTACCTTGAAGTAGACTATGACCTCTCGGATATCATGTTTATCACGACGGCAAATGTAATTCAGACCATACCGGCGCCGCTCCTCGACAGGATGGAAGTGATCAGGATCGCGGGATATACAGAGGAGGAGAAACTGAACATAGGGCTGAAATATCTTGTACAGAAGGAACTGGAAACAAACGGTCTCAAGGGCAAGGAAATCAGCTTCAGCAAGGGTGCGCTTCTGGAAATCATTCGGCAATTTACTCGGGAAGCGGGAGTTCGGAATCTTGAAAGGGAAATTGCATCGATCTGCCGTAAACTGGCCCGTAAAATCGTAACAGATGGAGATTCTTCAAGAATAAAGATAACGGCGAAGTCCATCGAAAAATATCTCGGCGTTGCCAAGTATCGTTTCGGAGAAAAGGAAACGGAAGACCGGATAGGGCTGACAGTGGGTCTTGCCTGGACCGAAGTTGGTGGAGAGTTGTTGAATATCGAGGCTACCGTTCTCAAGGGTTCGGGCAAAACGATACTTACGGGCAAGCTTGGCGACGTAATGCAGGAATCTGCACAGGCAGCCATTACATACGTGAGGTCCCGGGCAGATATGCTTGGACTTGACATCAATTTCTTCAAAGAATTGGATGTCCATATTCATGTACCAGAGGGTGCGATACCGAAAGACGGACCCTCAGCAGGCATAGCCATCGCCACATCCATTGCCTCAGCTTTTCTTAAGAGAAAAGTAAGAAGCGATCTCGCAATGACCGGCGAAATAACCCTCAGGGGCAGAATCCTCCCTATCGGAGGTCTTAAAGAAAAACTCCTGGCGGCTCACCGGGGCAACATCAGAACGGTTATTATTTCACGGGATAACAAGAAAGACCTAGTCGATATCCCGCATAATGTCATGAAAGAACTCACTATACGCTTTGTGGAAAACATGGATGAAGTTCTCCAATATGCCATGATATCGGAAGATCGAAGCAGTGAATGCAGCGGTATTCAGGATATTCAACAGGTGGCGCACCACGCCTGAACACGTCACTTTTGTGCTTGACAAGTTGAGCGTTTTTGTTTAGTTTCCACAACGCTGAACGGTGTAGCGAGAAACGTGGGCGGATAGCTCAGCTGGGAGAGCGCCACGTTTACACCGTGGATGTCACAGGTTCAAGTCCTGTTCCGCCTACCATGGGCAAAATGCGGGGTCGTAGTTAAGTCGGTTATAACGCCGGCCTGTCACGCCGGAGGCCGTGGGTTCGAGTCCCATCGACCCCGCCAGTAATTA